>JBDXGY010000002.1:0-332500 GCA_039989895.1 Hyphomicrobiales bacterium
AGCCAGAGCCAGAGCCAGAGCCAGAGCCAGAGCCAGAGCCAGAGCCAGAGCCAGAGCCAGAGCCAGAGCCAGAGCCAGAGCCAGAGCCAGAGCCAGAGCCAGAGCCAGAGCCAGAGCCAGAGCCAGAGCCAGAGCCGGCGGAAGACCAACCTGCTTCTTCCGATGAAGAGCCTGACAAAAAGTCATGGTTTCAGCGCTTGCGCTCGGGCCTATCTAAATCTTCTTCCGCGCTGACGGGCAACATCACGGCTATTTTTACACAGCGCAAACTCGACGATGACACCATACAAGAATTGGAAGACGTGCTTATACAAGCCGACCTTGGTCTTGAAACAGCAGTGGCTATCACAGATGCTTTGTCTACTAATCGATATGGTAAAAATATTGAAGAACAAGAGATACGCGGTGTTTTGGCTGAAGAAGTGGAGAAAGTATTATCTCCAGTTGCCGTGCCACTAGAGCTTAATCTTGAGCATAAACCGCACATCATTTTGGTGGTTGGGGTGAATGGTACCGGCAAGACTACGACCATTGGCAAATTAACAGCGAAACTGACCCGTGAAGGAGCCAATGTGATGTTGGCGGCGGGTGATACATTCCGAGCAGCGGCTGTGGAGCAGCTCAAAATCTGGGGTGAGCGCACTGGAGCGCCGGTTATATCTCGTGACATAGGTGCTGATGCCTCAGGCCTTGCCTTTGATGCGATAAAAGAAGCGAAAGCAGCAGGCAGTGATGTCTTGATGATTGATACGGCTGGCCGACTCCAAAACCGTGTTGAGTTAATGGAGGAGCTTGAGAAAATAATCCGTGTCATCAAAAAACAAGATGAAACTGCGCCTCATACGGTTTTACTGACCCTTGATGCGACAACGGGTCAAAATGCATTACAACAAGTAGAAATTTTCAAGGAAAAAGCTGGTGTGAATGGCTTGGTGATGACCAAGCTGGATGGTACAGCGCGCGGCGGTATTTTGGTTGCTATTTCCGCCAAGCATAAACTGCCGGTCTATTTTGTCGGCGTTGGCGAAGGAATTGATGATCTTGAGCCGTTTGAGGCGGATGAATTTGCCAAAGCGATTGCGGGTCTTGCTTAAGGTCCAGTCATAGAGCTTAGCCGGCTTTTGTTATATCCAGTCCAAAGGCTTGAAGCGCGCTGATCCAGTCGGCGGTTGTGCTGCTGATTTTGGAGCGATGTGGTGTCCAAAAGGAAATCATATATAATCGGCCATCACCGCTATAGACGCTTAATTCATGATAGGAGCGATCGACGACCTGATCGAGGTCTGTATCCAGTATTGTGCTACGGAATTTTATGCGTGATTCACCCCAAGAACAATTGAGCGGGGTTGCCTCGTTTTGTATGTCACAAAGGGTGGCAAAATGAACATATCCACGATGAACGCCAATGAAGGGCGACTGGTTCACGCGGCTCATGATGTGAACATTGGATGTATCAGAAACAGCAACGTCTCTCAGCGCTTCCAATTCTCCTGTGACATCCGTTGAAAATAAGGGGTCGTCACGGACACCAATGTGTTCTTGGCTTGTATCTACATCAATTGTTATGACCATAAGGCGATGTGTTTCATTGCCGCATTCAAGAAGACCCGATGTGAAGCCATCAGTCATTGCATCGAAAGACGGTCCCTTTATCGCATTGCCATTTTTATCAGGGATAAGAAATTCACAAGCCTCAGCATTTTGTGGAGCTGCGAAAACAAAAAAACTCACTAGAAAAGCTGTGAGGGTAGAAAAAACGCACTTTTTACCGAAGAACTTTTTGGAGAAAATCAAAGAAAGATACTTCATGTGAACCTCACAAGTTAGCGGTTGTATCTCCCTGATGACTTTTCTTATTGACTAAAGTAGACCCGCTAAACCTTAACAAGATGTTTAGATCTGTTAAAGGTAACTAAAGGCATCGCAGCCGCAGATAACGTCCTTAGTATTGAAATCCTGATTTAACTTGACTGGACAGATGCCCCTATCCGATCCATATGAGGACTATCAATGTATAAAACATAGAGAACATTCGTGAAAAACCAAGCAACAAATATGAAAAAACCTGAAGTAAATCCTATTTTGAAGTTTGCCCTCGAGTTGGGGCCATTGCTTGTGTTCTTTTTTGTGAATTCGCGCGGCGAAAAGCTTGCCGAGAGTTTTCCTATTTTAGCGCGATTTGGTGAGCCGATCTTCATGGCAACAGGTTTGTTCATGGTTGCGATGGTGATTTCCCTGACGGTCTCTTTGATCTTGACGAAAACCGTTCCTATCATGCCGCTTGTGACCCTTGTTGTTGTTTTGATTTTCGGTGGTCTTACGCTTTATTTACAAGACGAGATTTTTATCAAAATGAAGCCGACTATCGTGAATGTTATATTCGGTAGCGCTTTGTTTATAGGCCTTTTTTATGGAAAATTGGTTTTGAAATATGTTTTTGGAGCGGCTTTCAAACTCAAAGAAGAAGGTTGGGAAATACTGACCAAGCGATGGGGCATGTTTTTCTTTTTTCTCGCCATCTTGAATGAGGTGGTTTGGCGGAATTACTCGACAGATTTCTGGGTTGCCTTCAAGGTTTGGGGAACAATGCCAATTACGATGGTCTTTGCAATTGTGCAGATGGGTATTGTCACTAAATATGCTCTGCCTGAGGAGGATGATGAGCAGGAAAATCAACCGGCTGATTAGGCCGCGTCTTTAAATATATTACGATTTCAAGATGTGTGCTGAATGGTTGATAGAGTAAGTATCGATCACAGGCTTTAATGACCTAAAATTACGGTTGACGACAATGGCGGTTATCCCCTTTGCGGATAGATTGAAAAAAGAGATCGAATTCCTTGTTCTTACTGATACGTAAGATGAACTTGAATATTATCGACATAGGAGTATTTTGCATGGCGTGCTTGTGCAATTTGGTCGGTGAGGAGGCTTAAGTAGCGACGATCAAGCACTCGTGACTCGCATATGATGATAAGCTTTAGTATTTAGATGTGATGTTGTTCTTTTATGATCCAAATTATCCGGAGTATTCGTTTTGATGCATCTTTTGACTTCGATGAAGAAACTGCTGCCATCATTTTTTTTAGCAATGAAATCGTCTGGAATTTTATTGAGTGCTAGCGCTTTTGGCGTCTCAATGGTTGCTGCGCCTGCTGCTTTTGCAGGTGCAAAGGGTGTTGTCGAGCTCTATACAAGTCAAGGCTGCTCTTCTTGCCCTCCTGCAGATAAGTTGGCGCATGAGTATTCAAAAAACCCTGATCTGGTGGTTTTAACGCTGCCGGTTACTTATTGGGATTATCTCGGCTGGAAAGATACATTCGCCCATAAAGAATTCACCAATCGCCAATATAGCTATGCGGGTTTGCGCGGGGATCGTTCTGTTTATACGCCGCAAGTCGTTGTGAATGGATACGACCATGCGGTTGGTAGCAATGCATCAGAAATTAACACTCTTTTATCTAGCGGATCCTTACCTGTTGATGTCGATATTAAGTCGGCAGGCGAAAGTGTGATTATCAAGGTTGATGGGCTTTCTTCTTATAGCGCCGCTACTATTTGGGTGGCGCTTTTGAAAAAAGAAGGCACTGTTGCCATTGGCCGCGGGGAAAACAGGAATCGTAAAATCACTTACACGAATATTGTTAGAGAAATGCGCCCTCTAGGAGAATGGAATGGTGACCCTATGGCTGTTAAATTGTCTAAGAGTGATCTGATGAAAGGTGAGGTTGATAGTTTCGCTATATTGTTACAAACAAAACATAAAGGTCATCCATCTAATATTTTGGGCGCTGCCATTTGGGATGGTACTTAGAAAATTGTGTTTGATCACGAAATAAAAAAGCCGGATCATTGATCCGGCTTTTTGGTTTTAGAGCGCTTTTTACATTAAGCTAAAATAGCATCATAAAAATGATTAAGTGCAGAGGCGAATTTTGCAGGATCAGTTGGCTGTTCACCATCCAAAATCCGCGCTTGACCATGCAAGAGCGTTGCGATCTGTTTTGCTTGGTCTTTATCCTTCTCATTTTCAACATAAGTTGCCAGCTTTTTGATCATTGTGTGGGATGCATTCACTTCGAGTACGGGGGCCGGGTTCATGGCGGCGTCTGGTTGATCTTTTAGGATTTTTTGCAGCTGCATATCCATAGCGCCTTCAGAGGCGACCAAACAGACGGGGCTTTCTGCAAGGCGTGAGGAAGCTCGAACCTCTGAGACATCATCGCCTAGTGTTTCTTTTAAGAATAGATACAGGTTGGCGAGTTCAGGCGTTTCCTCATCTTTTTTATCATCGTCAGCATTCGCGGGTTTGATCGTTTCAAGATCGTCTGACCCTTGAGTGACCGATTTAAACGGTTTGCCTTGATAGCCAAGGGCGGTGCGCACCCAAAAGGCGTCAACAGGATCGGCAAGATAGAGAACCTCAACCTCGCGGGCGCGATAACCTTCCAGATGAGGGCTTGCTTTGATCGCGTCTTCATTGTCACCAAGCGCATAATATACCGCCGTCTGGTTTTCCTTCATGTCTTCGACATATGAGGCGAGAGAGCGCCATTTGCCATCTGATGTGCTGGATTTAAATCGAATGATCTCATAGATATCATCACGACGAGCAATGTCTTCATAAAGCCCCTCCTTGATGACAGGGCCGAAGGCTTCCCAAATGTTTTCAAAGTCTTTTGGTTTTTTATCGGCGAGCTTTTTGATTTCAGATAAAATGCGTTTGGTCACACCCATTTTTATAGCTTCGAGCAGAGGATTGTCCTGTAAAAGCTCCCGGGAAATATTCAGCGGCAAATCTTCAGAATCAACAATTCCTCGCACGAAGCGAAGCCATGGTGGAAGTAGGTCAATGTCATCTGAAATAAACACACGGCGCACATATAGCTTCATGCGACCTTTGCGGTCAGGATTGAACAGATCGAAAGGTTTCATGCTTGGTAGAAAGGCCAGCACCGTATATTCGTGTCGGCCTTCTGCGCGATAATGGATTGTGCTGGCTGGATCATCAAATTGCCCGGAAACGTGACCATAGAATTCTTTGTATTCTTCTTCTGTGATCTCTGACTTTGGCTTTGTCCAAAGTGCACCACCATCGCTTAAAATGCGATCGAAGGACTGTTCTGTTTCCTTGTCATCGTCGCCTTTGACCGTTTCCTTGCCTGTAATATGGATCGGCACGGGTACATGGGAGGAATAGGATCGTACGATTTCCTCAATCTTGGGGATGGAGGCATAGTCTTTTCCATCTTTTGACAGATGTAGACGAACCATCGTGCCGTGTTTGGCTTTCGGCATATCCACGGCGTCTATTGTAAAGGTGCCCTCACCATCAGATGTCCACACATGGGTCTCAGTTGTTCCAGCTTTGCATGAATAAACCTCAACCTTATCGGCGACCATGAAGGCAGAATAAAAGCCGACACCGAATTGTCCGATGAGAGAAGAGCCGTCGGATTTTTCTGATAAGCTTTCCATAAAGGCCTTTGTGCCTGAGCGGGCGATTGTGCCAAGATTGGAAATCAATTCATCGTTCGACATGCCAATGCCATTATCGGAAATTGAGAGAATATTTTCTTTTTCATCCAGTGCGAGAACGATTTTGAAATCGGGATCGTTTTTGTTGAGATCTGGTGTGTCTATGGCAAGATAACGCAGCTTCTCACAAGCATCAGCCGCGTTTGATATGAGTTCGCGCAGGAAGATGTCTTTGTTTGAATAAACTGAATGCACCATCAGCTTTAAAAGCTGGGCAACCTCGGCTTCAAATACGTGTTCATTTTTGGTTTCAGCTTTTTTAGAGGCCATCTTTTGGCTTCCCCCAAGTTTCAAGATTATTTATTTCAAGGCAAGACATAAGTGTTCTTGGCGCAAATTTCAAAGTGTAATGTGCGACATAAAAAAAAGGCCGGCAAAGCCGACCTATAAGATGGATGCTCAATGGGGATGAACATCATATTTTAATAGTATAAGCCGGCTCAGCATAAATCAATTGGGGGGCTGGGGGGCTGAAAAGAACCAATCTCTTTACGCTGAGCCGTCTTGGGTAGTGATGACAAGATGAGCTTTGTTTCAGGTTTTTGATTGGCTGAAATGCGGCAAAAACAAGGTTTTTTCGATTGAATGAAAAATCCTATCTATAGGCCAGATTGAGGATTGATAACTTGAGCATCTTCTTTTTTCCCAAGGAAATACAAGCTTTTAAGGCTTGCCAAATGATGTTTGCTGGTCAATCATGATTATGAAAAAGGGAGATGCATTTGGATAATGAGAACTTTTTAAGTGATCGTGGCGGTCATCGGTCTCAAATGGGTGGTGATGTGATTCGCCTGCCAATATCTCGATCTGCAAAGAATAATGCCTCAGATAGTCGTAAAATAACAAACTCTAAAGGGTTCACGCAGGTAACGTTTGACCGGCGTGAATTGTCTGAAATTCTCAGAGTCTACGGTTATAGAGTTTCACAGGGCGAGTGGCGCGATTATGCGATGGACTTTCAAAAGGACCGCGCTGTCTTTTCGATTTTCAAACGCGCGAGCGAAATGCCGGTTTTTCGGGTTGAGAAAAACCCTAAGCTTGCTCGCAAGCAAGGGGCTTATGCTGTTGTGAATGCCAGCGGTATGATTTTGAAGCGGGGCCATGAGTTACGCCAGGTTTTAAAAGTTTTGGAATCACGTAAACACTTGCGCGTGGTGGACTAAAGCGCAGGCTTCAAGGTCTTTTGCATATAGACAACATCTAACCATTGGCCATGTTTGTAACCGACCTTTGACAGAGTCCCAGCGTGACTAAATCCTGTTCGTTCATGTAAAATAATTGAAACGGGCGGGTCTAATTTTGTGATGACCGCAATCATTTCATGAAAGCCACGGTGGCTGCATTCTTCTATAAGGGCTTTGAGAAGTGTCTTGCCGATGCCTTTTCCATGCGCTGTAGGTTTGAGATAAATGGCATTTTCAACGGTCTTTTCATAGGCTTTGCGGCTGTGAAAACTGCCTGCATAAGAATAGCCGATGACGACGTTGTCTTCACAAACTACTAGATAAGGATAACCGCCTTTTGTGATGGCTTGATAGCGCTTTCGCATTTCGTCTTCTGACGGTGCCTCATATTCAAACGAGGCAAGGCCATGGGTGACGTGGTCGCCATAGATCGCTGCAATGGCAGGAATATCACTATCTATGGCTGGGCGTATTATGAGGTTCATTGCTTATAAATAACGTGCGGTTTTGTGATAGGCAAAGAAAAAGGCGGCTCAAAAAACCGCCTTTTGCATAAATTATGATCACTATTTCTATTCGCGGTTGCCAAGGAACTGCAGAAGGAACATGAACATATTGATGAAGTCGAGATAAAGACGCAGTGCACCCATGATCGCTTTGCGACCTTGAGTTTCTGAATCGTCGCCTGCAAAATACATTTCTTTGATTTGCTGTGTGTCGTATGCGGTAAGACCGGCAAACACGAGCAGACCAATTACTGAGATTGCAAATTGTAGAGCGCTTGAACCAAGGAAAATGTTCACAACAGAGGCAATGATGATACCGAAGAGGCCCATCATCAAGAAGGAACCCATGCCTGAAAGGCTGCGTTTTGTTGTGTACCCATAAAGGCTCAATGAAGCGAAGGCCGCAGATGTAATGAAGAAGGTGCGGGCAACGCTTTCACCGGTAAAGACAAGCAAAATCCATGAGATTGAAACACCGGTTACAGCCGCATAGGTCCAAAACACCAATTGTGCTGTGCTGGTTTTCATTTTGTGAATACCAAAAGAGAGCACCAGAACAAAACCGAGCGGCGCTAGCATGATGACCCATTTAAGCGGGCTTTGGAACAAAGTTTGAGCAATCTGTGGGTTGCTTGTCATCCAGCTGGACATGCCGTAAGCTGCCAAGCCTGTTAGAGCAACGGCTATTGCCATGTAGTTATACACGGACAGCATATAGGAGCGCAGACCCTGATCTATATCAGCATCTGTTTGCGCACTGTTTCTATATTGTGCGCGTCTTTGTAAATCATCCATCGAAAACACCCTTTGAGATATTTATACTAACGATAACAAGGTTCAGTTTTTAGCTAGACCTTGCTTTAATGTGAATATGGTGACTTGAGAGCAAATACTCAAGTCATAAAACATGATATTCTGCCTTCAGTTTAGTGGTAAGCCCTGTTTGTGGCAATAACTTTACAAGTTCCTTAACAAAGGAGCTGCTTTTTGGCCCAAAATGCGCCATGTGCCGATCAACCCGAGAGAAATACACAGTGTCAACGCAGTCAGCGCTGCAGAAAAAGCTGCTGATGGAAGAAAAATAAAATCTCCGTCCATGATATTTTCAACGACGAACCATGACGCCAATGTACCGGACAATATGCCAAAAGTGGCTGTGATTGTACCCAATAGAGTGTATTGGATGAGATAGGCTTTGATGAGTTGTGCCCGCGTCGCACCCAGTGTTTTTAGAATAACCGCATCATAGATTTGTGTGCGGTGACCAGCTGCCAAAGCGCCTGCTAGCACTAAGATGGAAGATAAAAGAGTAACACCGGAGGCGCCTCTGATAGCCCAGGCCATTTGACCCACAACATCGGCCACGCGCTCTAATGCATCTTTTACTCGCACCATGGTGATGGTAGGGAACTGGGCAGCCACAGTTTTCATTAAGTTGAATTCTTTTTCAACGG
Organism: Hyphomicrobiales bacterium; assembly: GCA_039989895.1. NCBI lineage: Bacteria > Pseudomonadati > Pseudomonadota > Alphaproteobacteria > Hyphomicrobiales > Hyphomicrobiales bacterium. The sequence goes on from JBDXGY010000002.1 coordinate 8,683, forward strand.
TTCCGCCGTCTTCATAAGTGAGCGTTGCCAAATGGGAGTGAGGGGCATTGGCAAAAGTGTTGGGAGAGAACACCATCACGAAATTGATACCAAGCGACTGCCATTCAACTTTTCGGGTGCTTGCAAGAGTTGATGTTATTTCTCGGCCTAAAACATTGATGGTAATTTGATCGCCTATCTTTAAGCCAAAGTGGCGGGCGACCTCCTCATCAAAAGAAACAAGTGATGGTCCCTCATGATCTTCGGCCCACCATTTCCCTTCATGCAGGATTGAGTTTTCTGGTATCGTCGCTGAATAAGTTATGCCGCGATCACCGCGCAGCGCCCATTGGCTTTCACTGGGCACTACCATGTCTGATGGTTTTTTGCCGTCAATCTCAACGAAAAACCCGCGCAGCATAGGGACGCGCTCCAGCTTTGCTCCTTTAGCATTGTCGCGTAGCAATGTTTCGAATTGACCAACTTCGTGGTTTTGAACATCGACAAAGAAGAAGCTCGGCGCTTCATCTGCAAGCGATGAGGTGAGTTGGTTTCGCAAATTTCCATCGATTAAGGCGATGGAAACAAGCAAGGTCAGGCCGAGTCCAAGGGATAAAACAACCGAAGGGGTGATGGAGCCGGGGCGATGGATATTGCCGATGGCTAGCCGCCATTCGGTTGATTTGGCGTGTGGGAGCCGTTTGGCAATGCTCATGATGCCAATTGCAATTAGACGTAAAAGCCCGAAGGACACGGCGGTGCCGACAGAGAAATAGATTGCAATTTGCCGATTATCTGAAAGGCCAATAGCGAGAATGAAGAGGATTGCGATGCAACTTAAAAGCATTGCCAGATAAATGGGGCGCGGTAATCTGCGTCCACCTGCTTCATGATCGCGAAATAGTGCCGTTGGTGGAATGTCGCGTGCGCGGGCAAGGGGCCAAAGCGCAAAAACAAGGGCCATTAAATAGCCATAGAGCGCGGCCAATGCGAGGGCTGCTGGTTGCACGGTTGTGTCAATATCAACGGGCAATGTTTCGCGTAAATAGTAAGCGGCAATGGTTGGGATGAATGAGCCAAGCACCACACCGATTGCAATCGCGATGGAGGCAATTATCAAAATTTGAATGATGTAGATGGCAAAGACGAATTCGCCCGTGGCGCCAATGCTTTTGAAGGTTGCGATTACTTCTCTTTTGCTGTCGAGATAGGCCGTAACAGCATTGGCAACACCAACACCGCCAACAATGAGCGCGGTTAAACCGACCAGTGTCAAAAATTGTGCAAACCGCTCGATGTTACGTGACAGTCCAGGGGATGCGTTGTCGCGGGAGCGTACGCGCCAGCCCGCCTTTGGGAAGGCTTTTTGTGTTGCAATGCGGACATTTTCTACTTCCTCGCGTGAAATTGTTTCACCTAGCTTTATTTTATAATGCCAGCGAACAAGGCTTCCTGGCTGCACAAGATTGGAGGCGCGAAGAGCGGCTTGTGACACGATCAGGCGCGGGCCAAAGCCAACACTGCCTGCAAGTCTGTCCGGTTCGCTTTCAATCACATCGGTTATGATGAGATTGATATTGCCCAAATTGACTGTATCGCCCACTTTCAAATTAAGTCGAGCGAGAAGGCCGAGTTCGCCTACGCCGCCATAGGTTTTATCAGCTTTTGGTTTCAATGCATCTTGCAGGGACCCGCCGCTTTGTAGCTTCATCTCGCCATAAAGTGGATAAGCATTATCAACACCTTTTAATTCAGCCAGGGTTTGATCTGACCCATCAGGTAGGCGAGCCATGGCTCGCATGGTGGCATTGACGGTGAGGGGGCCGAGGCTTTCAAGATAGGCGCGTTCTTTTTCGTCGGCTTCTCGGTGAATCAGGGAAAAGCGTAAGTCTCCACCTAAGATGCTTTGTCCTTCTGACGAGATGCTTGAAACAAGAGAGGCTGAGAGCGCATTGACACCAGCAATGGCGGCAACACCAAGCGACAGGCAGGCAAGGAAAATCATAAATCCGCGTACACCCGCACGCATTTCACGAAGTGCAAAGGTGAAGGCAAGGCGAGCGAAATAAAGTGCCTTTGGTTTATGCTTTAAGGTTGATGAGGGATTGATAGCTGCAAGAGTGCTCATTCAGTTGCACTCGCAGGTTTTGCTATTCTGTTGAGAAGCGAAGGCGTGCCATCATTGGTGGCCTTAATCTCGCCGCTCCTGATTTCAATTGCCACATTACACCGGCTCGCAAGCTTCAGGTCATGGGTAACAAGCAGCAAGGTCATGCTGCGCTCTTCTTGTAATTTGAAGAGTAGATTGGTGATATCTTCGCCTGTGCCTTCATCCAGATTGCCGGTTGGCTCGTCTGCAATCAGCACATCAGGTTTTGCGATCAAGGCGCGGGCGATGGCAACGCGCTGTTGTTCACCACCAGATAATTCACCTGGATAATGGGTGAGGCGCTCGCCAAGCCCGACGGTGATCAGCTCTTCGCGAGCGCGCTCAAAAGCATTTGTAACGCCTGCAAGCTCTAGTGGAACGGCGACATTTTCGAGTGCTGTCATATTGGCAATGAGATGAAATGATTGGAAGACAATACCAACATGGCGGCCACGAAAGCGAGCAAGATCGTCCTCAGCCAATGCTGTGAGATTGTGACCGACCACATTCACGGTGCCAGAATCAGCCTTTTCTAAGCCGCTCATCACCATAAGAAGTGTTGATTTTCCAGAACCGGATGGCCCAACAAGACCAACAGCAGAGCCACGTTCAATTTCAAGGCCGATGCCTTTTAAAATATGAACACGCCCCGCGCCCTCACCAAGGGAAAGATGGACATTATCGAGCTGGATAATGGGAGATGTCGTATCGGGCAAAGATAATTCCTCTATGAATGGATGACATTCAACCTATATAAGCAGAACATCATATTGTTTCACCCTATATGGGATAAGTCGCATGCGTTTACAGGCTCTTCGCCAAATTTTCATTTTGATTCTAATGATGGTTTCACCCTATTCGGTTACGTCTGCAATGGCTGAGCCGATCAAAATTGTGGCATTTGGGGATAGCTTGATGGCAGGCTTTGGTTTGTCTCCACAAGATGGCTTTACAGTGAAGCTTCAAACAACCCTTCAAGAGAGGGGCCATGAGGTGTTGATTGTGAATGCCGGGGTTTCCGGTGACACCACAAGCAGTGGTCGTTCACGACTAGACTGGTCAGTTGGGCCGGATACGGATGCAGTTATTTTGGAGTTGGGTGCAAATGATATGTTGCGCGGCATTAAGGCTGATGCTGTTCGCGGTAATCTTGACGCGATTGTGAAGGCGCTTGAGGCGCGTAATATACCCGTTTTGATTGCCGGCATGCAAGCTGCACCAAACTTGGGCAAAGAGTATGTCAAGGCATTTAATGCGATCTATCGGGACCTTGCAACTCAATATGACATGCTGCTTTACCCCTTCTTTCTCGATGGCGTAGCAGGTAGTGCGGGCCTGAATCAGGCTGACGGGATTCATCCAACAGCAGCAGGCGTTGATGTGATTGTTGATCGAATTTTGCCGAAGGTTGAAGAGTTGATTGCGGCAGTGAAGAAATAGTTCTTACCAAAAGCTTTGAGGGTCCACATCAATTTGCAATTGAATGCTGCCGCGTTTTGGTTGTGTGATGGCTAGCCAATTTTGAATATAGGCCTGAATATCAAGCGTTTTAGGAGCCTGTATTAATAGGCGTACACGATGGCGGCCGCGAACGACAGCAAGAGGTGCTTCTGAGGGGCCAAGTACCATTATGCGCGGATCGCTTGGGGCATTGGCGCGAAGATGTTGCCCGTATTTTACGGCTGTGGCTTTGTCGTTTGCGGAAATAATAAAAGAGACCAGTCGCCCATAGGGAGGTAAGCCTGCTTGTTTTCTTTGCTCGGCTTCTGTCCGATAAAAAGCATCACGATCTCCAGCGAGTATAGCCTTTATCACCACATGATCTGGGGCGTAGGTTTGTAAGAAAGCCTCTGATTTGCCGCCTGCTCGCCCTGCACGACCCGTTACCTGAGAGAGCATTTGAAAGGTGCGTTCCGCTGCTCGCATGTCGCCATGGGAAAGGCCGAGATCTGCATCGACCACGCCGATGAGTGAAAGCTTTGGAAAATTATGCCCCTTGGCGACCAATTGCGTGCCTATAATGATATCTGCCTCACCGCGTTCAATCGCCGCAAGCTCTTGTTTTAATAACTTGGTGCTTGAGAACATATCTGACGAGAGAACGATCGCACGTGCATCAGGAAAAAGCTCCATGACCTCTTCATGGATACGTTCCACGCCAGGGCCACAGGCAACCAGTGTGTCTTCACCGTCGCAGTTTGGGCATTTTTTTGGCGTGCGTCTGTAATACCCACAGTGATGGCATTCAATTGTTTGTCTGGCGCGATGTTCCACAAGCCAACTCGAGCAATCGGGGCATTGAAACCGAAACCCGCATTGGCGACACAATGTCAGCGGTGCATAGCCACGACGATTTAAGAATAATAGTGATTGGCGCTTTTGATCGAGCGTATCACGCATGGCGGCTATTAGATCAGGGGCAAGCCACGAGCCCTTTTCAGGGCCGTTTGCACGCATGTCGATGGCTTTGAGATCAGGCAGCTGTGCATCAGCAATGCGGCCGGGCAAGGTGACGCGGTTATAGCGACCTTCAACTGCGTTGATGAAACTTTCAAGAGAAGGCGTGGCAGAAGCGAGAAGAACAGGGAAATTACCAAGATGACCACGCACCACCGCCATATCACGGGCATTATAAATAGCGCGATCTTCCTGTTTATAAGCCATGTCATGTTCTTCATCGACGACGATGAGGCCGAGATTTTGATAAGGCAAAAACAACGATGAACGTGCGCCAATGATCACTTTAACATCGCCTGATGCAACGCCGCGCCAAACCCGCTCGCGTCGCTTTGAGGTTATGTCTGAATGCCATTCTGTCGGTCGGGCTCCAAAGCGCGATGCAAAGCGATCAAGGAAGGCGGCGGTGAGGGAGATTTCAGGTACAAGGATGAGCGCTTGTTTTCCAGCACGTAGCGTTTCGGCAATGGCTTCGAAATAGACTTCTGTTTTGCCTGAACCAGTGACGCCATCAATTAAATTAACGGAATATTTGTCTGCTTCTACGGCTGTGCGTAAAAATGCGGCGGCTTTCGCTTGACCCTCAAAAAGGGCAACTGGATGATGATCAGGGTCAAGAGGATCAGCGATAGAGCGCGGCGGTAAAGTGATACGCTCCAGGGCGCCCGACTTAATAAGCCCGTCAATCACGCTTGTTGTCACGCCAGCCGCTTTTGCCAGCTCTGATTTGGACCAGCCGGCTGCATCTTCAGCTACGTCAAGCACCTTGGTGCGTGCAGAGGTGATGCGTTCTAAGGGCTGCCCGGTTGTACGAACGCCGGTCACTGGTTTTTCTGGCTCCATGACACTTGCAACTGGTGTCACCATACGGGCAATGAGGCCGGGGCTTGTCATCGTGTAGCGGGCAACCCAGTCGATAAAGCGGCGGATATCGTGGTTGATGGGTGGGCCGTCATAAACTTGTTGGATGGCGCGTAGTTTTTCTGGGTTTATATCCTCATCACTTTCACCGTCCCACACGATACCGATGACAGAGCGCGAGCCAAGCGGAACACGCACAATCGAGCCCGGCATCACTTGATCACCCTCTCCGACTATATAAGAATAGGGGCGGCTTGTTGGCACAGGCACAAGCACAGGAACGATGGCACCAGCAATTTTTGGAAGATGAGAATGATCTTCTGGATCATTCTTTGTGATTTCAGGTGCAAGCGATTGAGCGCTTTCATCCTCGAAAAAACCGAGAAGACCGTCTGATAAACCTGTTTTTGGTGTTGAAGAAGTCATTTTTTGTGTGCGTTTCGATTCTTTTGCGCGACTGTAGCAAAAGCGCCGTGCATTTTCTTGCTTAATCAGCTATCCATGCGCCAAAATGGAAACCCAATCAACTAAGAGGCTAAATTATGAAGTTTTTCGTAGATACTGCTGATGTGGCTGAGATCAAAGAATTGGAGTCAACGGGCCTCATTGACGGCGTGACAACCAATCCATCTCTTATTCTGAAATCTGGTCGCGATATCAAGGAAGTGCTTGCTGAAATCTGTGCGGCTGTTGATGGTCCGGTTTCGGGCGAAGTGGTGGCGATGGAAGCGGATGCAATGATAAAAGAAGGCAAACTTCTGGCTGAGATTGCTGATAATATTTGCATCAAATTGCCCTTGACAATGGAAGGCCTAAAAGCCTGTAAGTCATTGACTGATGATGGCTATAAAACAAATGTCACGCTTTGTTTTTCGGCTAATCAGGCGCTTCTGGCTGCCAAAGCTGGTGCAACTTTTATATCACCGTTCATTGGGCGGCTTGATGATATGGCGATTGATGGCATGGAGCTGATTGAAGATATCCGCACCATCTATGACAACTATGGTTTCAAGACTGAAATTCTGGCAGCCAGCATTCGCACCGTCAATCATGTTAAAGAAGCAGCTCTTGCAGGTGCGGATGTTTCAACTGTCCCGCCAGCAACATTAAAAGCTTTGGTAAAACATCCACTGACTGATAAAGGCCTTGAGGCATTCATGGCTGATTGGGCTAAAACCGGACAATCAATCGCATAAATTCAAGCTTATGCGTTTTGTGCGGCATCCAGTGCGCGGGTTAAATCACGCGCCAGATCCTCACATGATTCCAGCCCGACAGAAAAACGGATCAGCCCATCAGTGATGCCAAGCTCTGCTTTGTCTTCGTCGCTCAGGCGTTGGTGGGTTGTTGTTGCGGGATGAGTAACAAGACTTTTAGAATCGCCAAGGTTATTTGAGATTTTGATAACTTCAAGCGTGTTGCAAAAGGCAAATGCCGCGTCTTTGCCGCCGAGCAATTCAAGTGCCAGCATAGTGGAGCCGGCTTTCATTTGTTTTTTAATCAGTTCGCGTTGCGGGTGTGTGTCCGAACCTGGGTAAATTAGGTTTTTTAAGGCTTTGTGATCGCTTAACACATCATAGAGTTTACCCGCTGTTTCCGTCTGGCGTTCAACCCGAAGAGGCAGGGTCTCAAGACCTTTTAGCAATACCCATGCGTTGAAAGGGCTCATGCTCGGTCCAGTGTGTTTGTTATAGGCAAAGACTTCTTCAATATAATCTTCTTCGCCTAGTATAATACCGCCAAGACAACGGCCCTGGCCATCAATGTGTTTGGTGGCAGAATAGATTACTACATCGGCACCGAAATCAGTCGGGCGCTGCCATAAAGGGGTGGCAAATACATTATCAATAATCACTTTTGCACCCACTGCATGGGCCAGCTTTGAAACGGTTTCAATATCTATGATATCAAGGGTTGGATTGGTGGGGGATTCGAAAAAACAAGCCTTTGTATTGGGTGTTATCGCGGCTTCCCATTGTTCGTTCTTGGTGCCGTCGATGAGAGTTGTCTCAATCCCGAAACGGGGTGCCAGCTCTTCAACGATATAGCGGCAGGAGCCGAATAAGGCTTTTGCAGCAACAATGTGATCTCCAGCTTTCAGGAAGCTCATCAGCGATGAATGTACGGCGGCCATCCCGCTGGCCGTGGCCATGGCGGCGGGCGTGCCTTCGAGTAGTTTCATACGATCTTCAAACATGGCAACTGTTGGATTGGCATAACGAGAATAAACAAAACCATCGTCTTCGCCACTAAAGCGCGCCTCGGCTGCTTCTGCATTATCGTATGCAAAGCCCTGTGTTAGATAGAGCGCTTCACTCATCTCACCAAAGCTTGAGCGTACTGTGCCGCCGTGGACGAGATTAGTGGCGATATCGAATTCTGTTTTATTCTTTGAACCTGAAGTGGTCATTTTTAAATCCTCAACAAAAAACCCGACCAAAGCTGGCCGGGCTGTCCCGTTCCAACCGTTTAGCTGTTTATTTTACGTGGCCGCAAGCTGGTCGCTCAAATCACCACGGGATAAGCACGGTGATACGCCCATTTGATCTTGGCGTCAATTCACGTGTTGTTTAGTGATAAAAGAATAATAAAATGTTGGAGACCTGTGTGTTTTTGACAATATATCAAAATATGACGGGATGCGGAGCTTGTGGTTATGAACGCGCTTAAGACGGATGGTGCACAGGGTATTTTGGCCGCTCATCATATTGCCGATTTGGTGGATGAAGATGTTATTCGTATCGCGCGCCCGTTGGATGAAGATCAGATACAGCCTGCGAGCCTTGACTTGCGATTGGGTGAAACTGCCTATCGAGTGCGGGCGAGCTTTTTGCCTGGCCCTGAACGTCTAGTTTCAGACCGCCTGAACAGCGTGAAGCTGCATGAAATTGATCTTGTGCCAGGTGCGGTACTTGAAGTGGGTTGTGTCTATATTATTCCTCTACTCGAAAGCCTTCGCTTGCCAAAGGGTTTGTCCGCCTCTGCTAACCCTAAAAGTTCAACTGGCAGACTGGATGTTTTTACACGGGTGATCACTGACCGTGCGCGCGAATTTGATCAGGTGCCGGATGGCTATGAAGGACCACTTTACCTTGAGGTCAGTCCACGGACATTTCCGGTTGTTGTGCGTACTGGTTCACGGTTAAGCCAGATTAGATTTCGTCTTGGTAATACGCTGCTGAGTGATGAGGCCTTGGCCGATCTTGATAGAAACCAGACGCTGGTAGCCTCGGCTGATCCCTATATAGCAAACGGCATTTCTCTTTCGATCAATCTTGAAGGCGATAAAGACGGACTGGTTGGTTATCGCGGTAAACGCCATACGGGCGTAATTGATATGGATAAAAAAGCGCAGCATGATGTGCGCAATTTTTGGGAGCCGATTTATACCCATGGGTCAGGGCCGGAAGCTGGCTCAATCGTGCTTGATCCCGACCAGTTTTATATTTTGGTCTCCAATGAAGCGGTTCATGTACCGCCGGATTATGCGGCTGAAATGGTGCCGTTTGACCCTTTGGTCGGTGAGTTTCGGGTGCATTATGCTGGTTTCTTTGATCCAGGTTTTGGGCATTCGGGCGCTGGTGGCACTGGTAGCCGCGCGGTTTTAGAGGTGCGCAGCCATGAAGTGCCATTCATTTTGGAGCACGGGCAAACAATTGGACGTCTTGTTTATGAGCAAATGTTAGAGCGCCCTAAAACGCTTTACGGTGAAATTTCAACATCGAATTATCAAGGCCAAGGCTTGAAGCTTTCTAAGCATTTTCGGGTCTGAGATACTGGCTTGTGGTGCACAAGATGTACGCTGTGCACCACGAATATGTTATTTGCAATTGTTGGCTGGGATGCAAACTATCGTTTCATTGATAAAACGAGGGCTTCTTATGCATGTGATCTTTTTTCTTCTCGCTTTCCTTATGGTTCCTGTTTCGGCGATGGCCTGTGGATCTGAGACCCGTTGTGAAGTGAGCGATGGATACTACCTTGCAGCAACCCCAGACGATTGGGACGGGAAGACACCACTGCGTTTGGTGGTTTATTTCCACGGCTGGAATGGCTCTCCAGAAGGTACTTTTCGCAACCAGACAATGGTGAATGGCGCAACGAGCCGAGGTGCTCTTTTTGTGGCGCCCTTTGCGCAGACCGGCTATTGGCGGCAGATTGGCGAGGGCAGGGCGGAGCGTGGGCGCGATGAGGCGGCTTATATTCGTGCGGTGATGAAAGATGTTAAAAAACGCTGGCCTATTGATGAGGATCAAACAATGGCTTCTGGTTTTTCACGTGGCGCGTCGATGGTTTGGAATGTGGCTTGTTATACTGGCGATCTGTTCCGTGCTTACGCGCCGATCGCTGGAGGTTTTTGGCGGGTAAACCCTGAGACCTGCCCGAGTGGACCGGTTAATCTGCGCCATATCCATGGGCTGGCTGATCGCGTTGTCGCCTTTGATGAGGTGGGGATTTATAATTCGATGCCGATACCAGAAGGACTTGATATTCTTGCCAAAGTGAACGGTGCCACTGGTAAGGGCCGAAAAGTCGCATCTGGCGATCAACGTCTGATATGCGAGCGATGGGATGAGAGCAAAAGCAAAAGGGTTTTGGAGCTTTGCCTACATGAGCGCGGCCATTCTATTCCAGCCGAATGGGTAGGGCATGGTTTGGACTGGCTGGCAAAATTACCTGAAGGCTCTTGAGCTTCGCCTCAGACTGCATTTTAATTTATGAGTAAAATATCAACTGGCATTAAAGCCTACGAATGACCCAATACCGCCGTTCTTGTTAATTCAATGAGTGGGCGGTATTGGAATCTTGATGGGGTAACTGAGGCTTGTTTAAATTGTCTATCAGGCTTCATCTGCCGGTAGGGCATTCAACATGCCGTAGCGTTCGTCGCCAATTTTTTCTAATAGCTCAAGTTGAGTTTCCAGATAATCAGCGTGCCCTTCCTCATCTGTGAGGAGCTCCTCAAAAATACCCATTGTGACATAATCGCCTTCTTCGCGGCAGACTTCACGGGATTTTCTATAAGAAGCCAGCGCTTCCATCTCTCCTACGAGATCAGCCTCTAGCACTTCTTTGACCGTGCGGCCAATCTGCAAAGGTGCGACTGTTTGGAGATTTGGGTGTCCTTCAAGAAAAATGATGCGCTCGATTATTTTATCGGCATGGACCATCTCTTCCATGGACTCTTCTTTTTCTTTTTTGGCAAGCTTGCCATAGCCCCAATCATCAAGCAGACGATAGTGAAGCCAGTATTGATTGATTGCGCCAAGTTCCAAATGCAGTGCTTCGTTGAGGCGTTCGATAACTGCGTCGCTACCCTTCATGATAGTATCCTTTTTGAATTGTTCACTTGTGCTGATGGCTTAGTATATAATTAGAATGATTCTAAAGTAAAGCCCAGTTTAGAATTATTCTAAAATAGGTTTAAGCAACGTTTTTCTGTCGCTTACGCATTAAGCGTTGAGCTGTGACACAGGCTTGATGTTTTTCCTGTATCCTATCGACAAGTGTAATAATCTCAGCCTGTGGTGTTGCCTTTGCCTCGTGATAGGATTTGACGGTACGCACAATTATATCAATAACGTTAGGAAAGCATCCGCAGCAGCGGCCGCGTTTTTCTAGGGCATGATAGACTTTTAAAGGCACAATAAGTTGCCACGCATCTTGATCGAGAAATTCGATAATCGTGCGTTCAATTTCTTCACTAGAAATATAATTGCAATGACAAATGATCATAAGCTTGTATCTGAGCTATTGTATGTACTATTCAAGTAATAATTATGACTCAATGAGTCAAGATTCTAATTATAAAAAAATTAGTAATTTCAATAACTTAGAATTATTCTAAATAGCAATTTACAATTAAATCAAGTGTTTAGTTGGTTGGTTTACTCATCTCCAACATGAAGAAAATCAGGCCCAAAGCCGATAATATTTGGGTCTAAGCTGCCGATGACATCGAGATTTTTTCCTTCATAATCGATCGAGAGTAATAAGTGACGTATGGCATTGAGCCTTGCGCGTTTTTTGTCGTTTGAGCGGATGATGGTCCATGGCGCGTGTTTGGAGTGTGTCTTTGTCAGCATAATGTCACGGGCTTTGGTGTAATCGTCCCATTTATCAAGTGCTTTGATATCTATGGGTGAAAGCTTCCAAACTTTCAGAGGGTTATGGCGACGGTCATGAAAGCGCTGCAGTTGCATTTCCTGCCCTACATTGAGCCAGATTTTGAAAAGTTTGATGCCGTCATCCACCAGCACGTCTTCAAAACGTGGAGTTTCTTTTAAAAAGTGCTCGTGCTGCTTTGGGGTGCAAAATCCCATCACTGGCTCTACGCCCCCGCGATTATACCAAGAGCGATCAAACAGGACGATTTCGCCAGATGATGGCATGTGGCGCATGTAGCGTTGATAATAAATCTCACCCTGTTCGCGCTCGGTTGGTTTGGATAGAGCGATGACACGGGTGGTGCGGGGGTTTTGGAACTCTTTGATGGCGTGAATGGTGCCGCCCTTGCCAGCGGCATCGCGCCCTTCAAAAACAATGACAATGCGTTCGCCTGTCTCGCGCACCCATTTTTGCAGTTTCACGAGTTCAACTTGTAAAGGCGCTAACTGCTTTTCATAATCTTTGCGCTTTAGTTTTTTAGAATAAGGGTATCCACCTGATTCAAAGGCCGCCTCCTTGATTTCCTTAGCGAGATCAGGGTTTTCAAGATCAAAAAATTTAAGAGGGTCATTGCTTTGTTTTTTTGTCATCGTCATCGTTACCTTGATTTTGCCACTCATGCTCATTGCTTTGTGCATATTTTAACGCTGCGAGCATCAAGAACAAGTTTTGATGGAAAAGATGATGAAGATTGGTTTTCTGAGTAAAAACTATTGAAGTAATAATTTCTACTGGGCTTTATTGAGAGGGCTGCAGACGGTGTTCATTGCTTATGTTTGTTGGATCAGAAGATGCGTGACGCGCAGGTCTATGGCCTGCGCGTTATTATCATTAGAAGCTGATTTTTGCATTTGCTGTGAATGCGCCAATGAAGTCATTGCCGAAGGTTTGTGCCGTTGCTGTAGTTGGGTCACCACCAAGGCCGGGTGTGGAGCCGGATGTCAAAACACCGACCGCACCGCCTAATTGCGCTGAGATGTTATCGCCTACCTTGTAGTTGAGGCCTGTTGATAAAAGCCATGTATCGGACTGCGAACCACGTGTGCTTGACGTGCCGCGGTCCCATGTAATCGCCAACTGACCAGACAGATTTTCGGTAATGGTGCGCCCCAGCCCGCCCGTTATCGTGTAGCCATCTTGAAAGAGCGGATCAAACGAGGTTGGCAGGGGAGCGCCGCTAACAGCACTGAGTACGCCTTCCACAGGAATTGAACCAAGCTCGCTCCAATCGGTCCAGTTGAAGCGTGCAAATGCCAATGTCTTTTCATTGATGCCAGACTGGATGTTAACGTCGATCTGCTGTGGAAGTACGGTGCTTAAAGAAATTGGCGAAGTTGGGTTTGCAAGAGCTACTGGTGTGTTGAAGTCGCTAATATCCACCGTTCCACTGGCATCAATATCATAAGATGAAGAATAAACAGCAGACACGCGAACAGCGCTTTTCGGAATTTCATAAGCAAGACCCGCGCGCCAACCAAAAGCGTTGTCTTCAAGCTCGAATAAACCCACACCTTGCGCGTCCAGCCCGGTAACAAAGGCTGGTAGAGCAGCTCCTGGAATGCCTACAAAATCAACGAGACTCTGGCGGCTTAAGAAGCCTTCAAACTGAAGAAACGACCCACCCCCAATCACTCGTAGACGCCCTTCACCAAGGGGTGTTGTGCCAACATTGAACTTGGCAGAACAGGTGAGGCCATAATCTTTGGTATCAATTTCAAATTCGACTATATTTCCAGAGAGCGCCGTGTTGAGGCCATTTTCTACATCCGCGCCAAAAGGTGTGGAAAATGTGCCAACACAATCACCATGATCACCAATGCCAACTTTAAAAGCCGCTTTAGGCACAAAAAACCCGCCAGTTACGTCATTATCTGTTGTGGTAATAGGTGCTGTTGTGGTGCCAAATAAGTTACTGGTATTTACAAGGCGTGTCGCTGAATCGATGGTTCTTTGTGGGGCAACAAATCGAAAGCCGGCTTCGCTTTCAATCTTTTTGTCGGAATAAAGTAGGCTGAAATCAACACCCCCGCGTGAAAACCCACCAGATATCGCGGCCGTACTTGCTACCATTGCCAGCCCAATAGTTCCTGAGAAAAAGAAAACCTTCGACATTAAACCCTCCTAGAATTTTTCAAATATGCCCATTTAATTAAGCAATGCATACTCCTAAATAGAAATACTATAAAAAAATTTGGGCTTGTCTAATAATAAATATAATTTAAGAGCATAATTACTTTAATGATAAATATAATATCTCTTATAAAATAATGATTTGCTTGTTGGTTATGATAATTAACTTCCGTAAGGGAAGGAATATTGTAAATTTTTCGTGATGGATAACTTCCGTAAGGGAAGGGTTCTTGTAAATCATATAATTAATGCGCTAGAAGCTGAAAACGATTATGGTGGACCATCCTGTGAGCGATAATGAGAATACTTCCACGCGCTCTTTGCTGATAGGGCGGCTATTGGAGGCCCGTTGGCTTTTGATTGCTCTTGCCGTGGTGTTTCTGTTTTTTTCCAGCCGCTGGCCGGACAGTGAGCGCATGTTAATTTTGGCTTATGTGTTGTTGTGCGGTGTCATTGCGTTTTCATGGCGAAAGACGAAAGAGGTTAAGGCGCTTGGGATAACAGCAGAGAAGAAGCAGCGATCTATTTGGCCTGCGACACAGGTGAAAATGTTTGTGAATGCTATTCCCGAACCCTGCGTTGTGCTTGATGGGGAGGGGATGGTTCGACATACAAATACTCCAATGCGGGATGCCTTCGGCACGATCACAAAAGGTGAATTGCTGACGCAGAAATTTCGCAATCCTGATGTAGCAAGCGCCCTCAGTGACGTTAAAGCAAACGGTCTGTCTGTATCGATTCCCTATCGAGAGCGGTTCCCGACAGAACGGCATTATCTGATCCATATGTCACCTATAGTCTTATCTAGCTATCATGAGGCAGCACCGGGTCCGGATTTTATTTGTGTGGTGATGTTGGAGCAAACTGAGCGTTATCGGCTTGAGGAATTTCGTAGTGAATTTATCGCCAATGTAAGCCATGAGCTGCGCACGCCGATTGCCTCACTGACAGGTTTTATTGAAACTTTACTTGGCCCCGCAAAGGATGACGAGGTGAGCCGTGAGAGGTTTTTGAAAATTATGCTTGAGCAATCTCAACGCATGGGACGGCTTGTCGGTGATTTACTATCTCTCAGTAGAATTGAAATGCGTAGCCATTTGCGACCCACAAATGAGGTCAATCTGGCGGCGATTGTCAATCATGTCACTGATGCCATGGCCCCGCTTGCCAAAGAAGCGCAGCTTAAGGTCAATATTAAAATGAACGATGGCCTTTTCATGGTGCGCGGCGATCAAGATGAATTGGTTCAGGCAGTGGGAAATTTACTTGAAAATGCCATCAAATATGGCGGCGATGGGAAAAGCGTCGATGTCAGCGTTTTAGAGGTACCAGCCCCTGTTGAATTCGATAAAAAAGGCCGTGAGTGCTATATGATAGATGTTCAAGACTACGGCAAAGGGATTGATAGCGTGCATATACCGCGATTGACTGAGCGGTTTTATCGGGTGGATGCAGAAGAAAGCAAAGCAAAGATGGGGACTGGCCTTGGTCTTGCTGTGGTTAAACATATACTGGCCCGTCATCAGGCGTATTTGAAGATTATTAGCACCAAGGGCGAAGGCACAAGTTTTAAGATCTATTTTTTAAAGCTGGAACATACATCTGATAATCAAAATATATAAGTAAAAACAATAACTAATACTGTCATCTAACTGTCATGTTAATGTCACAAAAAGGCATTCTAGAGGTTTTAGATTATGCGTGTTTTCAAAATCTGAAAATCAGAGGATGAAAGTCGTATGGCTGGCGCTGCTACTCTTCTCTTAACCAAGCGGTGCGGCCTTTCAAATCACTCACAGGGAGATGTAAAATGAAAAAAACAGCTATTCTCAGTGTAGCTCTTGGTGCTTTGCTTGTTTCAGGTGCTGCACAGGCGCGCGACAAAATTTCTATTGTTGGTTCTTCAACCGTTTTCCCATTTTCGACTGCGGTTGCTGAGCAATTTGGTAAGAAAACATCGTTCACAACACCGGTTGTTGAAGCAACCGGTTCAGGTGGCGGCATGAAACTCTTTTGTTCAGGTGTTGGCGAAGGGTCGCCAGACATCACAAATGCATCGCGTCGTATTAAAGACAAAGAATTTACAAAATGCGTTGAAAACGGCGTGACACCAGTCGAAGTTAAAATCGGCTTCGACGGCATTGTTCTTGCCAATGCAAAATCGGGTGAAACGTTTTCATTGACTCGTAAGCTTATCTTCCAAGCGCTTGCTAAAAATGTGCCTGTCGACGGCAAAATGGTCCCAAACCCTTACAAAAAATGGTCAGATATTGACGCATCATTGCCTTCGTTGAAAATTGAAGTTCTTGGGCCGCCTCCAACATCAGGCACGCGTGATGCTTTCGTTGAAATTGCAATGCGCGGTGGAGCTAAGAAATTTGATACACTTGCCGCCCTTCGTAAAGAAGACAAAAAAGCATTCCAAGCAATCGCTAAAAACATTCGCGAAGATGGAGCGTTTATTGAGGCGGGTGAAAACGATAATCTAATCGTTCAAAAGCTTGAAGCTAATCCAGCTGCTCTCGGTATTTTTGGTTTCTCATTTTTGGATCAAAATGCTGATAAGCTCAAAGGGGCAAGTGTCGGTGGTGTGGAGCCCGAATTTGAGTTAATCGCAGCCGGTGATTATCCTATTTCACGATCACTCTTTTTCTATGTGAAAAAAGAACATGTTGGTGTGATATCCGGTATTGCTGAGTTTGTGGCTGAGTTCACCAATGCAGGCACATGGGGCGATGAGGGCTATCTTTCTGATAAAGGCTTGATCCCACTTCCCGAAGCTGATCGTGCTGCAATCGCTGAATCTGCTAAAAATTTGACCCCGCTTGCACTCTAGGGCGCGATGAGTATTTAACCTGCGCCGCCGGTCATCATTCTCTCATGATCGGCGGTGTGATTTTTGAAATTAGTTTTTGAAATTAAGTGTAAGGGCTGCCATCTATGGTGTTGATTAGTCAGATTGCTAGCGCTCTTTTCTCTTCTATTTTATTTTGGCTCGTTGTTGTTTTTGTGGCGGGCTATTTCATTGGCTGCAGGCGCGCTTTGAGCGTGGTTGAGGGAAATTCGCGTTCTCTCCATTCTCTTCCAGGTTATCATGGTTCTTATCTCGGCCTTTGGGCTGTTTTGCCCTCTTTAGCTCTTTTGATTGCTTGGTCACTTGGCCTGCCTCATTATATTGATGGCGCTATCAGTCATCAATTTGCTGATAAGCTTGCCTCTCTTTCATTGCCACAAAAGGAAGCCTTTTTGCGTGATGCGAAGGCGCTGGCAATAGGTGGGATCGCCAGTAATGGTGATGAGGTGCGTGTTGCGGCTGGGGCATATGTTTCATCACTGATGGCGGGCGCAAACTGGTTGTTGCGCGGGCTTGTTGTCTTGCTTGTTGCTGGCGGTTTTTACTATGGCTATGCGCAAATTACAGCTCATAAAAGAACGCGCCATGTGGTTGAGCGTGTCAGTATGGTGGCGCTTATTGCGGCCTCTGGTGTTGCCGTTTTAACGACTTTGGGCATTGTTTTGTCGTTGGTGTTTGAGTCTTATCTTTTCTTTCAAAAAGTGCCTTTTCTTGATTTTCTGTTTGGTATTCACTGGAGTCCGCAAAGCGCCTATGAGGCTGCTGGGGCATCACCTGCAGAATTGGCTGAAGCTGCAAAGCGAAATGGCGAAGTATTTGGTGCAATTCCTCTTCTTGCCGGAACATTACTGATCACAGTGATTGCTATTTCGGTGGCCGCTCCTGTTGGTCTTTTGGCTGCGATTTATCTCTCTGATTATGCGAGCACGCGTGTGCGCTCCATGGCTAAACCTATATTGGAAGTTTTGGCCGGTATCCCAACCGTGGTCTATGGCTTTTTCGCCGCTTTGACGGTTGCGCCTTTTATTAGGAATTTTTTTGACTGGCTGAGTATATATACGGATAGCTGGTTTGGTTTTGTTATTCCAGCGTCTTCCGAAAGTGCTTTGGCAGCGGGTGTTGTTATGGGGATCATGATTATTCCCTTTATCTCCTCCTTGTCGGATGATGTGATCAATGCGGTGCCGCAGGCCTTGCGTGATGGATCTGCGGGGCTTGGGGCGACGAAATCTGAAACTATTCGCAGGGTTGTGCTGCCAGCGGCTCTTCCGGGTATTGTGTCTGCACTCATTCTTGCGATTTCGCGGGCAATTGGCGAGACGATGATTGTGGTGATGGCAGCAGGCCTTGCCGCCAATTTGACCATCAACCCGCTTGAAGCTGTGACAACTGTGACGGTTCAGATTGTAACTCTTCTTGTGGGGGATCAGGAGTTTGATTCCGCTAAAACACTAGCCGCCTTCGCGCTTGGCTTGATGCTCTTTTGCGTTACGCTTGCGCTCAATATAGTCGCCCTTCGGGTAGTCCAAAAATACCGTGAGCAATATGACTGATCAATCGTCCTCCAAAGCGCAGGCGCCTGACCTGCATACCTCAAAGGCGGCACATGAGCGCCTCAAAGCGCGGTACCGCAGTGAGGCAAAGTTCAAATATGCGGGCATGAGTGCGGTTCTGCTTGCCGTTTTGTTTCTTGTGCTTTTGCTTTGGACCATTGTTGGAAATGCCTATTTGGCTTTCACCTATCACTATATGAATTTGCCAGTTTCACTTGAACAATCCGCCATTGATCCTGACCAAACGGGTGATGCGGTGATTATCGGTCAGGCAAATTATGGCGTCATTGCGCGTGATGCTATGAAGGCCGTTGTGCCTTTTGCAAAAGGGCGAAAAGATCGGCGGGCGCGCAATCGCCTGCTGACTTCTGATGCGGGGATTCAAATACGTGAAGCAGTATTGAGTGACCCCTTACTTATCGGCAGTAATGCGATAATTCCAGTTCAACTCGATGATGTTGGTGATCTTTATTTTAAAGACCAAGTGACAAAGCGCAAAACATTGTCAACCACAGGCATTGCCACTCCAACAGGGGTTGAGGGATCGATTAAAATTCTTTCAACGACGAATGATTTTGATGCAGTCAATCGAGTGATCAAGGATAACCTTGTCTTCGAATTGGAAAAACTTCGCGTCAAAATTAATGCTAAGGGACGTTCACAAATCAGACTTGAGGGTCAGATTACGGCGATGCAAGATCGGCTCAATGCTGCCAGCGGTAAAGAGCGGGAAGTTTTGCAATCACGGTTTGATGGCCTGAAGAATGATCTTCAAAACGCGATCTCTTTAATTGAGGCGGACACGAAAAAGGCTGAAGCGCTGGAAGCGCGGATTAAGGCCACAGGTGACAGCGAGCCACTTACGTCGCAAGTTCCGTCATTTATTATCCGTATTAATAGTGGCGTGGTGAAGGTGACAAATATTTCCAGCACTGGCGTCACCGGTGATGTTTTGGTGCCTTTGAAAACCAATGAAGCTGCGGCAAAGGGGGCTTGGTCTTTGGAGGTTATGGAAAAGCCAGAAGACAACCGAAAGCTCTCAGATAAAGAAATCGTATGGTTGGATTATATGAGGGAACAAGGGCTGATTGAATCGAAGTTCAATTCGGTGTTCTTTACATCAGGCGCCAGTCGCGAACCAGAACAAGCGGGTATTTTGGGTGCGATCATGGGATCGTTATATACGATGATTGTGACCTTGCTTCTATCCTTTCCGATTGGTGTGGCAGCTGCAATTTATCTTGAAGAATTTGCTCCAAAAAACAAACTCACCCAGATTATTGAAGTCAATATCAACAATCTGGCGGCGGTGCCTTCGATTGTGTTTGGTTTGCTTGGTCTTGCCATGTTCTTGAATGTGTTCGGGTTGCCGCGATCAGCCCCTCTTGTTGGTGGCATGGTACTGGCTTTAATGACCTTGCCAACCATTATTATTGCCTCGCGCGCTGCCCTGCGTTCGGTGCCGCCTTCTATACGAGAGGCAGCGCTTGGCGTTGGTGCTTCTAAACTGCAAACGGTAACGCATCACGTTCTTCCCCTAGCGATGCCGGGTATTTTGACGGGTACGATTATCGGCATGGCGCAGGCGCTTGGCGAGACGGCGCCGCTTTTGATGATCGGCATGGTGGCCTTTATTGTTGATATTCCGGGCGGCCCGCTAGATCCAGCAACGGTCTTGCCAGTGCAAATTTTCATGTGGGCTGATTTTCCAGAACCGGCATTCCAACAAAAAACCTCGGCAGCCATTCTTGTGCTGTTAGCATTTCTCATCACGATGAATGCGCTTGCTGTTATCTTGCGCAAACGATTTGAGCGACGCTGGTAGCGGGGTAATGCAAATGAATATAGAAGCAAGCCAAATTGGTAAATTAAGCAAGGTCGCAATGACAAAAGTAGAGGCAACAATGTCTGATCCAAAAATTAAAATGCGCGGCGATAAAGTCTCTGTCTTTTATGGACAAAAACAGGCGCTTTTCGACGTGAATATTGATGTCAGAGATTGTCAGGTAACCGCTCTTATTGGCCCCTCAGGGTGCGGCAAGTCTACATTCTTGCGGTGCTTAAACCGGATGAATGATACGATAGATATTTGCCGTGTTAGCGGTGATATCACGCTTGATGGCAAAGATGTTTATGATAAGAATGTGGATGTGGTGGAGCTGCGTGCCCGTGTGGGTATGGTGTTTCAAAAGCCGAACCCTTTTCCCAAGTCTATTTTTGAAAATGTAGCCTATGGCCCGCGCATTCATGGGTTTGTGAAAAACAAAGCTGAATTAGAAGAAATTGTTGAGACCAGTTTGAAAAAAGCAGGCCTATGGGAAGAGGTCAAAGATCGTCTTGATTCAGCGGGTACTGGCCTTTCTGGTGGTCAGCAGCAGCGCCTTTGTATTGCGCGCGCTATTGCTGTCAGCCCTGAAGTTATTTTGATGGATGAACCTTGTTCAGCGCTTGATCCGATTGCGACAGCCAAAGTCGAAGAATTGATAGATGAACTTCGTCAAAATTATACGATTGTGATCGTCACACACTCTATGCAGCAGGCGGCGCGCGTGTCACAGCGTACGGCATTTTTTCACTTGGGTAATCTTGTGGAAGAGGGCATGACGGATGATATTTTTACCAGTCCAAATGATCCAAGAACGCAAGATTATATTACAGGTCGTATTGGCTAAATTGAGAAAAGAAGGCACAAATTATGTCTGATCATATAGTAAGCGCATTCGATAATGAGTTGATGCACCTCACCTCTCGTATTTCTGAAATGGGTGGTAAGGTGGAACGTATGGTGGGCGAAAGCGTGGAAGCTCTCGCGCGTATGGATATCGACGCGGCACGTCGTATTATCGAGCAAGACCGCGCTATTGATACAATCCAGCGCGAGGTTGATGAGGCGGCTATTTTAACAATAGCGAAGCGTCAACCAATGGCGCAGGATTTGCGCATCATCATCTCTTGCATTCGTATTTCTAATGATCTTGAGCGGGTTGGTGATATGGCAAAAAATATTGCGCGCCGTGTAATCGATCTTGATGGGCAGGGCATGAAAACCAAGCTCATTCATGGTATTGAGAATTTAACGAACCTTGGTCTTGCCCAGTTAAAAGATGTGTTGGATGCTTTTGCAGCGCGTGACGTTGATATGGCTAATGCGGTGTGGCTTCGCGATGAACAGCTTGATGAATTTTATACCTCTGTGTTTCGCGAACTTTTGACCTATATGATGGAAGATCCGCGTAATATTACTTTTTGCACCCATCTCTTATTTTGCGCTAAAAATATTGAGCGGATTGGAGACCATGCAACCAATATTGCTGAAACAGTTGTTTATCTTGAAACAGGCCAAACCATGACGGATCCGCGCAAGAAGGTCTATGAGAAGATGGCGCCGGTTATGAATGGGGATGCCTGACCATGACGCCTAAAGTTCTGATCGTTGAAGATGAAGAACCTTTAAGTCTATTGCTGCGGTATAATCTTGAAGCACTTGATTATGATGTGGATGTTGTCAGTCGTGGTGATGAGGCGGAGCTTTATTTACAAGAGGTGGTTCCAGATCTTTTAATATTGGATTGGATGTTGCCGGGTGTTTCCGGCATCGAGCTTTGTCGACGGTTACGAATGCGCGATGAAACGCGCACACTGCCTATTATTATGTTGACCGCGCGCGGCGAAGAGACCGAGCGGCTGCGTGGTTTTGAAGAAGGGGCTGATGATTACGTCGTCAAGCCTTTTTCGGTGCCAGAATTGATGGCACGGGTGAGCGCTATGTTGCGACGGGCGAAGCCAGAAGTCGTCGCTTCAACGCTTAAATCCGGTGATATCGAATTAGATCGTGAGATTCATCGGATTTATCGCGGCGGGCGTGAAATTCATCTGGGGCCGACTGAATTTAGACTTTTAGAATTTTTAATGCACAGGCCAGGGCGTGTGTTTTCCCGTCAGCAATTGCTTGACGGCGTATGGGGTCGGGATATCTATGTGGATGAGCGTACTGTCGATGTTCATATTGGCCGGTTGCGCAAATCGATTAATAAGTCGCGCATGAAAGACCCGATCCGCACGGTGCGAGGATCGGGTTATGCCTTTGATGATAATTTTTCGAAAGAATTTACTGCTTGATTCTTATGTTAAGGCGTCTTTTTAGGCGTTAGACTTTACGCTCTTTTCTGACGTCTTTCTGAGCTTGGCTGGTAAGCTATGCGGCTGTGGTAGCTGCAGTAAGGGGTGTCTTCGTCTGATTTGCGACCGCAGTAATGAAATTCGGATGATTGTGGATCACCAATTGGCCAGCGGCAGGTATGTTCTGTTAAATCTGTGATATTAGCGCGTTCCCCAAAAGGAATAACCAGTTCTTCATATTGGGAGACGCGTGGGGCGGGTGCGGCATCAGGACGTGCTTCGGGGTTTATTTTCAAAGCTGCATTTCCAACAGTGCCACCACTTTGTTGTCTTGACTTGGATGTATTCGATGATGAGCGTGGTTGGCGAGGACGGCTTGAAACATTTGATGTCTTGCCGCGACCTGATAATTTGAGGCGGTGAACTTTACCAATCACAGCATTACGTGTGACGCCACCAAGCTCTCTGGCTATTTGACTGGCACTTAAACCTTCAGCCCAAAGTTTTTTAAGAATTTCTACCCGGTCATCTGTCCAAGTTGACATACTGATATCCTCTCCAAGTCTTTTTCACTGGGCAGAATCCTTCACCGTGTACGGCCGATCATTTTTGATAAGCCATATTGGTGTGTGTACTTTTTAGGACTGCCGCGCCGCAAAGTGTGCTTCGTTTCAACTTTAACGCTACTATATCGTTCGACACCACCGCAAACGTGAAGGCGTCAAAAGTTAACGATTGTTTAATTTGTCCCCAATTCAAGGGATAGTGCAACTATGTAAAACGAGTCTTTTCCGTCGGCTACAACTTATGCGAGTCTTGAGTGGTGATTGCCAAGAGCTGCTTGTTAATCTTGACAAAACAGTCTTGGAATGTGCTAAATTAATGTAAATTAGGAAGCCGCCTGCTTCAGGGCGGCTTTTTTTATTTTTTATACGTTCAATAATCAATTAACGGCAGTAAAATCATGGTCTCGCCCGCACTCTATAATGCATACAATCGTATACCGCTGACATTCGCATCAGGCGATGGGGCATGGCTGACCACAGATACGGGCGAGCGCTATCTGGATTTTGGGGCAGGCATTGCTGTGAATTCATTGGGCCATGGTCATCCACATCTGGTTGAAGCACTTAAAAAACAGGCTGAAGGTATTTGGCACCTATCAAACCTTTATGATGTTGCAGAACAAAATGAGCTTGCTGATCGCTTGATCGCGGCAACCTTTGCTGACCGCGCCTTTTTTGTAAATTCCGGTGCAGAGGCAATGGAAACGGCAATCAAAACAGCGCGGCGTTATCATTGGCGCAAGGGTGATGCGGAGCGTAATCGGATTATTACTTTTGAAGGCGCTTTTCATGGCCGTACGCTGGCAACAATAGCCGCAGGCGGCAAGGATAAATATCTTGAAGGCTTTGGTCCTCATATGGATGGGTTCGACCAAGTACCTTTTAATGACCATGAGGCGCTGAAAGCGGCCATCAGCGATAAAACAGCGGCCATTCTTGTAGAGCCAATTCAAGGCGAGGGCGGCATTCGCTCGGTGCCGCCGGAATGCTTGCGGGGTTTGCGTGCATTATGCGATGAGCATGGTCTTCTTTTGATTCTTGATGAAGTGCAATGTGGCGTTGGCCGCACGGGACATTTTTTCGCTCATGAGGCGGCGGGTGTTGCGCCAGATTTGATGGCTGTTGCCAAAGGTATTGGTGGTGGTTTTCCAGTTGGTGCTTGTCTTGCCAATGAAGAAGCATCAACGGGCATTACACCGGGTATTCATGGAACAACTTATGGCGGCAATCCGCTTGCTATGGCTGTAGGCTGCGCCGTCTTGGATGTGGTTTTGGCTGATGGTTTTATGGATGAGGTGAAACGCAAAGGGCTTATGTTTAAGCAGAAGCTTGCTGGTCTGGTGGATACCAACTCTGATATTTTAGAAGAAGTACGCGGTGAAGGTTTGCTGCTTGGTTTGAAAACCCGTGGGCTTAATATGGATTTTATTGTGGCTGCGCGCGAAGCAAAATTATTGAGTGTTCCTGCTGGAACGGATATCATGCGTATTCTGCCGCCCCTTAATGCAACGGATGAAGATTTTGAGGCAGCGATTGATCGTCTTGAAATGGCTTGTGCCACTGTTCGTGCCAAAAATACTTAATCCCATATTATTGCCCCTATTGATTAAAAAAGACGAGAATCATGATGAGTAAGCCTCGGCATTTCCTAGATTTAAAAAATCACGATGCACAAACGCTTCGCTATATAATTGATCATGGCCGTACTATGAAAGCGGATAGGCTTGTGGGTGGACGCATGGGTTATCAGCCGCTTAAAGGCAAAATGCTTGCGATGATTTTTGATAAACCATCCACGCGTACCCGTGTTTCTTTTGATGTGGGAATGCGGGAGTTGGGCGGCGAGACGATTTATCTTTCTGGCTCTGAGATGCAGATGGGTCGAGGTGAAACGATCGGTGATACCGCTCGGGTTCTCTCGCGCTATGTTGATGCTATTATGATCCGCACAACCGACCACGCTCGCCTGATTGAATTGGCTGAGGCAGCGACAGTGCCGGTTGTGAACGGCCTCACTGATGATAGCCACCCCTGTCAGATTATGGCTGATGTGATGACCTTTGAGGAACATCTTGGCGCCATCAAGGGCAAGAAACTGGCATGGACAGGGGATGGCAATAATGTTTTGACATCTTTGGTTCATGCAGCTGGGCGGTTTGATTTTGAACTTGCTGCTGCAACGCCACCCGAGCTTAACCCTACTGATGAAGTGATGGATTGGGCGGAGGCGGAAAGCGTTCGCTTTTCGCTCACTGATGATCCCTATGAAGCCGTGGCAGGTGCTGATTGTGTCATAACCGATACGTTTGTTTCAATGGGTGATGACGAGCAAGCGAAACGTCATAATCTTTTGATGCCTTATCAGGTTAATGACCGTTTGATGGCAGAGGCAAAATCATCTGCGATTTTTATGCATTGTCTGCCGGCTCACCGCGAAGAAGAAGTGACGACGTCTGTTATGGATGGTCCGCAATCTGTTGTTTTTGATGAAGCCGAAAATAGACTTCATGCGCAAAAAAGTATTCTTGCTTGGTGTATGAGCGGTAGCGAATAGCGATGAGAGGCTTATGAAGCTTTCACAAGACACGGCGCTTGATATCAATACCATCACCTTTGCAGGTGATGATGCGGTTGTGCCTTTTGCGATTGAAAATTTGGATGCGCGTGGACGCGCCGTGCAAATGGGCGCCGCCTTTGATGCGATTGTTACACGCCATGATTATCCCGCACCTGTTGCACGCCTTTTAGGTGAGATGATTGTTCTTACTGCGCTCCTTGGCACGGCTATGAAATTTGACGGTCAATTGATTATGCAAGCCCAGACCGATGGTCCAGTTGCTTTGCTGGTGGTTGATTTTAAAGCGCCCGGCGATATTCGTGCTCATGCGCGGTTTGACGACGCGGCCTTGGCACTTGCCATTGAAAAAGACGAAATCGCCCCTGAGCAATTGCTCGGCAAAGGTGTGCTGGCTATGACCATTGATCAGGGCGAGTTTATGAATCGCTATCAAGGTATGGTGGCGCTTGAGGGTGACAGCCTTGAAGGGGTGGCCCATGCTTATTTCATCCAGTCAGAGCAAATTCCAACTCGTGTACGGCTGAGTGTTGCCGAACTTGTGAGTAATGTGGATGGTGAGGCCCGCCGCAGTTGGAGGGCGGGCGGTGCGCTTGTGCAATTTTTGCCCGAATCTGAGGATCGCATCAAGCAGCGTGACCTACATGGCGGGGATGGTGATGAAGGCCAGACGGTGGTCGAAGATGATAACGCATGGATAGAGGCTCAAAGTCTTTTTGCGACCATTAAAGATGATGAGCTGATTGATCCGGATATAAGCTCGGAGCGGCTTCTTTTCCGTCTTTTTCATGAACAGAGTTTGCGTCTTTTCCCCCCACAAATGGTTTTTGATAAATGCTCATGCTCTAGTGAGAAGATTTGGTCTGTATTGCGGGCGATGTCAAAAGCTGAGCTTGATGAGGCGGCTGAGAACGGAAAAATTCAGGTGAAATGTGAATTTTGCGGCACGGATTACTCAATTGCACCGGATGAATTACCGTCACCAAAATAATGGCGGCGGGTTTATTCTTGCTTTGAATATTGTGTGCGCTTCACAATTGTTTAGTAGTAATGGTTGCGATGGTGTGGTTGCGACAAATTACGACAATTTTTTATTGATATGACATATTTGGGCGACATCTACACTTTAAATAGTGTGGCATGGCAGTTGGAAAAACTGCTCACCTCTGAAAGGATACTCCCAATGAAAAAGACACTTATTCTCACAACAGCTTTGATATCTTTTGTGGCATCAAGCATTGCTTTTGCCCAGTCTCACGGCATGAAAGCGGCTGATACTAATAAAGATGGCAATCTTACCCGCGCGGAGCTGTCGGCTCATGTCGGCAAACGTTTTGCGAAGCTTGATAAAGATGGTGATGGCAGCATTACCAAAGAAGAAAGAAAAGCAGCGCGTGCTGACAGGAGAGCAGAACGCTTTGCTAAATTAGATACAGATGGCAACGGCTCTCTTTCTCCTGAAGAGTTTCAAGTTCAAACTGATAAATATCATGGTAAGGGCGGCAAAAAGGGTGGCAAGCATCATGGACGCCACGCTAAGTTGGATGCCAATCAAGATGGTGTGATCGATAAAGCAGAATTTGAAGCGCGTGCTTTTAAGCGCTTTGATCGCATCGATACAAACAATGATGATGTGGTGAGTGCACAAGAGCGCCAAGCTGCATATGCTAAACACAAAAAGCATGGCCCTAAAGCAAAACCGGAATAAGCGGCGCGGGTCTATTGTGTAAAGACGGCATCGCGACTTAACTGGTCAAGGTGCCGTTTTGCTTTGGAGAAATTGATGAGCAATAACAAACCTCATTTGTTGCTAGTGGAAGATGAGGCCTCGATTAGAGAGCCTTTGGCAGCCTATCTTGAAAAAAATGGCTATCGTGTCACCCAGTCACAAAGTGCAGAAGAAGCACGCATGGCATTTGCGGCCTATGCGATTGATTTGGCTATTCTCGATATCATGATGCCGGGTGAAGATGGTTTAAGTTTGTGTCGTCATATGCGTGAAATGAGAGAACTCCCGATTATTTTTCTAACAGCTAAGGCAGAAGAGACAGAGCGCATTATCGGCCTTGAAATGGGGGCGGATGATTATTTGACCAAACCTTTTAATCCGCGCGAACTTCTTGCGCGCATAAAGGCTGTTATGCGGCGCACCAGTGGCGGAGGGCATTCTGTCACCTCAAAGGATGTGGATAGCTATGCTTTTGAGGGTTGGGTTTTGAAAACCAGTGAACGTGCTTTAGTCGATCGCGATGGTGTGATGGTTCCCCTATCAACAGGTGAATATAATTTGCTGCTTGTTTTGGTTACACACCCAAGACAGGTGATGACCCGTGATCAGCTGCTTGATTTGACGCAAGGCCGCGAGGCCGAAGCTTTTGATCGCGCGATTGATAATCAGGTTTTGCGTCTTCGTAAAAAAATCGAAGAAGATCCGAAACAACCCAAACTCCTCAAGACTGTATGGGGTGGGGGTTATACATTTATATCGGATGTGACTCAGTTATGAAACTATGGCCCAAAAAACTCGCTGGACAAATGGCCCTATTGGTGGGGGTTGCTTTGTTGATTGCGCAACTGATTAATTTTGGATTTTTATTCGCGGAGCGCTGGCAAGCAAGAGAAAATCAGGTGATTAGTCCGGCAATCGCACGTCTCGTTGATGCTGTTGAACGGGTCGAAAATGGCCAACCCTTGTTTCAAAGGCAAGGCCGTGCCGGTCGTCGTGCCGCCTTCGCATCTGATGACAGCCTGATTGAGGTCGATGATTCCCGTGCGGATGCTATTGAGCGTCACGTTAAAATGAGATTCCAAGAGTTAGAATTAAACGTGTTGGATGTGCGGGCACGTGTGATCAAAAACAGCAGACCTCGACCAAGCGCCTATCCTGGTGCTGCCCCTGACGGGCCTCCAAGGTCGCTACTCATCATTTCGGTGCAACTTCCCACCAACAATTGGCTCAATGTTCGTGCCTCCTATCGCGCTGAAGGCCCTAAACTTATCGTACGCCTTTTGATCCAAACATTCGTTATTTTTATTGTGCTATTGATCGCTGTTTTATGGATTGGCAATCGTGCGACTCGTCCATTGAAAGCGCTCACACAAACGGCAACGCGGTTTGGTGGAGCGACAAATGAAGGCCCGGTTCTAGTGGCGGGTCCGTCAGATATTCGCCAGCTTATTGAAGCGTTCAATAAGATGCAGTTGCGCATAAGCGATATGCTTGGCGAGAAAGATCGCATGCTTGGTGCTGTGGGCCATGATCTTCGTACGCCACTTGCGTCACTGCGGTTACGTGTTGAGGCTATTACAGATGCTGGAGAGCGGCAAAAGGCGATTGATAGTATTGATGAAATGAATTGTACACTTGAAGACATCTTGTCGCTTGCGCGCATTGGTCGCCCAAGTGACCCTTCAGTGGATATTGACCTTGTTGCTCTTGTGGATGCTGTTGCACTAGATTTAGTGGATCTTGGTGAAGATGTAACTATTGCACCATCCGATCGGATTTTGGTGAATCTGCGGCCCGCGCCTACGCGGCGTGCTGTTCGAAATATTATTGAAAACGCGATTAAATACGGTACCCGTGCTCATGTAAGTGTGAGCACTTCATCCAATGAAGCTTTGGTCGTTGTTGAAGATGAAGGGCCGGGAATTCCTGAGCCAGATATTGAGCGGGTCATGGATGGTTTTGTCAGACTTGAAACATCCCGAAATCGAGAAACTGGTGGTTCGGGTCTTGGTTTGGCGATTGCGAGAGGGATCTTGCGTGAACAAGGTGGGGATTTGCATCTAGAAAACAGAGAGAAAAAAGGACTGAAAGTGACGCTTAAATTCCTTATAAGTGAAATGCAAAAATAGATGCGCCATAAAATCTGTAATGGATGTTGATTGAGAGTTAAAGCAATTATGAATGAGAGATCACGGAATGGCAGCTCATTATCGTCATCATATTAATATTACTTCGGTTTTGTATTTTTACATGAGAAAAGCGCCCTATATACTGATAGATGGTCAAAGATGGCGCTAAAACATTGACCTTGGATCGCATGAAAGCAATGAGATGAAAAAGACATCTTCTTCGAAGGACCTTATCGTGGGTGGAGGCACATCTGAAATATCCACTGATGTGGATGCTTCAATGAATGAAGTCATGCGAGCTGATGCCAGTGATGGTTTTGCTTATCGTGCTGCTGTGTTAGCTGCGCGGGGCACTTTGCAATTTATCATCATGGCTGTGGTGCTTGTTGGCGCTGCTTTTTTAATGAATGAGCTACAGGAATCGCGCAAAGAGCGACCTAAGCGGGCACAAAAAGAGGCAGTTTATACAATTGAAACTGTGCGGGCGATGCCGCAGGCTCATCAACCCAAGATCTCGGCTTTTGGTGATGTGGTTGCCGGTCGGACATTGAACATTACGGCGCTCGTTCCAGGCGAAGTTGTGGAAATGAACACGGCGTTGAGAGTGGGTGGTAGAGTTTCAAAGGGTGATCCACTGGTGGTGATCAATAAATTTGGATTTGAAATTGCCCGCGATGAAGCCAAAGCTAATCTTCAAGAAGCCAAAGCATCCCTAATTGAAGCGCGTGCGCGCTTGTTGATGGAAGAGACAGGCCTAAAACGCTCAAAGGAACAGCTTGAGCTTGCTGAAGCCGATCTTGAGCGGGCAAAGCGCTTGGTGCGATCCGGCACACTCACACGGCGTGCTGTGGAAGAGCGCGAATTGGTCGTCAGTCAACGCAAAGCTGCTTTTCAATCGAGTGGTGCGAATATCGCTATTCAAAAAGCACAAATTGGGGCCCGTGAAGCGGTTGTACAGCGCCTTGAAGTAACGATAAAAAATGCGGAACAAGAACTCATCAATACGACGCTTAAGGCGCCATTTGACGCGATTGTTCAGGCTATGAATGTGGAGGTGGGTCAAACAATTACCACGGCTCTTTCTCTTATTACACTATTTGAGGCTGATACGCTTGATGCGCGCTTTGTGTTGTCAGATGCGCAATATGGCCGTTTGATCAATAGTGGGCAACGCCTTGAAGGGCGAAAAATAAAGGTGAACTGGAATGTGGGTGTGTCCCAAAATTCCTATGAAGCCTCGATAGATCGTGTGGGGGCGCAGATTGCGGCAAATCGTGGCGGCATTACCGTTTTTGCTAGGATTGAAAAAAATGCAACAAATGATGGGTTGCGCCCAGGAGCCTTTGTCGAGGTGGATGTACCCGATCAAACTTTTGATAAAACATTTCGATTGCCGGAAACTGCGATTTTTGAAGGGAATGTGGCCTATATCGTGGGTGCTGAAAATAGATTGGAAGCGCGACCAGTTAAGATTGCGGTTTATGATGGGGCCTATGTGATTGTATCCGGCGGTCTGCGTGAAGGCGATGATGTTCTTGTTACTCAAATAGCTGAAGTTGGTGAGGGGCTTTTGGTTCGTCATGCGGGTGAAAAGAGTGGTAAGGAAACAGTTTCTCAAGAGAAACCGTCAGCATCATCGAGCACTAAACCACGAAGCTAGAGGATTGATTGTATGAGTTTAGAACAAGACGATCAATCGGCTGGCATGGCGGCTCAAAAAACAGGCGGCCTTATCAGTCTTTTTGTGGGCCACCCAAATGCCGCCAATTTGTTGATGGCGCTCTTGCTGATCGTTGGTGTATTTGCGACTCAAAAACTCAACACACAGTTTTTCCCAAATTTCATTATTGATCGCATAACAGTCAATATCAATTGGCCCGGTGCCAGCGCGGAAGATGTTGAGGCTAATATTCTTGCCGCTGTCGAGCCGCAATTGCGATTTCTGGATGATGTGAAGACGATTGATTCTGTGGGCCGTGAAGGGGGTGCGGCAATAACGCTGGAATATGATGAGGGCACTGACCTCAAAGAAGCTGAAGCTGACATTGAAACAGCCCTTGATAGCATCACCACGTTACCGGAAGATTCAGAAGATCCAGAAATCATAGTAGGTCGTTTTTTTGACCGCATTTCGACTTTGACTATTCATGGTCCTTTTCCAGAATCGGCCATTCGTGTTTTTGCTAAGAGAATTCGCGATGACCTTTTAGCGCGCGGTATTGATCAGGTGCAGTTTACAGGATTGCGTGACGAAGAAGTTCATATTGATATTGAACAAAATATTTTGCGCCAACTTGGTCTGACCATAGATGATGTGTCTACAGTTTTGCGTGATAACACACAGGATTTACCTTCAGGAGACCTTCAAGGTTCTGTTGACAGACAGTTGCGCACGATTGGTGAAACTGCAGATGTGAAGCGGCTTCGTGAGGTTGAAGTTCAAGCCTTTGAGACGGGCGAACGATTGACCATCGGTGATATTGGTGTTGTTCGCCGATCCTATGATGAAGATCAATCACGAGCGCTGATTAATGGAAATCCTGCGATTTCTATGCAGTTGGACCGAGCAGCCAACAGCGATGCTCTTACTAAGACGCAGATCGTTGATGATTATCTTAAAGAGGCTCGCCAAACTTTTCCGCGTTCTTTGCAAATTGATGCGGATTCTGGGCGTTCGGATGCTTTAAGAGCGCGCATTCAGCTTCTCGTAAAAAATGGTATTGGCGGCCTTGCCCTTGTGGTGATCGTGTTGTTCATTTTTCTCAATGGCCGTGTGGCCTTTTGGGTTACAGCCGGTATTCCTGTTGCGATTGCCGCCACCTTGGGCGTTATGCTTTTGATTGGGCAATCGATCAATATGGTGTCACTATTTGCTCTCTTGATGATGCTTGGCATCATTGTGGATGATGCCATTGTTGTTGGCGAACACACGGCGACCAGATTTGCGTTAGGTGACCCTTCTAAACTTGCGGCAGAACGTGGCGCTGGACGTATGATTATGCCTGTTACAGCGGCAAGCCTCACAACAGCTGCAGCCTTTGCTCCCATGTTGCTCATTGGTGATGTGGTTGGCCAAATTCTGGGGGCTATCCCGATCGTGGTGGTGTGCACTTTGATTGCTAGTCTTATTGAATGCTTCTTTATTTTGCCGGGCCATTTGGCTCATTCTCTTGCAGAAAAGAAAAAGCGGCATTGGTCGCCTTGGCGTCAATTTATTGTTTCGTTGTTGATTGCCGCCGTTGCGATTGTTGCACAAGGCGCCAACGGACCTGATATGGCGGAACTGGTGCGAACAACAATGACTGCGACCCCAGCATTTGTAAGCGTTTCAGATGTTTTTAATGGTTGGCACAATCAGGAGAGTTGGGTTTCTTATATATCTGATGGCGGGGCTATCGGTTGGATGATTACTCAACTTTTCGATGCGTTGAAATTTATTCTCGCGCCTGTCTTTACCGTTGTTCAGGTTGTCTTCTCATGGATTGCTACCTGTGCGGTCATTATCTTTGGTGGTTTTCTGCAAGGTGTGGCTGCATTTTTGGCGGTTGCTATTCCAGCAGTGAATGCGGTCGCGTCCAGTGTGCCTGTATTTTTTATTCCTGTGGCACTGGGATTGCTGGGTTTTGCTGTAGGCACTTTGATTGAATGTATCTTTTATCTCTTGTCACTGAATGCCGCGCGCCGGCCCGCAGGTCGCGAGAATATTGTCCGTCGAATCTTTGATGCAGGCTTTCAAGGATTTAGGGATTATCCATTTGCGAGAATTTTGAAGTTATCCTTCCGTTGGCGTTATGTGACGTTGGCGCTTTGTGTTGGTTCAATGTTGGTTTGTGCCATTGGCGTGGTGCGTAGCGGAAAAATTGGGTTCAGTTTTTTCCCGTCTCCTGAAGCAGAATCAATGACAGCTCATGTGGTTTTTAATGCTGGTATTCCAAGATCAAAAGCGCTTGAAATTTTAAGCGACCTTGAGCAATCCGCGCATAATATTGAAAATAAAATTGGCAATGGTGAGGAATTTATTGAAAGCGTGTTGATTACCTATGGTCAGTCAGGCGTGAACCGTGGACAGAATGTTGCCGAGATTAGAGTTGATTTGACCGTTTCTGAAAACCGCAACACACGCACACCGCTTATTGTGAAAACATGGCGCTCGACGGTTCCTGATGTTGCTGGATTGAAGAGCTTTTCCATATCACAGCGTCGAGGCGGTTCACCAGGTAGAGATATTGATATTCAGTTGCAAGGGGGCACGCCTGATGTCTTAAAGAGCGCCGCGAGTGAAGTGGTGCAACTGATCTCGGTTATTCCTGGTGTGTCAGGTGTCGCGGATAATCTACCGTTTGGTAAACCTGAAATTATATTGAGGCTTAATGATCGCGGGCGCACATTAGGATTTTCGATTGATTCCGTTGGTCGTCAAGTACGCAGTGCCTTTGAAGGTGCTATCCCCCGGCGGATGGCAGAGGGTGACGATGAGATAACCTTGCGGGTGAAACAGATTGCTCCAGAACAAGGTACGGCTGGATTACGTAATTTCCTTTTGCGTAGTCCAACAGGAAATTTTGTGCCGCTTGGCGAAGTGGTTGCCATAGATCAAAGTCAGGGCTTTTCAGCGCTTCAGCGCAAAGATGGCAAGCTTACAGTTTCTGTGACAGCTGACATTAATGACAATGTGACAAGCACGCAGGACGTGATCGAAGAGCTGGAAGGAAACCAGAGCGTGCAGGCGATAACGTCACGCTATGGGATCACATATAAATATGATGGCAAAGATAAAGAACGGGCCGATGCCTTTGCTGATTTGCGGATTGGTGTCGTTGTTGCCTTGGTATTTATTTATATCATTCTGGCGTGGATGTTTGGCTCTTATATCATGCCGCTGGCTGTGATGATGATCATACCATTTGGTGTGGTGGGTGCGGTTGTCGGACACTATCTTCTTGGCTTTAAATTGACGATTTTATCTTTCGTCGGGATGCTTGGCCTATCTGGTATTTTGGTGAATGACTCGCTGATTTTGGTCAGTAGGTTTCAAGAACGTCGTGCAGAAGGTGATGATTTGTTTGAGGCGGCAACCGGTGCCAGTCGCGATAGATTGCGGGCGGTTTTGCTGACCTCGCTTTCAACGATTGGCGGCCTCACACCTTTGATGTTTGAAACAAGCCGACAGGCGCAATTCTTGTTGCCGATGGTAATCACCATTGTCTTTGGTTTGGCTTATGCAACATTACTTGTGCTGTTCATGGTGCCTGCTTTGATTGGCATAGGCAGCGATATAGGCTGGTTCTTGCGCTCGGTATTTTATGGTCGCGATGATGATATTCAGCGAGCAAAGCTGCAGATTGCAAAAAAAAGTATGGATCTGATTACACCCGCCAAAACGCCGGTGATAAAAGGACCAAAACAGTAAAAAGTTCTAGTCGGCCCAGAAGCATGCCTGCGCCCAAGAGCCATTTGGCGGTATCGCTTAATGAACCGTAATGTCCATCTGGTCCGATAATGAGGCCCAATCCTGGCCCGACATTTGATATTGCAGATGCAGCACCTGAAAGGGCTGTTATCGTATCTAGGCCAGTCAAGCTTAAGAGAGCGGCAAGAATCGCGAAACACAGCATGTATAGGAAGAAGAAGCCCATGACCGCGATTGAAACACTATCGGGCAAAATTTGACCGTTAAAACGTTTCACGAAGACGCCGTTTGGGAAGACTGTGCTGTTGATGTGCTGTTTTATATCTTCGAATAATACCTGCCAGCGGAATATTTTTATGCCGCATGAGGTGGAGCCTGCGCAACCACCAACAAACATTAAAAGAAAGAATACGGCTGTTGAAAATGGCCCCCATGCGACATAGTCCTTTGTTGCGTATCCGGTGCCGGTCATAATGGAGACTACATTGAAGGCGGCATGGCGCAGGGCATCAAACCCAAAATGTAATTCACCCGTAATCTGTAAAGCCGTAATGATGGCAATAAAGCCTAAAAGCGTGAGGAGGAAAGTGCGTACTTGACTGTCCTTGAACAACGCGCTGCCGTGTCCTTGCATGACTTTAATGTAAAGTAGGAAAGGGAGTGAACCGAGGATCATGAAAACCACGGCAACCATGTCGATCATGGGATTTTCAAAGGCACCTATTGAGGCATCACGTGTCGAAAACCCGCCGGTTGCTACTGTCGTCATTGCATGGACAAGGGCATCGAATGGGGACATACCGGCGAAGGAATAAGAAATCGCACAGGTAAGTGTGAGCGTAGAATAAACTGCCGTCATAATGCCTGAAATTTGCGTGGCGCTTGGGAGAATTTTTTCTGCGGTGTCAAAAGCCTCTGCTTTAAATACCTGCATGCCGCCAACTTGCAGCATTGGTAGCACAGAGACAGCCATAACGATGATGCCGAGGCCGCCTATCCATTGCAGGATTGCGCGCCACAACAAAATGCCTGGTGGCGCATCGTCAAGGCCTGTCATGATTGTTGCGCCGGTTGTTGTTAGTGCCGAAATTGACTCAAAAAATGCATTTGTATAGCCATCAATGAGATTGGACCAATAAAACGGCAAGGCACCGAAGGCACCCAATACTATCCATGTAATAACGGACATTAAGAATGCCTGTCGTAGGCTCAGGCCAGGCCTATCACCGCGCGCCGAGGCATAGAGCCCACTCCCAATCAAAATTGTAATCAGGCCTGCTGTCACAAATATACGCCACTCGTCATTCCCAGCCACTAGATCAAAAATGGCCGGAATAAACATAGCCACGCCAAGAAATGACGATAAAACGCCAACGACAAGAATGATTGGACGAAGATCGATCAAAACCGCTCCTAGTTAATTGACGGCCGATTGTCGGGAATGTCGAGGGAGAAAGCTGGAATTTCCACGTCGAAGGCTTCGCCTTCTTGTGTCACCATTGTGTAGCTTCCCATCATGATACCGGAGGGCGTGGCTAGAGGGCAGCCGCTTGTATATTCAAATATTTCGCCCGGTTGTAAGATTGGCTGTTCGCCGACCACACCAGGGCCCGCCACTTCTTCAACTTTGCCGTTTTGATCCGATATTTTCCAAAACCGGTCACGCAATTGTACAGTGTCGGTGCTTTGGTTTTCAATTTCTATGCGGTAAGCCCAGAAATAATGGTGGCGTGTGGGATCTGATTCGTCTTCCAAATACAGAGGTTCGACGGCGACTTTGATGCTTTTCGTTATGGCTTTATACATAATAGGTATCCGGTTAGGGGGTCCATATGACCACATTATCACTGCTTTCTCGTGATCTAAAGCCGTATTCGTGAAGCTTTACCGAGCTTTAATGTCGCTAAGGCACACTTATCTGATGTTGAATGATTCAAGTCCACTCATTATTGCCGCTCCTGATCTTGCAAAAGCTTGTCAGCGCTGGCGTATGTCGCTTGTATCAGAGCGCCGGCTGGCTGAAAATACGTTGGAGGCTTATGATCGAGATGTTGAGCAGTTTTTGTCTTTTCTCACAGAACATTTAGGGGGATCACCCTCAATTAAAGATTTAAATGCACTTCGGCCTGCTGATCTTCGCAGTTTTTTGGCGCGCAGGCGAGCAAATGGCGCGGGCGCGCGCAGTGTTGGGCGGTCTCTTTCAGGCATCCGTTCGCTCGCACGGTTTTTGGAGCGTGATGGTCTCATCGATGCATCTGCCTTTGGTGCAATCAGAAGCCCCAAGCGGCCACAAAGTTTGCCTAAACCGTTGAGTGTGGAGCAATCAATGCGCGTGGTTGAGGCGGAAGAACAGCTTGCTGAAGAGCCATGGATAGCCGCGCGCGATGCTGCCGTATTGACACTTTGTTATGCAGCAGGTTTGCGAATTTCTGAGGCCTTATCGCTCACATATGCCAATGCGCCAGATGCAAGGGCTCAAGCGATGCGGATTATTGGTAAGGGTGGGAAAGAACGGGTGGTGCCATTGCTCCCGGTAATTTCAGAAACGATTGCAGCTTATATTAAGTTGTGTCCCTATGCTTTAGGAGCTCAGGAGCCTTTGTTTCGTGGTGCCCGCGGGGGTGCGCTTAACCCGCGTATGGTACAAAAAGCAATGGAAAGACTGAGGTCTGCGCTTGGTTTACCTGAGAGCGCTACACCGCATGCGCTTCGCCATTCTTTTGCGACCCATCTTTTAAGTCGAGGGGGTGATTTGCGTACCATTCAAGAATTGCTGGGTCACGCTAGTCTATCAACGACGCAGATCTATACGGGTGTCGATATGGACCGGCTGGCAGAAATTTATGATAAAGCTCACCCTCGTTCATAAACTCATAAATAAGGAGGTGTTGTTATGCGTGGAATGCTTTTTTTGATAGCTGCTTTTATGATGTTTTATCATCCAGAGCCTGTTCAAGCACAGAATTGTGCACCTTCTGAGTTTTCGGGTAACTGGAAAAACATTCGTGGTGAGACGCATATATTAGCATCATTGGAAGTGGTTGATACTTGTGATGAGAATAGCTCTTTTGGCGCGGTGAAAATACGCGCTAAGGAATTGTGCCATCCACGGGATTGTTCATGGGGGTGGACCACGGCCTTCATTAATGGTGACCATTTGTTTGCGGAATTCAAAACTTTCATCGCCGTTAGGCGTGTCACGGCTTCCAAGCAGGGTTTGAGGCTAAGGGTGATTGTAGAAACTGATTATATCACTGAAAGTCGCGAGGATTTGAAAGTATCGCATCTTCTGGTTCGCTCAGCGGATTAATTTGCCTTCGGTTTGCACCGAAGGCGGTTCTCATCAAATGTGAATTGGTTTTGAGAATGTAGCCAATGCCGCTTCTCGCACAGCTTCTGATAATGTTGGGTGTGCGTGGCAGGTGCGTGCAAGATCTTCTGAGGAGCCACCAAATTCCATCAAGACTGCTGCTTCATGGATCATGTCGCCTGCGCCAAATCCAACAATATGAACACCCAAGACGCGGTCGGTTTTTGCATCGGCCAGCATTTTCACAAATCCATCAGTTGCCTGCATGGCGCGCGCACGGCCATTGGCGGTGAAGGGGAATTCCCCAGCCTTATAATCGATGCCTTCGGCTTTCAATTCTTCTTCTGTTTTTCCAACAGAGGCGATTTCCGGCATTGTGTAGACGACGCTTGGGATAACATCATAATTCACATGGCCAGCTTGGCCTGCAAGAATTTCAGCCACAGCCATGCCTTCGTCTTCTGCTTTATGGGCAAGCATCGGACCGGCCACCACATCGCCGATGGCATAGATGCCATCGACGTTGGTTTTGAAATGACTGTCGATGACCACGCGGCCTCGCTCCATGGCAATGCCTGCATCTTCTAGACCCAGACCTGCGGTATAAGGCAGACGTCCGGTGGAGATGAGCACAATGTTTGCATTCGCTGTTTGTGCGTCGCCGCCAGCAACTGGTTCATAGGTCACGGTTGCCCCAGATTTTGATTTTTGAACATCGGTCACTTTGGCTGAAAGCTCAAACTTCATGCCTTGTTTTTTCAGCATGGTGAGGAATTTTTTCGAAACTTTGCCATCCATTGGGCCGAGGATTTTGTCCATATATTCGATGACGGTGACATCGGCGCCAAGGCGGTTCCAAACAGAGCCAAGCTCAAGCCCGATAACACCGCCACCCACAACGATAATTTTCGCAGGCACTTTGCCAAGCTCTAACGCGCCGGTGGAGGAAACAATGGTTTTTTCATCAATATCGATATCAAGACCTGGAATGCCAGCGACATCGGAACCGGTTGCAATGACAATATTCTTGGTGTCTAAAGTTTGTGTGTCGCCGCCCTTAGCGCTCACCTCAACCTTGCCAGCGCCTGCAATTTTGCCAGTGCCGATAAAGGTATCGATTTTGTTTTTCTTGAAGAGGTAAGCAACACCAGAAACATTCGCGTCCACCACACTGTCTTTGTGAGCCATCATTTGTTTCAGGTCTAGCTTCGGGGTGGGTATATCGATGCCAAGCGCTTTGAAGTTATGTCCAGCTTCTTCAAACATTTCTGAGGCATGAAGCATGGCTTTTGATGGAATACAGCCGACATTCAAACAGGTGCCACCAAAGGTTGGTTGCTTTTCTACAACAGCCACCTTCAAGCCCAGTTGAGCGGCTTTAATGGCGCAAACATAACCGCCTGGGCCAGTACCGATTACGATAAGATCATAGGACATGAGAAAGTTCCTTTTTTGTTAGCGACCACCACCGACATCCAATAGTGCGCCCGTTGAATATGACGCTTTATGAGACAATAGGTAAACAACAGCATTTGCAACTTCTTCTGCGGTGCCTGGGCGCTTCATGGGGATTTGATTTTTAAGTTTTTCTGCACGATCTGGTATGCCACCAGAGGCATGAATATCTGTATTGATGATGCCAGGGCGCACACCATTGACACGAATGCCGTCGGTGGCGACTTCCTTGGCCAGGCCAATAGTAAAGGTGTCTATGGCTCCTTTGCTGGCGGCATAGTCCACATATTGCCCGGGTGAACCGAGTGATGCTGCGACTGAGGAAATGTTCACAATCGCGCCGCCTTTTCCACCCCGACTGAATGCCATACGGCGCACGGCTTCGCGGGCGCATAAGATGCTGCCTGTTACATTGATGCGCATCATGCGCTCAAGTCGTACTGCGGTCATGTCTGCAACATTGGTCGTAATATCCACGATTCCTGCGTTATTGACCAGTGCTGTGACTTGGCCGAAGGCGGCATCTGTTTCGTTAAAGAGATTGAGAATATCTGCCTCACTCCCAACGTCACCTTTGATCGCCATTGCTGTGCCACCGCTAGCGGTAATAGTTTTTACAATATCGTTGGCAGCTTTTTGATTGTTCGCGTAATTCACAACAACCGAATAGCCCGCCTGACCAAGTATAAGCGCACAGGCAGCCCCGATGCCGCGACTGCCTCCTGTTATGATAGCAACTTGTGGCACATTACCTGTCACTTTAAATGCACGCCTTTGTTAAAGATCAAGCACCAAACGCTGCGGATCTTCTAGGCTTTCTTTGACGCGCACAAGGAAGGTCACGGCTTCTTTGCCGTCCACGATGCGGTGGTCATAAGATAGGGCCAGATACATCATCGGACGAATGACAATTTCACCGCCAACGACAACTGGACGTTCTTGGATTTTATGCATACCCAAAATACCAGACTGAGGCGCATTGAGGATTGGGGAGGACATGAGTGAGCCGTAGACGCCACCATTGGAGATGGTGAACGTGCCGCCTTGCATGTCATCCATGCCAAGTTTTCCATCACGACCAGCAGCACCAAGGCGACCAATTTCTTTCTCAATTTCAGCAATCGACATTTCATCTGCATCACGCACAACCGGCACCACAAGACCTTTTGGTGTGCCAACGGCGACGCCGATGTGAGCGTAGTTTTTGTAGATGAGGTCTTTGCCATCGATTTCTGCGTTGACGGCAGGAATTTCTTTTAGCGCGTGGCAAACTGCTTTTGCGAAGAAACCCATGAAGCCAAGCTTCACGCCGTGTTTTTTCTCAAACAGTTCTTTGTATTGTTTGCGCAGGTCCATCACCGGTTTCATGTCCACCTCATTATAGGTGGTGAGCATGGCAGCTGTGTTTTGTGCGTCTTTGAGGCGGCGTGCGATGGTCTGGCGCAGGCGCGTCATTTTCACACGTTCTTCGCGAACCTCATCATCGGCTGGTGATGCCGCACGTGGTGCAGTCGCTGCGGCTGGGGCAGGACTTGTGCCTTTCGCCATCGCGTCGATCACATCGCCTTTTAAAACCTGACCGCGCTTGCCAGAACCAGTAATAGAGGCAGAATCGACATTATTTTCTGCCATCATCTTGCCAGCTGAAGGGGCTGGCGGCATTTCAGTGGTCGATGCAGCAGCGGGAGCGGGGGCTGCTTTTTTGGCTGCAGGAGTTGGGGCGGCATTGGCACCGCCTTCGCTCATGCGCACTACAACATCGCCGGGCGCAATGGTTGCGCCTTCTTCGTGCAGTATCTCTGTAATAGTGCCAGCGCTTGGCGCCACGACTTCGAGTGCCGCTTTATCGGTTTCTAATTCAAAAAGCGGATCATCCGCTTTCACTACATCGCCCACTTTTACAAAAAGAGTGCCGACATCCGCCTCGGTGACTGATTCACCTGCGGTTGGTGCTACGATATCGATCATTGCGCCTCCAGAATTCATGTTGCCCGATTTTGCCTCTGCTACTGCAGGTGCTGTCGGCTGAGTTGTTGATTTTGATACGGGCGAAGTTTGTTTGCCTGTACCTTCGTTTATGATCCCTAATAGGGTGCCCACTTCGACTGTCTCACCTTCGGCAATCAAAATATCAGCAAGTATGCCAGACATGGGCGCTGGAACTTCCAAAGTTACTTTGTCAGTTTCCAGTTCGACAATTGGCTCATCTTTTGCCACTGCATCGCCGGGCTTTTTATACCATTGCCCGATGGTGGCTTCCGTGACGGATTCACCTAAAGTTGGGACGCGAATTTCATTCGCCATTCTTTATTTCACTTCCATTATTCTCTTGCCAGAAGCTTGGGCTCTTACGTAAACGCTTCTGCAATAAAGGCTTCAAGCTGTGTTAGATGAGTAGACATTAAACCGGTTGCTGTTGCCGCAGAGGCAGGACGGCCTGCATAAACCGGACGGGTGTGTTTGGCTTTAATATGATTAAGGACCCACTCCAAATATGGTTCAGCAAAGGACCATGCGCCCATATTTTTTGGCTCTTCTTGGCACCATACCATTTCAGCCTTTTTAAAGCGGGATAATTCTTCAATCAGCGCGCGCGCCGGGAATGGATAAAGTTGCTCAAGGCGCATGATGTAAACGTCATCAAGGCCCGCTTTATTTCGAGCCTCATAAAGATCGAAATAAACTTTGCCTGAGCACATCACGACTTTGCGGATTTTGTCATCAGCAACGATTTTCTCTTCTGTATGGTCAAGTTGGGCATCGTCCCACAACACGCGATGGAATGAGGATTCAGGACCAAATTCGTCAATAGTTGATTTGCATAATTTGTGACGAAGTAGTGATTTTGGCGTCATCAAAATAAGTGGTTTTCTAAAGTCACGGCATAATTGACGACGAAGAATATGGTAATAACTGGCTGGTGTTGTGCAGTGTGCCACTTGCATATTATCTTCAGCGCAAAGCTGGAGAAAACGCTCTAGTCGTGCAGATGAGTGTTCTGGTCCTTGCCCTTCATAACCGTGTGGCAGCAGGCATACGAGGCCTGACATGCGCAGCCATTTGCGTTCAGAGGACGAGATGAATTGATCGAAAAGAACCTGGGCACCATTGGCAAAATCACCAAATTGCGCTTCCCATAAAATCAGACCGTTTGGCTCTTGCAATGAATAGCCATATTCATAGCCAAGCACCGCTTCTTCTGACAACATCGAGTTGATGACGCTATATTCGGCTTGTGTGTCGGATATGTTGTTAAGCGGGATGTAACGATTTTCGGTTTCTTGATCGTAAAGAACGGAATGGCGCTGGGAAAAGGTGCCGCGTTCGCAATCTTGGCCAGACAGGCGAATAAGGTGGCCTTGATCACAAAAGCTGCCAAATGCCAGAGCTTCGCCGGTTGCCCAGTCGATGCCCTTGCCGGTTTCGATCATTTTTGCTCGATTTTTCATGAAGCGCAGAATTGTCTTGTGCGCCTTGAAATCTTCCGGGACCTTAGTAATGGCCTCGCCAATACGTTTTAGATCTGTGAGATCATAACCGGTTAAACCTCTGCGCGCATCGTCTTCTCTGTCTGCGATTTTAAGGCCTGACCATGTTCCATCTAACCAGTCAGCTTTATTCGGTTTATAGTTTTGGCCTGCCTCGTAATCGGCATCCATTTTTTCGCGCCATGCTGTGCGCTGACCCTCAAGGTCAGCTTCAGTAATTACACCATCTTTCATGAGTTTTTGCGAATAAATTTCAAGCGTCGTTGGATGAGAGCGAATTTTTTTGTACATTTTTGGTTGTGTAAAGGCCGGTTCATCCCCTTCATTGTGTCCATATCTGCGGTAGCAGAACATGTCGATCACGACGGGCCGTGCAAATTCTTGACGGAATTCAATTGCGATTTTAGCGGCATAAACAACAGCTTCAGGATCGTCACCATTAACATGGAGAATAGGAGCTTCAATCAGCTTTGCCACATCCGTTGGGTAAGGTGATGAGCGTGACCATTGTGGGTTGGTTGTGAAACCGATTTGGTTGTTGATGACAAAGTGGATTGAGCCACCGGTGCGATGCCCTTTAAGGCCAGAAAGGCCAAAACATTCTGCGACCACGCCTTGGCCTGCAAAAGCTGCATCACCATGCAGCAGAAGCGGCAAAACATTGCGGCGATCGCGCGATCCACGGTCGTTTTGTTTGTTTGTCTGATCTTGTTTAGCGCGGGCTTTGCCTAAAACGACGGGGTTTACAATTTCCAGATGCGATGGATTTGGCATCAAGGATAGATGTACAGTGTTGCCGTCAAATTCGCGGTCTGAAGAGGCGCCAAGATGATATTTCACATCCCCTGAGCCTTCAACTTCATCTGGTGCGTAAGAGCCGCCTTTGAATTCATGGAAAATGGCCTTATGTGGTTTGCCCATTACTTGCGATAGAATATTCAATCTACCACGGTGTGCCATGCCCAGAACAATATCTTCAACGCCCAATTGGCCGCCGCGTTTGATGATTTGCTCTAAAGCAGGAACAAGCGCTTCCCCACCATCAAGACCAAAGCGTTTCGTGCCGGTGTATCTGACGTCGATAAATTTCTCAAAGCCTTCTGACTCAACAAGCTTGTTAAGAATGGCTTTCTTGCCGTTCTCAGTAAAAGCGATTTCTTTGTCCGGCCCTTCAATACGTTGCTGAATCCAGCTTTTGGCACCTGGGTCGGAGATATGCATAAATTCAACACCAAGTGTCGAACAATAAGTCCGTTTTAGAATTTCAACCATTTGCCTGATGGTCGCGGTTTCCAATCCAAGATAATAGTCGATAAAAATAGGTCGATCGTAGTCTGATTCATCAAAGCCGTAGTTTGATGGATGCAATTCATTATGATCGTCTTTTTCCCCCGTAAGCCCAAGCGGGTCTAAGTTGGCGTGAAGATGTCCACGAGCACGGTATGCACGAATCATCATGATGGCGTGGATGGAATCTTTAGCAGCTTCTTGAATATCAGAGTTTGATAATGATGCGCCTGTAGCGGTTGATTTAATCTTTTTACTAAGCGCGCCGCTATCCAACGGCTCATCACCAACGGGGCCCCAATTGCCGTCCATGGCCGAGATAAGCTCACCATTTTCAGGAATAGGCCAATGGGCCTTCTTCCATGATGCGCCGGCTGCATTTTTTATCACATCAACTGGGGTATCCTCGGGCATACTGCCAAAGAATTCTTGCCATTCTGGACTTACCGAATCTCGATCATTTTGAAATTGGGCGTATAGGTCTTCGATATAGGCTGCATTTGCACCATATAAAAATGATGTTTGTGCAAAAGCGTCGTTCGCTTCTTCGCGTGCCATTTTCTCTCACGAGGCCACATCCCTCGTGCTCTCTTCACTTGCGGGCCTCCCAGCGAGGACGAACGGTGACAGATGTCGCCGCACGCATTACCCGTCTTTATCTTCTCTATGGTGAAAGAATTTTATAAAATTACCATCACCCTAATTTTTAATTTATCCAAAGGGCTCTTCTGAT
Source organism: Hyphomicrobiales bacterium (assembly GCA_039989895.1). Classification (NCBI taxonomy): domain Bacteria; kingdom Pseudomonadati; phylum Pseudomonadota; class Alphaproteobacteria; order Hyphomicrobiales; species Hyphomicrobiales bacterium. The sequence goes on from JBDXGY010000002.1 coordinate 53,635, forward strand.
TCCTCGGACAAGAAGTGTACTCTTGCTTTAGCTTTTTAAAAGTTCAACCAAAGTTTTCCCCAGCTTCGCAGGTGAGGGAGAAACTCGAATGCCAGCAGCTTGCATGGCTTCAATTTTATCGTCTGCGCCGCCTTTGCCGCCTGAGATGACGGCGCCAGCATGACCCATGGTGCGCCCTGGAGGGGCTGTGCGCCCAGCAATGAACCCAACTGTTGGTTTCTTGCGGCCCTTTTTCGCTTCATCAGCAAGGAATTGAGCCGCCTCTTCTTCAGCTGAGCCGCCAATTTCACCAATCATGATGATGGATTCTGTTGCATCATCGGCCAAGAACATTTCCAAGACGTCGATGAATTCAGTTCCTTTAACAGGGTCCCCGCCAATACCAACAGCCGTTGTTTGACCAAGGCCTTCATTGGTTGTCTGGAAAACGGCTTCATAGGTTAGCGTTCCAGAGCGGGAAAGAATGCCGACATTGCCTTTTTTGAAGATGTTGCCTGGCATGATGCCGATTTTGCATTCTTCCGGTGTTAAGACGCCTGGGCAGTTTGGCCCAATGAGGCGGGATGATGATTTGTCGAGTTTTTCTTTGACTTTCACCATATCAAGAACGGGGACGCCTTCCGTTATACATACGATCAGTGGAATTTCGACATCAATGGCTTCAACAATAGAGGCGGCTGTGAATTTTGGTGGAACGTAAATAACGGTTGCATTCGCACCGGTCTTATCGCGAGCCTCGGCAACGGAATTGAATATTGGCAGATTGCCGTGTTCGCCTTCCCATGTCTGCCCGCCTTTGCCTGGCGTTACACCGCCAACCATTTTTGTGCCATAGGCCATTGCACCATTGGTATGAAATGTACCAGTTTTGCCAGTCATTCCCTGGCAAATCACTTTCGTTTCTTTATTGACAAGAATGGACATACTAAGAGGCTCTTTCTTCTTTGATTGGGCTAAAGTGCTTTAATGGTTGTGTATAGGTTTGTGCTGCCGCCTTGGCCGATGACTTTCTTGCCACTTGCCAAGCGGAAATTGCCGCGTGGATGCGCAACTGAGATAACATTAATTCCGGCAACTTTCTTGTTTTCAACAACGCCGCCTTGTGTTTCCAAAATATGGACAAGTCCCGTCGTGTAATCATCAATGCTTGTGCCGGTGAAGCTGATGTCACAGTTCTTATCTGTTGTCAGAATGAGCAGACTCCGGTCTGAATTTTGATAAACTTGGCTTTTCTTTTCACTGACAATTTTTGTAAGATCGCTACGACCATCAAATGTATTTCTAAAATCTCCAGATGCACGTTTCAAACAAGCATCAACATTTCTGTAGATAGCTTCATTTTCTACAAGAGAAGTCGAAATTGCACGCTCTTTGGCTTCTTTGCCAGATTTGCGTCGCTCAAGTTCAGCTTTTAGTTTCTCTAGTTCAGACAACTGGCTGTCGCGAATTTCAGATGGCGAGAGATTGACTTTTGCTTGGTCTATTTCGCCGGCACCTTGTCTGCGGGCAAGTTCTTGTTTCGCAGCGCTCAAATCTTGTTTGAGAGCGCCGGAACGTTTTTGCAGCTCTGCTCGCAATGCCTGAAGCTCTGCCAAAACTTCTGCTTGGCCATCATAAACCTCGCCACTGGCTTTGGTGGTCTTGGTTTTGGCTTTTGAGTCTGCGTCTGGTAACTTGTCAAAAACACCACCAAGAGGACCGCCACCGCAACCAGCCAATGCGATCGATAGAGCCAAAAGCCCTACTGCGCTGTGTAACCGGTTTTTCTTCAAAAAAGCCAATGCGGTATCCTTAGTCGGGTTACGCGTTAACAGCTGCTACAATTTTCTGTGCTGCATCATCTAGGTCATCAGCAGGGATCACATTGAGATCGCTTTCGTTGATAATGGCTTTGCCTTTATCAACGTTGGTTCCCTCAAGGCGGACGACAAGTGGAACTTCTAGGCCGACTTCTTTCACGGCCATTAGCACACCTTGAGCAATCACATCACATTGCATGATACCGCCGAAAATATTGACCAAAATGCCTTTAACATTCGGGTCGGCAGTAATGATTTTGAAGGCAGCCGTTACTTTTTCTGTTGTTGCGCCACCACCCACATCAAGGAAGTTAGCAGGTTCCTGGCCATAAAGTTTGATAATGTCCATGGTTGCCATAGCAAGACCAGCGCCGTTGACCATGCAGCCAATGCTGCCATCAAGAGCGACATAAGAAAGGTCATATTTTGCGGCTTCGATTTCTTTGGCGTCTTCTTCTGTCAGGTCGCGTAATTCTTGCAACTGGGACTGACGAAATTCTGCGTTGCCATCGAAAGAGACTTTGGCATCAAGGACGCGCAAATGGCCGTCTTTTAAAATGACCAATGGATTGATTTCGAGCAAGCTCATGTCGGTCTCGGTAAAGGCCTTATAAAGCGTGGGGAAGAGTGTCATGCCGTCAGCGCGGGCGTCGCCTTTAAGTTGGAAAGCGTCACATACGGCAGAGGCAATAGCATCATTAGCGCCCGTTGATGGCTCAACATCAATAGTATGAATTTTTTCTGGAGTTGCCTCAGCAACAGCCTCAATATCCATGCCGCCTTCTGTTGATGCGACGAAAGAAACTTTGCCTGTTTCCCGATTAACCAAAATTGAGAGGTAAAGCTCATTTTCAATATCAGCACCATCTTCAATATAAAGGCGGTTGACTTGTTTGCCTGCGGGGCCTGTCTGCTTTGTGACAAGTGTGTTGCCAAGCATTTCTGAGACATGCGCTTTTGCTTCTTCTTTTGAAAAAGCAACGCGTACACCGCCTTTTGAGCCTTGCGGGAGCTCGTTAAATGTACCTTTACCGCGTCCGCCAGCGTGTATCTGGCTTTTAACAACATAAACGGGTCCAGGCAGCGCATCGAGTGCAGCATTGATATCGCCTGCATTTAAGATGGGAACGCCGAGAGATACCGGTGCGCCGAATGTTTTGAGGAGTGCTTTGGCTTGATATTCGTGAATGTTCATGGTTGCCGCTCTGCTGAAAAATGAAATCCGGTTGGTTTAAATTTATTTACTCATTATGTCTAAAGTAAAACTTACACCACACTACCTTAATAAAAAGGCGTCGATTTTATCGACGCCCATGTTTTCTTAGCCAAGTTCAGGAACAAGGCCCTTACAGGTTTCTATCAACCCTGATACAGCGCCAACTGACTTGTCGAACATAGCCTGCTCATCGGCGCTTAATTCAATTTCAACAACGCGCTCAATGCCGTCTTTGCCGATTATTGTTGGCACGCCAACATACACATCAGACTGGCCATATTGACCATCAAGGGCTGCGGCACAAGGAAGCAGACGCTTTTGGTCTTTCAAATAGCTTTCGGCCATTTGCACGCCAGAGGCTGCCGGTGCATAGAAAGCGGAGCCGGTTTTTAAAAGGCCAACGATTTCTGCGCCGCCATCACGGGTGCGCTGAATAATGTTGTCGAGTTTTTCTTGTGTCGTCCAGCCCATTTTAACAAGATCTGGCAAAGGGATGCCCGCAACAGTCGAATAGCGCGGTAGTGGCACCATTGTATCACCATGGCCACCAAGAACAAAGGCCGTTACGTCTTTCACTGATACATTGAATTCTTCAGACAGAAAGTAGCGGAAGCGCGCTGAGTCAAGAACGCCTGCCATGCCGACAACTTTGTTCTTTGGTAAGCCAGAAAATTTCTGCAATGCCCAAACCATCGCATCAAGCGGGTTGGTGATGCAGATCACAAAAGCGTTTGGTGCATTGGCTGCAATGCCTTCGCCAACAGACTTCATCACATTCAGGTTGATGCCGATAAGATCGTCGCGGCTCATACCTGGTTTGCGGGGGACGCCTGCTGTAACGATACAAACGTCCGCATCAGCGATGGCCTCATAAGAAGAAGCGCCTTTGAGGCTGGCATCGAAACCGTCTACAGGTGATGATTCTGCGATGTCGAGGGCTTTACCTTGTGGTATGCCGTCCACGATATCAAAAAGGACAACATCTCCCAGTTCTTTTAAACCAATCAGGTGGGCTAATGTTCCGCCGATTTGGCCTGAACCGATTAGAGCAATTTTACTGCGTGCCATATGTAAGGTTCCCTTTGGGTAAGGTTGTTCAATTTAGTTACTTGTTGCTACCCTCATTGTTGCAGTAGTGCAACCCGTCATATGTTAATTGTTTTCTTTTGACTTTAGAAAATAATCATTTCTTACGTTAACGTAATCCATGGGCTGAATATGATTGCCTTTACTCGTGCTTCGCGGCGTGTGGTTCGGCAAGATAGCTGTCTGATTGCATTTCAATGAGTCGTGATACAGTGCGATCAAATTCAAATGCTTCGACATTGTTTAAACTGACATTTAACTCATGCGGCGGTTTAGCGGCCGTGGCGACAAGTTTAACGCGGGAATCATAAAGCGCGTCGATGAGATTAATAAACCTTTTTGCTTCATTGCGCTTTTCGCCGATGAACAAAGGAATGTCGTCGATAAAAAGTGTGTGGAATGTTTGCGCGATTTTTAAATAATCTGCGGCACCCAATGGCTTTTCACAAAGATTTGAAAAAGTGAACCTCGCTGCACCAAGTGCGGCGCGTGGCACTTCTATTGTACGCCCTTTTACGGTGAGGGCCATCGGGTTCGCTTGTTGATTGCCGACAAGGGCTTGCCAGGCGGCATCAATTTTCGAGCGAGATGTGCCTCCCAAAGGATAAGAATAAACGGGTTGATTGCCGAGTTTTTCTAGCCTGAAATCAGTGCGGGCGTCGAGTTGTGTGATGGTGACGCGCTCTTTGAGCATATCTATAAAGGGTAAAAAGTCTTCCCGTTGAAGGCCGTCTTGATAAAGATCATCTGGATCGACATTTGATGTTGCGACGATCACGACATTGCGAGAGAAAAGATGGGTGAACAGTCTACGCATTATCATGGCATCGGTGATGTCACGCACTGTGAATTCATCGAAACACAATAGCCTTACTTCGTCGGCAATGGCATCGGCCACAGGTATAATGGGATCGTCTTGTTTTGTTTCGCCGCGCTTTAAGGCTTGTCGGTGTAGATGGATGCGGTTGTGAACATCAATCATGAACTCGTGGAAATGTACCCGTTTCTTGCGCTTGATGGGCGTTTCTTCGAAAAAAATATCCATCAACATCGTTTTGCCGCGACCCACACCCCCCCAAATATAAAGTCCAAGCACGGTGCTCCACACAGATGTGCGAGCACTAAATAGCCAGCCAAGAGAGCTTTTCTTATTTGCGAGTTTGCGTTCACCCAGTATGGCATTGAGGGAGTCGAGGCTTTTGACGACAGCAAGTTGTGCTGGGTCTCTTTCTAAAACACCATTTTCTATCATTTGAAGATAGCGATTAAGAACATTATCTTGGTGTCTTACTAGGGGGGTGGTAGGGCGTGTCATTGTTATATTTGGTCAACCAAAAGCAATTATAACTGGAATACGTTTGAATCGTTAGAACGTATTCAAGTTTAAAACAAGTTACGATACCGATGTTGGTTCGTTTGGGATTGAGAACTTGCGGCTATCAGGCGTTTTCGTCTTTTACTTGTTTCTTTATATCTTCCCAACCTCTACCCGCCGCCATCATGCAAGCTTTACCTTGCGCATTGGTCATCAAAATAGTCCATGTCCCGTTTTCTTGTGAGACGAAAACCTGCATCACTCCTTGGTCGGATACAAGGCCAATGCCATGTTCGGTCTCGCCATATTTTTTAGTGAGTGTTTCAACGATGGTTGCGTGGGCGCCGCATCGTGAAGCTGCTGTGAGGGCATTTGCTGGGGTGATTGAGGGTGTTGTGCTAAGCGCAAACAAGAGGATAGCGCTGGTCTTTAGTGCTTGGGTTAGGCGTACAGGCATGACTGGCTCCTTATCTCATTAACGAGATGCCGTCGGTCGCGCACGTTTGCTTACCCTGACTTGATCTTAAAACTTATAAAAGCGTGCTTGCTACCTTCTTTATCATCTCAAGTGTATCGAGCCGGTTTTTAGCTTCCGGCTACCAACAATGGTTCGCTAGCATGGTTTATATTGTCTTAACGTGGGGTATTTTTATTATATGGGTTAGCTCAATGAGAGCTATATGACTCGGTTTTAGCGGAAGACGCTAATAGCTTTGCCACCAGATTCTGTACTGCCATCAAAGCGGTTGGGACCTGATGCAATGAGGCGGGCAATAGTTGCACCTTGGGCATTTGATAATGTTAATTGTTTGCCTGTCAGCTTCCATGAGCCAATACTCACGAGAGTACTGTCGCTGCATTTGCGAGTTGAGGCACGAAAGCCAGCGGTCCATGTGGTCAAGCTAAGGTTCAATGCGCAGGTATCAGCTTTCGCAGATACATTCCACGCCCCCAAAACCGCATTGCGGCCAAAATCGATGTCGGGCCCAACGGTGATATTATCACTTAATGAAACACCTGTATTCGTCTGCTTTGGCAATTGAGGAATAGCTTGTAGATCGCCGCCAGCGGAGGCAGTCTCGATTTTTGGTGGTGTATAGCCACTTGGCGCGCTTGGAACTGTTGTATTGGCTGTTGGTAAGGCGTTCGATGTGACGGGCGCAACAGGTGCAGGGGTCAGGGCAGTTGGGGTAATTGGCTGTTGCAGCCGCTGTTGCGGCGCGCAGGCCGCAACGCCAATACTAATGGCTAGAAGTGTTGATTGGCTATGTATTTTCTTCATAAGATAGCTCTTAGTTGAAATCGACCACAGGTTGTATAAGGCTGTATACAACACTTTGCCGTGCATGGCCATCAACTTTACGTTGAAAATAAATCCTTAGGACGTTTTCCCATACTGGCGAAGTCGAACCTTATTTTGCAGCGGCATCCGTTAGTTTGTTAAGTGCTCCGGTTATTTTAGCAAATACTTCATCAGCGCCTGAAATATCATAACGCGCTTTCATTTTTGCTGGGTCGAGATATGCGATTGTCGTTTTGCCTGCTTCTTCAAAAACAAGAACACGGAGAGGTAAATCAAGTCCGGCGCGTATGTTGGCCTGCATAACTGGCGTGCCAATTTTTGGGTTGCCAAAAACAACCAATGTTGCCGGTGCAAGTTCAGCATCAACTGATTTCGCTCCTGCGGCATGGTCGATAACTGCGAATACTTTTGCGCCTGCGCCTTCAACAGCTGCAGTGAATTGGGCAACGGTTTTTTCGACTGAGTGCGGGCTTGTTTTAGTGATCATGTCGTCTGCCATAGCGGCTCCTGCAAAGAAAATGAAAGTGAAGAAAAAGCAAAGGTAACGCATTATATTCTCCATTGTTGTTTGTGTTTTGCGATAAATAATAGGCTTATATTTTGTGCCCTTACAATCGTTTGAAACTAATAAGCTGATAGGCGTAGTTAATTATTCATACTTAAAAACGGCTAAAATTAGATGCGCCGCTCGACCATCATTTTTTTAACTTCAGCAATTGCTTTTGCTGGGTTCAATCCTTTAGGGCAAGTTTGTGCGCAGTTCATGATTGTATGGCAACGGTAAAGACGGAACGGATCTTCAAGATTATCAAGACGTTCTCCAGTTGCTTCATCGCGGCTATCAATTAACCAGCGGTAGGCCTGAAGAAGAACGGCAGGCCCAAGATAACGGTCAGAGTTCCACCAGTATGATGGGCAGGATGTGGAACAGCACGCGCACAAAATACACTCATAAAGCCCATCAAGCTTTTCGCGATCTTCGTGGCTTTGGCCCCATTCTTTTTCAGGCTGGGTTGTTGATGTTTGTAGCCAAGGCTCGATAGAGCGGTGCTGGGCATAAAAATTAGTTAGATCAGGCACCAAGTCTTTAACTACAGGTAGATGCGGTAGCGGGTAAATTTTGACAACATCACCGGCCACTTCATCCATGCCTTTTAGGCAGGCCAGATTGTTTGTTCCATCAATATTCATGGCGCAAGAGCCACAAATACCCTCGCGGCAAGACCGGCGGAATGTCAGGGTTGGATCGACTTTATTTTTAATCCAGATCAATCCGTCAAGAACCATAGGTCCGCAATCATTGCGATCAACATAATAAGTGTCGATTGTTGGATTGGCGTCATCATCCGGGCTCCAACGGTAAATGCGATACTCTGTAAGCTTGCTCGCGCCCTCAGGTTTAGGCCATGTTTTGCCCGGTGACATTGTTGAGTTCTTAGGAAGCGTCAGTTGAACCATGATGATCTCTTAATCGTTTTTATAAGGGTTTGTCTGCTGGGTTTACCCTAGTAGACACGGGCTTTTGGCTTAATATAGGCGATCTCATTCGACATCGTGTAAGTGTGCACTGGACGTTTTTCTAATTTCACTTTTTTCTTATCCAGATCAACGAATGAGAGCGAATGGTGCATCCATTTTTTATCGTCGCGATCAGGGAAATCTTCGTGCGCGTGAGCGCCACGGCTTTCCTTGCGGTTTTGCGCCGAATCCATGGTCACAACAGCTTGCGCAATCAGGTTATCATATTCCATTGTCTCAATAAGGTCGGAATTCCAAATCAGCGATCGATCTGTGACTTTGATGTCATCACTTGAGTTCCAAACCTGATGGATTTTATCGTGGCCTTCATCAAGAATTTCTGTTGTTCGGAAAACGGCACAATTGTTCTGCATGGTGTCTTGCATGGAGGCGCGCAATTCTGCAGTTGATGTAGAGCCATCCGCATAACGGAAGTGATCAAGGCGTGCGAGTGAATTTTCACCTGCGCCTTTTGGAAGTAAGGCTTGTTTTTCGCCTGCAGTCACGGTTTCGGCACAGCGCAGACCAGCTGCACGACCAAAGACAACAAGATCGATGAGTGAGTTAGAACCAAGGCGGTTCGCGCCGTGAACAGACACACAGGCCGCCTCGCCAATGGCCATCAAGCCTGGCACCACACAATCGGGATCACCACCTATTTTTGTAAGCACTTCACCATGATAATTTGTTGGAATACCGCCCATATTATAGTGAACGGTTGGGATTACGGGGATCGGATCTTTTGTGACGTCGACGCCTGCGAAAATGCGGGCTGATTCAGAAATGCCCGGCAAGCGTTCTGCCAGAAGATCGGGGTCAAGGTGATCAAGGTGCAGATGGATATGGTCGTCTTTAGCGCCAACACCACGGCCTTCACGGATTTCCATAGTCATGGAACGTGAGACCACATCGCGGGAGGCCAGATCTTTTGCACTTGGTGCATAGCGCTCCATAAAGCGCTCGCCTTCAGAATTGGTCAAATAACCACCTTCGCCGCGTGACCCTTCGGTAATCAGGCAGCCTGCGCCATAAATGCCGGTTGGGTGGAATTGTACGAATTCCATATCTTGAAGTGGCAAACCTGCACGCAAGACCATGGCGTTTCCATCACCCGTACAGGTGTGTGCTGATGTTGCAGAGAAATAGGCGCGGCCATAACCGCCGGTTGCAAGAATAACTTTTTGAGCACGGAAGCGGTGAATTTCACCTGTTTCCATGTCGAGGGAAACGCAACCACGACAGGCGCCGTCTTCCATGATGAGATCAATGGCAAAATGCTCAATGAAGAATTCGGTGTCATAGCGTAGCGACTGGCCATAAAGGGTATGCAAGATGGCGTGGCCTGTGCGGTCTGCGGCGGCACAGGTACGCTGCGCTGCGGGGCCTTCGCCGAATTTTGTTGTCATGCCACCAAACGGACGCTGGTAAATTTTACCTTCTTCTGTTCGCGAGAAAGGCACACCAAAGTGTTCAAGTTCATAAACGGCCTGGGGCGCTTCACGGCACAGATATTCGATGGCGTCTTGGTCTCCGAGCCAGTCGGAGCCTTTGACCGTGTCATACATATGCCATTGCCAGTTATCTTCACCCATGTTGCCAAGGGATGCGGAAATGCCGCCTTGAGCTGCTACCGTGTGGGAGCGGGTTGGAAATACTTTTGAGATACAGGCGGTTTTCAAACCAGTTTTGGCAGCACCCAATGCGGCTCGAAGACCTGCGCCACCTGCGCCGACAACCACCACGTCAAAAGTGTGATCAATGAAAGTGTAAGCCCGTCCATTGATGTTGACGCTGGCTTTTGCTGCATTTTCAGTCATGTGTTGTTCCCGGATTGAGCCGAATTAAATGTAGTCTAAAGCGCGAGCTTCAGAATTGAAAACACGCTTAGTCCGCCAACGAGAATGGCAAAAAAGGTGTTGCCCATGAGGGCGAGAATTTTTGCAGTTTCATTTGGAATGTAATCTTCGATGATTACCTGCATACCAAGGCGCATGTGAATGATGCCGCTTAGGATGAACAGCAAGAAGAAAACCGCGACAAGAGGAGAGGACAATGTCTCCACAACATCGGTATAGGGTTTGCCGATTACACAAAGCAGAACAAAAATAAAAATAATTGCGAGAATCAATGTCGATACGGCTGACACGCGCTGTTTCCAGAAATGATCGGTGCCGTCTTTGGCAGATCCTAGACCGCGTACTTTGCTGAGGGGTGTATTCATGCTCATGATATCTCTCCTCAGCTTACTGAATAAGCGATGATCCAAAGCAGGACCGTCAAGGTAATGGATGCGATTGCGGTGACATAGGCGACTTTTGTTGAAAAATGTTTTTCAAATCCATAGCCAAGGTCCCACATGAAATGGCGAATGCCGCCGAGCGCATGGTGTAGCAGTGCCCATGTGTAGCCAAATAGGATAAGGCGACCTAAAAAGCTTGAGAAAAAGCTATTTACAAAATCGTAATAGGCCTCGCCACTTGCAGCAGCTATCAACCACCATGCAAGGAGCAATGTTCCAAAATATAAGGCTGCACCTGTAATGCGATGCATGATCGACATGACCATCGTGGGGATGGGTTTATAAATCTGCAAATGAGGTGATAGTGGGCGATTTGCCTTAGCGTCAGCGCTTTTCATTTTATGCCTTGCTGGTTGATAACACGATAATGGCGCGTGTTCTTCTAGTCCTCAATATATTTTGCGATTGTAGTTACTAATAAATACCACGCTTTGATTATCTTTTGCCATTCAAGCTAATCTAGCCGCAAAATATCCTTTCAATCGTTTTAGCTGTTATCAGCGATAACAACCTCTTATCGTAGTGTTTCATTCACGTCAAAGTGTCTGTAGTAACAATTTGATGTTATCTAATAAGTAAGACTCAATAATCCGATAGTTTCATATCTGGCTTATAATCAACACCGTTTACTTTTTTCACGACAGCTTGGGCGCAAACAACTGAGCCATCAGGTTTTGTTGCCACTGATGCAGGCCCCTTTAGCTCCCAGCCGCTGTTAAGGGCGGCGGTTACTTTATGACAAAAGGCGCTATCATCAGTGCCGGTGAGAAGACGATAAAGTTTCATGCTTTTCCGGATATATTAAATTTTCTCCTATCTAGCATAGGTCAATTCTGACAATTATTGAATAACAAATATCTAAAATGACGCGTAACTCGCGTATAATACAGGGATCTGACAATGAAAGCCGTTCTCGTTATTACAAGTCAGGTAGTCCGTGGACGCATTGGCGCGCGGGCTTGTGTGTTTGCGCTTGAACGGCTGGGGCATCCTGCGTGGTTTGTGCCAACAATTACCCTGCCTTGGCATCCTGGGCACGGCAAAAGTTCTCGCATTGTGGCTGAAAGCGATGATTTTGCAGCGCTTCTTGATGATTTAAAACGTGCGCCGTGGTTGTCTGAACTGGGCGCCGTGATCACCGGTTATCTTGGAGCGTCGCATCAGGCCGGTTCTATATCGTCATTGATTGAGACAATACGGACTAAAAACCCAGATCTTCTTTATTGTTGTGATCCAGTGATCGGGGATGAGCAGGGGCTATATGTGCCAGAAGAGACTGCAGAGGCGATCCGCGACGAATTGCTTCCATTGGCAAATCTTATTACGCCAAACAGGTTTGAGTTTAATTGGCTGACAGGCAAAGTGCACACGAGCAATGAAGATATTGTCGAGACGGCAAAGGCACTGGCCCATGAGCGTATTGCGGTTACATCCGCCTTTGCCATGATGAAAAAATCACAAGGAACATTGCTCTATGATAGGGTAAGCGATAACGCAATTCTCGCCGAGCATCGCTCATTTGATAGCGCGCTTAATGGGCCGGGGGATTTGTTTGCTGGGTTATTGGTTGCACGTTTGATGCAGGAAATGGCACCTGAAAAAGCGCTGCAAGTGGCAACGGCGGGTGTTTTTGAGATCGTGGCTCAGACGATGAAGGCGGGAGGTGATGAATTGGTCCTCATTGAGGAACAAAGTCGATTGGAGCGCCCGATGGCGATGGTCAATCTGCGCCGAATTGGCGCGCCAGTTGCGACGCGAAAAGGTGTTGTTGCCAAGCCCACGCCTCTTACTTGAAAAAATCATACGCTTTATAATAGGTCTATAAAATTTTGAATTGTCGTATAAATCAGATTGCATATTGGGCATTCTTTTGAGATAACCCAGCCGTTTGAAATAAATTTTTAGGATTAAAATGCCTGATACGTCTAATGCTTTTCCTGCTTTTTTATCTGATGGGTACCGTGCTTTTCGCGATGGGCGATTGCGCGATGAACGTGAGCGTTATGAGGCTTTGGCCGAATTAGGTCAGAAACCGACAACCATGTTAATTTCATGTTGTGATAGTCGTGCGGCACCGGAGACGATTTTTAATGCGGCTCCCGGCGAACTTTTTGTTGTGCGTAATGTGGCCAATCTCGTGCCACCCTATGAAACCGATGATGGATTGCACGGCACATCGGCGGCTTTGGAATTTGCTGTTCAAGGGTTGAAGGTGGAAAATATTGTTATCATGGGTCATGGCCGCTGCGGCGGTGTTAATGCTTGTCTCAGCCAACATGAGGCGGAGTCGGGAATAGAGCCTTTGTCGGCCGGTGATTTTATCGGTAATTGGATAAGCATTCTTGAGCCAGCAATCGATAAGATGATATGTGCAGATGATGCTGATCCTGCTGCTCGCCGGCGCGCGCTTGAAGAGGCGGGTATTCGTCATTCTATTGAGAATCTGATGACATTTCCATTCATTAAAACTCTGGTCGAGAGCGGTAAAATGAAGCTTCATGGGGCTTGGTTTGACATATCCTCGGGTGAACTGTTTACAATGGACCGCGAGACAGGTGTGTTTGGGTCGGTTGAATAATCATTTCAATTCTTCATGTGCCGCCGACCGAGCCAACTTTGGAAAGAAAGTCATTATGAAAATAGTTTTGAGCATAGCAGCCGGATTGGTTTTGACGGCGACCACCGTTTTTGCGCAAGAATTACCGAAAACCGATGAAAGCTTAACCGCATGGTATGCGGCTTTGCAAAAGCCTGACGTGATAGCGCTTGAGGCTTTGATGGCGCCTGAAGACTTCGTGCCATTTCAATATGAGATCAAAGATTTTGAGGTGACTCAAAACCGCAAAGAGTTTATCGCGTCAATGGATGAGTGGTTGGGCGCGATTTCTGGCGGCACGATCGAGTATAAAATTACTGATGCTTATGAGGGCGGATATAACGTTTTGGTTTGTTATCGCTTTGTTGAAAGCGAGCTGCTGGCGGCTGAGGCAGTTGGCGTTTATGATACGAAAATCACAGGCGTTTCCCAAGCCGGTAAAGGGGATAAATGCACAGGCTTTTAATGGGAAATAGTTCTCGATTAGAATAAAAGGCTCTGAATTTCTTCAGAGCCTTTTTGTTTTTTAAGCAGCTTCTGCTTTAGGCGTTATCAAGCCGCGATTTACAAGTACTTCTGCAATTTGAACCGTATTTAGCGCAGCACCCTTGCGTAGATTATCGGAGACGACCCAAAGGGCCAAACCATTTTCCACGGTTGAATCTTCGCGGATACGGGAGATATAGGTGGCATCTTCACCGGTTGCTTCATAAGGCGTGATATAGCCACCATCTTCGCGCTTGTCGACGACCAGACAGCCAGGGGCTTCACGCAGGATATCGCGCGCTTCATCCGCGGTGATCTCATCTTCAAATTCGATGTTCACGGCTTCCGCATGACCAACAAAAACAGGCACCCGCACGCATGTGGCGGTGAGCTTGATTTTAGGGTCGAGCATTTTTTTGGTCTCAGCCACCATTTTCCATTCTTCTTTGGTGAAGCCATCATCAAGGAAAACGTCAATATGCGGTATTACGTTGAACGCGATACGTTTTGGAAATTTATTGTTCTCAATGGGATCAGACACAAAGACCGCACGGGTCTGGGTGAACAATTCATCGGATGCCTCCTTGCCGGCACCTGAAACAGACTGATAGGTGGAGACAACAACCCGCTTGATTTTTGCTTTTTCGTGCAATGGTTTTAAGGCCACCACAAGTTGTGCGGTCGAACAATTGGGATTGGCAATGATGTTGCGTTTTGTGAAACCTGCTGCAGCGTCTGCGTTTACTTCAGGTACAATCAACGGCACATCAGGGTCATATCTGAAGGCAGATGAATTATCGATCACGACACATCCCTGCTTGCCGATTTTTGGTGCCCATTCCTTTGAAATAGAACCACCAGCAGACATCAAACAAATGTCGGTGTCAGCGAAGTCATAATTTTCTAGCGCTTTCACTTTGAGCGTTTGATCGCCATAGGAAACTTCGGTTCCCACACTGCGGCTTGATGCGAGTGGCACCACTTCATCGGCTGGAAAACCACGCTCAAACAGAATATCAAGCATTTCGCGTCCGACATTGCCGGTAGCGCCTGCGATAGCAACTTTAAAACCCATTATGTATTCCTTTTTTTCACCTCTCCCGACACGCGCTTTACTCTTAGTGATGCGCTTCATTCCCCGGCTTTATCACCGGGGAGAGTGCGGATCAAAAGCGGGTGTCAGGTTGTTTTGGTGGTCTTTGTCGTGAGGCCATGCGTCATCGTCGTCTTATTAGACGTCTTTTGGATGGTTGCGGTGGCTGGTGCGAAAAACATCGCGGAACTCTCACTATAAAATTGTGCGGCTTCTATGGCCTGCAAAGCGTCAAAAGTCAATCAAGAACGGCTTAAAAGATGAGCTGAACGCGAGACTGTGATCGAGCGTATTATTTGTCGTAATCCTTTTGGATTTCAGCCAAAATTGCGGCGCCCATGCCATTGGTTCCAACTTTTGTCATTCCATCTGACATGATATCACCTGTGCGCAGGCCTTGATCCAAAACGGATGCAATGGATTTTTCTACGCAATTGGCAAGATCAACCATGCCGAATGAGTAACGCAGTGCCATAGCGAGGGACGCAATCATCGCAATTGGGTTTGCTTCGCCTGTGCCCGCAATATCCGGCGCAGAGCCGTGGACCGGTTCATACATGGCTTTGCGCTTTCCTGTTGCCGCGTCTGGGGCGCCAAGGGAAGCCGATGGTAACATACCGAGAGAGCCTGTGAGCATTGCTGCCACATCAGATAGCATGTCACCGAACAGATTGTCCGTGACGATCACGTCAAACTGTTTTGGCCAGCGCACGAGCTGCATTCCACCAGCATCGGCCAGCATATGGGAAAGCTCGACATCGGAGAATTTTTTCTTATGCGTATTCGTCACCACTTCATTCCAGAAAAGGCCAGATTTCATGACATTGCGTTTTTCCATAGAGCAGACTTTATTGTCTCTGGTGCGGGCAAGATCGAAGGCTACTTCTGCAATACGTTCGATCTCATAGGTGTCATAGACTTGTGTGTCGATGGCGCGCTTTTGACCATTGCCAAGCTCGATGATTTCTTTTGGTTCGCCGAAGTAAACGCCGCCTGTAAGCTCGCGCACGATCAAAATATCGAGACCCTCAATCACGTCACGGCGTAGGGATGAACTGTCAGCGAGCGCTGGATAACAAATGGCAGGACGCAGATTGGCGAAGAGTGCAAGGTCTTTGCGCAGCCGCAAAAGGCCTGCTTCAGGGCGCTGGTCATAGGGGACGTCATCCCATTTCGGGCCTCCAACGGCACCAAACAATACGGCATCAGCATCCATGGCAAGTTTCATAGCGCCTTCTGAGATGGCACTTTTGTGGGCGTCATAGGCAGAACCACCCACAAGGTCCGTTTCAATCTCGAATGTGTCGCCACCTAAAACGCCGGCGCCATTCATCCAACTGATAACGGAGGAGACTTCTTCGCAGACCTCAGGTCCAATACCATCACCGGGCAGGAGAAGAATTTTATGAGTTGCCATGGCTTTATCCTTTCGCCATTTCTAATTTCAATTTATGAGTATTTGAAGCTTTAAAATCGACCTTAAACCCAAGGACGGTCTTCAGATAATTTTTCTTCAAACCCATTGATGTGCTCGACCTTTTCCATGGTCAGGCCAATGTCATCAAGGCCGTTGAGCATGCAATGTTTTTTGTGTGGGTCAATGTCGAAAACGATGGTGCCGCCGTCTGGGCCTTTGATTTCCTGCGCGACCAAATCAATGCTGAGGGTCGCATTGGCACCACGGCTTGCATCATCCATTAATTTGTCGAGATCTTCCTGAGAGACGACAATCGGCAAAACGCCATTTTTGAAGCAATTATTATAAAAGATATCTGCAAAGCTTGTTGAGATAATGCAGCGAATGCCGAAATCAACCAATGCCCATGGGGCATGTTCGCGCGATGAGCCGCAGCCGAAGTTATCGCCCGCAACAAGAATAGAAGCGCCCTTATAGGCCTCTTTGTTTAAGACAAAGTCTTCGTTTGTGCTGCCGTCTTCATTGTAACGCATTTCAGAAAACAGACCGGTTCCAAGGCCGGTGCGCTGAATGGTTTTGAGATATTGTTTTGGGATAATCATGTCGGTATCGACATTGATGATCGGCAGGGGAGCAGCAACGCCCGTTAATTTATCAAATTTTTCCATGATATGGCCTCATATTTTGTTGGGCTTATCTAACCCAGCGAAAGGCTTTAGCCAAGGGGAATCTGTGTTGATGATGGGGGATTAGTTCAAAACATAGGTATAGAATAGATAGAAGGCTAAAGCGATTGCAAAAATGAGACCCATCCCGCGACCAATTCGTGTCCCCCACACTTCTATTGGATCATTGGGGTCAACGTCGGAGGCTTTGAAGCGGTTTTCTATTTTGGTTGCCATGCGAGCCGCGGCTGAAGTGCCGATGGTGTCGGATTCAGCGGCAACACGATTAAGGTCGCGCCGCGCCCGTTCAGCCCGTTTTGCTTCTTCTTCATGTCTGGATACCATGAGTCCACTCGCGCTTTCGGTTATTTCTAGGGCCTATTCCCTCTAACATTATATTTATCTATTAGGTTTTTAATAATTGCAAAAGTGTATTAAAATGAAAAAGCATTTTGCTTCATCATTGTCAGGATATCTCATGTCGCCAGTTCGCTCTTTTGTATTCAGTGTGTTTGTGATGTCGGTTGTGTCTAGTTTAGGTCTATCACCAGCCATTGCTGGGCACTCAAAATCTAAGCAAACCGTAGAACTTCAAGAACGCATAGAATTGCTGGAGTTGCTTGAGCAACGAGAGAGAGAAAAAAAGGCATTGCTTCCTTTGGAGTTTGGTAGCCGTGGCAAATTATATGTATTGGGTGTGTCGGTAAATTCTTCGCCGCTCACTGAGGCAGAAATTAACGAGATACAAGAATCAGAAGGAAATTGATTATTATTTGGATCGTTTCGCCCAAAGATCTGGGCGTCGTTCTTTTGTAATTTTCTCTGCTTCAGCTCGCCGCCATTCATCAACTTTCTTGTGGTTGCCTGATGTTAAGACGTCAGGAATGGTGTGGCCTTCCCATTCGGGCGGGCGGGTATAATGCGGATATTCAAGCAGATCGTTCTCAAAGCTTTCGTCTTCGCCGGAAGCTTGTGCGCCCATGACACCGGGCAAAAGCCGAACACAGGCATCGATTAAGGCCAGGGCTGCGATTTCCCCGCCTGATAAAACATAGTCACCAATGGAGACTTCTTCTAATTCGCGGGCGTCAATGACGCGCTGATCAATGCCTTCAAATCGACCACAAATAATAAGTGCGCCGGGGCCTTTAGTGAGGGCGCGAACCCGCTCTTGTGTGAGCGGTTTTCCTCGTGGTGACATAAGCAGTTTGGGCCGCTCATCAGCGCTCGCGTCGATTGCTTGAGCCAAAACATCGGCGCGGAAAACCATACCTGCTCCACCTCCAGACGGCGTATCATCAACATTCTTGTGTTTGCCCGCGCCAAAATCACGAATATTGACAGCATCACATGACCATATACCGGCCTCCATGGCTCGGCCTGATAAGGAGTGTCCCAAGGGGCCGGGGAACATTTCTGGATAAAGGGTGAGAACGCTGGCGCGCCAGCATGATTTGTCGGTTGTACTCATGATGCATGATCCGGCTCATCGTCATCGCCATCAAGGCCAGCTTCTGCAAGGCTGATGACAATTTTCTTTTCGCTCAATGAAACAGTGGGTACAGCTGCTTTCGTAAAAGGAACGAGCACGGTGGGTGCATGATCTGGTTTGATTTCCAAAAGGTCACCAGCGCCAAAGTTATGGATCAGCGTGACCTCACCGAGTGAGTTGCCCTCGGTATCAACGGTTTGAAGACCAATAAGATCTTCGATGTAAAAATCGTCGTCTTCATCAAGATCAGGCAGATGATCGCGGTCGATATAAAGCTTGATTCCGGTTAGTGCTTCGGCCTGATTACGGTCATTGATACCTTTGAACTTAACCACCAACATGCCGCCTTTGATGGGGCGTAAGGCAGCTATTTTGAAGCGGTTTTTGCCGCTCTCATCTTCAAGGCTGCCATAGTCACCAAAAGCTTCCGGTTCACCCGTGAATGGTTTGACACGCACATGCCCTTTGATGCCATTTGCAGCACCAATTTGGCCAAGGCATATGCGTTTAATGTCAGATGCGTTCATTTGTATATCCGCAATCACGGATTGCCGGGGCAAGCCCGGCAATGACGCGTTTAAATTTACTCTGCAGCAGCTTCTTCTGCCGGTGCTTCTTCTGCAGGAGCTTCAGCTTCTGCTTTAGCCGCAGCTTCAGCTTCAGCCGCAGCTTCTTTTGCGTCTTCTTCCGCTTGTTTGGCTTCATCAAGGCGCTCTTGAGCTTTTTTGCCAAGAAGTGCTTTTTTCGGGTTGTTGCGGTCTTCACGTTTCATCATGCCTGCGGCATCAAGGAAGCGGGCAACGCGGTCTGTTGGTAGAGCGCCTTGGTCTAGCCAATGTTTAATACGTTCTTCGTTGAGGACAACACGTTCTTCTGAGTCTTTTGCCAAAAGCGGGTTATAGGATCCTAATTTCTCGATGAAGCGACCATCACGCGGGGCGCGAACGTCTGCTACGACGATGCGGTAAACAGGACGTTTTTTTGAGCCACCACGGGCAAGACGAATTTTAACAGCCATTGTATTTTTCCTTTAAGTGAAGTGTTTGTTTGTGTTTTAAATTTATTATTTCTTTGGTCCTTTAGGCAGGCCGGGAAAACCGCCGCCACCGAGACCAGGAAGCTTTGGCATGTCGCCGCCCAAGCCACCGGGAAGACCACCGGCCCCACCCATTTGTTTGGCAAGGCGCTCCAGTTCTTTGGGGTCCATGCTGGCGGGATCAGGCATACCGGGAGGCATGCCGCCGCCCATTCCACCCATGCCGCCGCCCATCATGCCGCCAAGTGCGCCCATAATGCCTTTTTTCTTACCCTTGCCGCCCATGGCTTTCATCATATCGGCCATTTGTCGGTGCATTTTTAAAAGCTTGTTGATGTCTGACACTTCGGTGCCAGATCCTTTGGCGATGCGTTTTTTGCGGTTGGCGTTCAAGAGTTTTGGCGCTGCACGTTCTTTTTTGGTCATCGAGGTGATGATCGCTTGTTGGCGCTTAAAGATGCTGTCGTCCATGCCGGCAGCATCGAGTTGTTTTTTCATTTTGCCGACACCTGGCATCATCGACATTATACCGCCCATGCCGCCGAGGCTTTTCATCTGTTCTAATTGGTCATGCAGATCGTTGAGATCAAATTGACCTTTCTGCATTTTGGCAGCCATAGCGGCTGCTTTTTCTTGGTCGATATTCTCAGATGCTTTTTCAACAAGGCTGACAATATCACCCATGCCCAAAATGCGGTCAGCAATGCGGGAGGGGTGGAAATCTTCTAGATCTTCGGCTTTTTCACCAATACCGATAAGCTTAATCGGTTTGCCTGTGACCGCGCGCATGGAAAGAGCGGCGCCACCGCGTCCGTCACCATCAACACGGGTGAGAACAATGCCGGTGATATCAACGCGCTCATTAAAAGACTTGGCAAGATTAACGGCGTCTTGACCCGTGAGGCTATCGGCAACCAGTAAGACTTCATGCGGGTTGGTGGCGCGTTTGATATCGGCCATTTCCTGCATCAAAGGCTCGTCGATCGCGAGGCGACCAGCTGTATCAAGGATCACAACATCATAGCCACCAAGCTTGGCTGCGGTTTGCGCGCGCTCTGCGATTTGGACGGGCAATTGACCCTCAACGATTGGCAGAGTTGCCACGTCATTTTGTTCGCCCAAAACGGCCAGCTGCTTTTGTGCTGCCGGACGGCGCACATCAAGCGAGGCCATCAGGACTTTTTTCTTGTCCCGTGTTTGCAGTCGTCTTGCGATTTTTGCTGATGTTGTGGTCTTACCAGAGCCTTGCAGGCCCACCATCATGATGGCGACGGGCGGGGTTGAGGCAAGGTCAATTGGTTCTGCATCAGAACCCAGCATGGCGACCAATTCGTCATGGACGATTTTGACAACCATCTGGCCGGGTTTGATGGATTTGATAACGTCTGCGCCAACGGCTTTGTTGCGTACGCGGTCGGTGAAGGAACGCACCACATCAAGCGCTACGTCGGCTTCAATCAAGGCGCGGCGAATTTCGCGCAATGCGGCAGACACATCTTTGTCAGACAGCGCACCACGGCCTGTCAGTCCATCAAAAATGGATCCAAGACGATCTGATAAACTTTCAAACATCGCGTTTCCTCAATAAAGCCAGCCCTAAAAGCAGACCACAAAGCAGTTTTACACCCGAGGGCGCATCGCGCTGTCGGGTGGTAACTTCTGGGATCATGCCCCAGTCAGCCAGAAATGAACATCATTTCCAAGAATTGCGCTGGTTATAGAGGAAAAACGAAGGGAATGTCAATGTGATCTATGCTACGCAGTTTACGAGGTAATATTATCGATAATATAGATATTAGAGATTGATCAATGGCAATGTGTGCCGCCATGTTTTATTGCGTATGGCTGATGCCACAACCTCTCATGGTTTTTCTTTTCATTGCAGCGATCGGCGCAATTGGATGGAATAGAAATTCTTAAGACACTGTTTTGACGGAAACATCGCCTAAGCCATTGATTGTATAGGTGCAGCTGTCGCCGGTTTTTGGAAATTGGGTTTTAAGGGCGCTACCGGTCATAATCACGTCACCAGCTTTTAACGCGCCACCGCGCTTTGTCAGATGATTAGCAATCCATGCAAGACCATTGAGCGGGTGGCCGAGGGCGTTGCCCGTGTTGCCGTGGTCGTTGTCTTTTCCGTTCCACGTCACGATGCTTTCAAGATTGCCAAGGTCAATTTTTTGCCAATCTTCAATTGGTTTTCCCAACACAATACCGCCGCACCAGCATTTGTCTGTCAGGATCGATTTTGCATCCAGATTACTATAATCCGCATCACGGTCGTCTATCAGTTCAAGGGCGGGCATTGCTGATTTCACATATGGCGCGATGCTGTTTTGATCGAATGGTGCTTGATCGAGAGGAGCATCCTCACCGATTTCAAAGGCGACTTCGAATTCAATGCCGATGCGTACAAAGTCTGAGATTTTGGCTGTGTGGGATGTGTGATGAATTTTAGCACTAAAAATACGGCCATAGGCGGGCTGATCAACGCCGCACATTTTTTGGATATCTGGCGATGTGAGTGCGATTTTATGACCGCCGAACGGTCCGCTCTCACCCTCATCTTGCATTAGCCGATAAAGCGCGTCTTGCACCTCATAGGCGTTATCAAGACTGCCGGGATCATCGTGTCCGCGCAGCGGCTGGAACCGATCGCGGTTTTGCTGCGCTGTAAAAACTTTGCGTGCGATGGTATTGATTGTTTCTTGATCCACGAAAATTTCCCGTTTTATCTAGGTGCAGTAGTGATGTCAGAAGCAATGGCAGTGCCTGCGGCATAACCAGATGACCATGCCCATTGGAAATTATAACCACCCAACCAGCCTGTAACATCCACCACTTCGCCGATAAAATAAAGGCCCGGCACGAACTTTGACTGCATGGTTTTGGACAAAAGCCCGTCGGTGTCTACGCCGCCAAGGGTTACTTCTGCTGTGCGATAACCCTCTGTGCCGATGGGATAAAGCTCCCAGTGATTGATTGCTGCCGCTAGTCTTTGAAGTTTAGCGTCAGATTGATCCGCAAGATTGCCTGTTAATTGGGTTCGCTTAGCAATTTGTGCGGCAATGCTTTTGGGTAAAAATTCAGCCAGCACTTTATGGATGGCCCGCTTGCCTGAGCGGGTGCGTTCGCGGCGCAAGAGGTCAAGACAATCATGACTTGGTAAAAGGGCGACTTCGATGGGTTGTTTTTCTCGCCAGTAGGATGAAATCTGCAAGATTGCGGGGCCTGAGAGTCCGCGATGGGTGAATAGGAGTGCTTCATTGAACGATGTTTTGTCCGTTGTCACTTTAGCGTCTATAGCAACACCGGCGAGTGTTTTAGCCGTCTCTAAAATGTCGCCATCGAAGGTTAGAGGCACAAGAGCTGGCCGGATGTCGGTTAGTGTGTGACCAAATTGTTCTGCGATTTGATAACCAAAGCCAGTAGCCCCCATTTTGGGAATTGATTTGCCACCGCAAGCAACAACAACATTGCGGCAGGTGAGGATTTCATTTTTCCCGTGTTTTTCGAGCGTAAGTTGAAAACCGCTTTCTGTTTTGGAAATTTCGGTGATGCGGGTTTCAAGCTGAAGATGGGCGTCGGCATTTTGCATATCTTTTTGCAGAAGCTGAATTATTTGTTTCGCTGAATTATCGCAGAAAAGCTGGCCGAGGGTTTTCTCATGATAGGCAATATTGTGGCGTTCAACATGAGCGATAAAATCGTGCTGAGTATAGCTCTTTAAGGCAGATTTAGCGAAATGTGGGTTTTGGGAAATGAAGTTGCTGGCTTCTGTATGGATGTTCGTGAAATTGCAGCGCCCGCCACCTGAAATGCGAATTTTCTCTCCAGGATTTTTTGCATGATCTATGACCAGCGTTTGGCCACCTGTGTGGGCTGCGCACATCATACCAGCTGCGCCAGCACCTATGATTATTGTATTATAAATACGGGGCATGTTTTGGTTGGCTTTTTATGAAGGGTCATCATTGATTTGGATAACAACTATCATTAATTTTGCAGTAATTTTGAAAATTCTTTATGGAATTTAAAAGCATGCTTTTGTTTTGATAATCAGCCGCGTGGTTGATACGCGAGAATGTCTTGAAATTGACACGGAAAAAGAGCAGTATAAAGAAGTATTGAATTTGTCATGACGATCAGTTTTTTCAGGAAAGGAAAAAGTTCTGAACACCTCGCGTAATGAGGGAATAGCACCTGCGCATTCCCATACTGAAATCATCGGTAGTCTACCGTCCTCTATCGTCGGCGCATATGAAGCCGCCATTACCTCTTTGGAAAATGCTAAAGCTGAAGAAATTATAACCATCAATATTAGTGAAAAATCGAGCATTGGCGATGCTATGATTGTAGCATCAGGACGCTCAAACCGTCATGTGGGCGCGATCGCAGATCATCTGCTGCGCGATATGAAAGCGGCTGGCTATGGCACGGCTGCCGTGGAAGGATTGCCGCATTGTGATTGGGTTTTGATCGATACTGGCGATTTGGTCATCCATATTTTCCGACCCGAAGTGCGTGAATTCTATAACCTTGAAAAAATGTGGTCAGCGGACGTTGATGCTGAGCCGGTGACCGCCAACGCTTGATGGCTTTTGCCGCCTTTAAGAGTATGCATGGATATGGGAGGAATTAGATGAAGCTTTCCCTCCATGTTGTTGGGCGCATGAAAAACGGTCCTGAAAAGGAGCTTTTTGAGCGATATTGGAAACGTTCGATTTCCGTTGGCAAGGCTCAGGGCATTACTTCTCTTTTGGTGCGTGAGTTGAATGAAAGCAAAGCTGGGCGTTCGCGTGAACGCATGGCGCAAGAGGGCGCTAATATTTTGAAAGCCCTTGATGACAAAGCCTATGTCATTGCGCTTGACGAGCGCGGGAAAACAAAGGCCAGCCCTGATTTTGCAAAAATGGTGCGCCAAAGGCGCGATGATGGGCAAGGTGAGATGGTTTTTGTTATTGGCGGCGCAGATGGTCTCGATGAGACGGTGAGGGCGCGTGCGAATCAATTACTTAGCTTTGGGGCAATGACTTGGCCGCATCAGCTTGTGCGCATCATGGTTGCTGAGCAGATTTATCGTTCATTCTCAATTTTGGCAGGCCACCCCTATCATAAGATTTGAATCAGCCTTCGTATTTCTTGCCTTTTAATTCTAAGTTAACCAAGATATTTGGTTATATGTGCTATGTATTTTGTGACCATTGTAAAATGAGAATACAGGTAAAATGGAACGGATGAGTGCAGCGATGAAGGGCAATCCAGCAAAGGCTTCTGTGAAGGCCCTGCTTGGCGTGTGCGTGCTTGCTCTGGTTTCTGTGACGGCTTATTCACAAGATGCGCTCTTACCTAATCTTGAGGGTGAAATTACATTTGAAAGTGCTGAGCCACCCGCCTTTGAGCCACGAGCACTGGACCCATCTTATACTGAAGCTTTATCGGCGGCCCAGCGTAGAAAAGCGGAGAATGAAGAGGCATTGCGACGCCTCAATGACGCTATGATCGTGTCCACTGAGCGGCAGGCAGAACTCGCCCAAAGTGTTGCAGCACTTGATACAGACCGTGAAGCTCTCGTTGATCAATTAATTGCAACAGCTAGGTCTATACAAAATCTGGAAGATGCATTGACCGACACGGAGCAGAAGCTCCTCAATCTTGTTGATGAAGAAAAACGTATTCAACTATCACTTGTGGAACGGCGAGCCATTTTAGCTGAGGTGTTGGCTGCTTTACAGCGCATGGGGCAAAATCCGCCGCCTGCTATTGTGGTCAATGCCAGTGATGCGCTTCAATCTGTGCGCAGTGCTATTTTGCTTGGGTCTGTTTTGCCTGAGTTGAAATCTGAAGCAGAAGCGCTCAACAAAGATTTGAAAGCGCTCAGTGATGTGAAGCTGGCTGTACAAGTGGAACGAAAGGAATTGATTGATCAAGAACGACAATTGAGTGAAGAGCAGTTGCGGCTGGATTTGCTCATAAAAGAGAATCAAAATTTACGAGTGATATCGGATGAAAAACGACTCCAAGAGCGCGAAAAGGTAAGGGCTCTTGCGCGTGATGCTACAAATTTACGTGATCTGGTTAGCCGAATAACGTCGGAAATTTCGAGTGTTACTCAAGAAGTGACAAGCGCTGAAGTGGCGGCAAGACGTGAGGCTGATGCGCGTCGTGCAGCGCATGAAGCGCAGCAACAACGCGACGTTGAGGTTTTGAGCAGCTTGCGCCCTGAGGCCTCTAATGATGGTGGTGATACGTTGTCCTCACGCAATAGGGAGACGGCTGCTCAAGAGGGGGGTCCTCTTGGAGCAACCAGAACCAGCCTGCCGCAACGTGTTGTAGATTATTCAGATATTCTCAAAGATAATGAGGCGCGGAATGCGTCTGTTACTTTCGCTAAACTGAAGGGATTGCTTCGATTCCCAGCGCGCGGCACAGAATTGACAACATTTGGTGGTTCAGATGGCTTGGGAGGAATTTCAAAAGGAATAACGCTTGCCACTCGTCCAAAAACTCCTGTTACAGCCCCCGCACCGGGGCGCGTTGTCTTTGCTGGCCCATTCCCAGGTTATGAACGGCTCTTGATTATAGATGTTGGTGATGGTTATCATATTGTATTGGCAGGTATGGGGAAAATTAATGTCAATATTGGAGATTACGTTAAGGCGGGACAGCCCGTCGCTATCATGGGCGGCAAAAGACTTGCCCGTCTTGCAGGATTGCCTGTAGATATAGTCTCAGCACTGGATAATGATTTTTCCAGTAGCCAAACGCAGCCTGTACTATATGTTGAGTTTAGGAAAAACAGTAAGTCAATTAATTCATCGCCCTGGTGGGCCAATTTGTAGAAAGAGGCACGCATCGTGTTCCGTAAAATTTCTTTTTTAATGGTCGGTATTGTTGTTGGAGGCTTCGGCGTTTCGATACTTTCTGAAAGCGGTTTTTTTTCAGGCACTCCTGCTGAAGCAGCGAGTCGCAGCACTTATCGCCAACTTCATTTATTCGGTGATGTTTTTGAGCGTATTCGTTCAGATTATGTTGAGGAGCCGGAAGAAGAAAAACTCATTGAATCTGCTATCAACGGCATGCTTGCTGGCCTCGACCCGCATTCCAGCTATCTATCACCGAAGACATTTCGTGACATGCAGGTTCAGACCCGTGGTGAATTTGGTGGCCTTGGTATTGAGGTAACCCTCGATGAAAAAACCGGATATGTGAAAGTGGTCACGCCAATTGCTGATACGCCTGCTGATCAAGCTGGCGTTCAAGCTGGTGACCTTATCAGTCATCTTGATGGCAAGGCTGTTCGCGGTAAAACGCTGAGTGAAGCAGTCGAAGAGATGCGCGGTAAAGTGAAAGTTCCACTTGAGCTTACAATCGTTCGCGAAGGTAAGAAAGATCCGGTCAAAATTACGGTTGTTCGTGATGTAATCAAAATTCGCTCTGTGCGCGGACGCGTCGAAGACGATGTCGCGTATATTCGTATCACACAGTTTAATGAGCAAACATTTGACGGCGTTAAAGCTGAGATCGAAAAGCAAAGCGAAAAAATCGGCGATAAGCTGAAAGGCTATGTTTTGGATTTGCGTAACAATCCTGGCGGCCTTTTGGATCAGTCAATCGCTGTGTCTGACGTTTTCCTTGATAAAGGTGAAATTGTATCAACTCGTGGACGCCACGCTGAGGAAACACAAAAGTTTAGCGCGCGTTCGGGCGACCTCACCAAAGGCAAGCCGATTGTCGTGATTATCAATGGCGGATCAGCTTCTGCATCCGAAATTGTATCAGGGGCGCTTCAAGATCACCGTCGTGCAACAGTGATTGGATCACGGTCTTTTGGTAAGGGATCGGTTCAAACGATAATCCCGCTTGGTACAAATGGCGCTGTGCGCTTGACGACAGCGCGTTATTACACGCCATCTGGCCGTTCTATTCAGGCAAAAGGTGTGTTGCCCGACATTAATGTAGAACAACCTTTGCCAGACGAACTTAAAAGCGAAGATGTAACGCGTAGCGAAGCGTCACTTCCGCGTCACCTACAAAATGGTGAAGAGGAAGAGGAGGAAAAGGGTTCTTCTGCTTATTTCCCACGTGATCCAAAGGACGATAAGCAATTAGCTTATGCTCTTGATCTTTTAAGAGGTAAACAGAAACATGCAATGTTCCCGCCGGACCCAGCAAGCGGTGTACCCAATTAAGAGTAGCTTATTAAAACCCCGCTGATGGCGGGGTTTTTTAATGGATAGTTACTGCTTGGGCGTTTAGCGTATTGAGGGATCGAGTATAAGGCTGATCTGTGTGATGCATACTTTTAAATATAATTAGATAGAGAACGGTTGGCGCGCGCCCGTGAGGTAATTTTATTTTTACGTATCATTTTGAACCAACAATCGTCGAATTTCTCCCGTAAAGGACGTTTCTTTCTCTTTTGGTAAGAAATGATTAAGAGAATTTAATTGTATACTCCTTGTTATGTGATTCGGATTTTGTGAAGGCAGGAGACGCATTGAAAAACCTCACGAAACCTCTCGGTGTTCATGGCAAGAAAGCACCCTTTGAAATTAAGGGCGGGATTAGCTCCTTGTGGGGTAATATACCCTTTTTTGGTATGTCTGTGGGAATCGTGTCAGCAGTCTTGTTGGGCATGATTATTTGGGTTGCCGCTGTTGATGACCCTAAAGGCGGCGAGCCTATTGTGAATGCACGCATACTTGAACCAAAATTCGACAGTAAAGACCGTGATGTTGGTATTGTTGCCGTCCAAAATGGGCCTGTGCTAGAGGCTTTGGATATAGAAGATCAAGCTCAATTGAGCGAATTGGTTGCTGATGAACAACCAACAGCGATCGATCCTAATGAGATATTGATCTATGATCCCACTGCGGCGCCTAAATCTACTGGGCGGATCAGTCTTTCAACCGTGGCTGAGAACAACCTGATTGAGAAATCCCGATACGGGTTTCTTCCAAAAATAGGTGTTAACGGTGAGAAATCTGTTAGGGCCTATAGCCGACCTGCGGGGATTGTGAGCGGGCGTAAAAATCAAATTGCTATTATTATAGGCGGGCTGGGGCTTAATGAAACAACCACGCAAAGCGTGCTGACTGATTTGCCAGCTGAGACAACGCTTGCTTTTGCCCCCTATGCTAATGGCTTGTTTGACTGGATGGCACAGGCGCGCGGGCGTGGGCATGAACTTTTAATTCAATTACCCTTGGAGCCGTTTGATTATCCAAACAATGATCCGGGCCCTAAAACTTTATTGGTAGATGATATTTGGGATGCCAATGTTGATCGCCTGCACTGGCTTTTGAGCCGGATGACCAATTATGTGGGTGTTGTGAATTATTTGGGTGCCAGATACTCAGCCTCGCCAGAGGCTTTGAGGCCTCTGTTTAATGAACTTCGTTCGCGTGGTTTGCTTTATGTTGATGATGGCTCAACACCACTCAGTCGTTCGTCTGAAGTGGCGGATGAGTTAAACGTTCCATTTGCGCAAAGTTCGCTCGTGCTGGATACATTGCTCACCGCTGAGGATATTGATGCTCAGCTTCTCGAGCTTGAAAGCCTTGCGCGTGAAAAAGGTATTGCTATTGGTGTCGCCTCAGCTTTCCCTATTACCGTCAAGCGTTTGAAGCGCTGGGCAGAAGGTGCTGAACGGCGTGGCATTAAACTCATTCCAATTTCTGCGACACTGAATAAGTCTAGTTTTTAGGTAATATTCTCAAAAATGACGAAGACCCTCACTCACGACGATTTGCCATATCGACCTTGCGTTGGTGTGGTGTTGTTTAATAAGGCCGGACAAGTTTGGCTGGGTAAGCGACAATGGTCGCATGTACCGGAGCATCGCGATGATGAGCACCAATGGCAATGGCCTCAAGGTGGCATCGATGAGGGCGAAGATCCGCTTGAGGCCGCGAAACGTGAACTATTTGAAGAGACAAATGTTTCATCCATTTCGTTGCTTGGGGATGTGCCAGACTGGTTAAGTTACGATTTGCAAAAAGAAATGCTTGGTATTGGCCTGAAAGGTAAATACCGCGGACAGACTCAGCGCTGGTTTGCTTTTCGTTTTGAAGGCGATGATAGCGAGATTAATGTTGTAACGCCGGGCGGCGGAGAACATTCGGCAGAGTTTTCACAGTGGCGATGGGCTGCTTTAGAAGAGGCTCCAGACCTTGTGGTACCGTTTAAGCGGGATGTTTATCAAAAAGTGGTCGAGAGCTTTCAGCGGTTTATTTAGTGGATGATAGCATAATGCCGCTAATCGCTAGAGCGGCTTGAGGCTATCAGGGTCTAGACCACCCATTTTGCACACAATCGCCCATTCTTCTGGTTTTACGGGCTGGACAGATAAGCGCATTGAAGTGACCAGTGACATATCTGCGAGGCTTTCAGTTGCTTTCACCTGTTTTAATGTAACGGGTGTTGGCATGTCGCAAATGGCTTTTATATCAACGCATTCCCAGCGCTCATCATCGGTCGTGGAATCGGGGTGTATTTCAGCGCAAACCTCTGCAATACCTACGATTTCTAGGCCTTCATTAGAGTGATAGAAGAAGGCTTTATCGCCGATTTTCATGGTGCGCATGAAGTTGCGGGCTTGATAATTACGGATTCCGTCCCACTCTTCACCAGCATCACCTTTGGCTTTCTGCATGTCCCATGACCACTTAAAAGGCTCGGACTTGAATAACCAATATGCCATTACTCTTTCTCTCCTTATAATATACGTCTATTCAGATGCGCCAATGATCCATTTCCATGGTGTTATTTCGCTAGAAGCAAAGAGGCCGGCTTTGGCGTAAGGGTCATTTGCAAACATTGTACTTGCGGCTGCATGATCTTTTGCCTCGCAAACCACCATGGAGCCAACCATGTCACCATTCTCATCGAGCAGTGGCCCGGCAATTGGAATCGGGTTTGATTTGAGCCATTCTATATGGGCCGCACGATTGTCGAGGCGCAGTTGAAGGCTATCTGCTTTATCTTTGCCATAAAATACGAAGTGCATATGCGTGATTCCATTAGATGTTTTCGAACAATGACGTAACATTGGCGATGGTCGTTGTCACGATAGATTTTGGGAGAGCCAACATAGCCTTGAGCTGCGATGCTCGCAATCCAAATGTGGCTTAATTATAGGGTGAGAGATGTCATTCAATGAAAGAATCATGAGCAAGGCCAGGCTCTGAATTGCCCGATTTTTAGTCAAAAATTTCTTCAGTTGATTAAATCATGGCGCAAATACTCCACAACTACGGCAAAACTGCAACTTAATTCAACATCGTTGCATTTATGTGACTCTCAGCGTCGGACAGATAAAATATCCTGATACTTTCTCGATAATTAGTGGTGGATCAAGATGCACAAATGATTGATTTTAAACAATTATAGTAATTCTCGATAGGCCAATAGTATTAGTAGTTAAGGGACGCCTTATTTTGCGAAAATAGGGGTCAAAAGCGGCATAATAGCTTAAAAATCGCCATAATGTTTGATTTCGTGAGGGTATTTAATTCATTGCCTGATAAAAATTATTGACGTTTGCGTGCGATTGAAAATAATTAGTAGTGTGTGACGCAATTATGACAATGCGGGCAACCTGTTGTCAGAACGCCTAAATTAATAACTCCGGAGGAACTTTAATGTATCCACAAAATAACACTCCCAAGAAGAAAATGGGCACCCTTGTAGGCTTGCTTGCCTCAACGGCTGTTGTTTTCTCACTTGGTGCAACTAACTCATATGCAGCTGATCTGGACCCAGTTCCAGTAGTTGACGAATGTGAAAACAAGCATAACCACCTTTTCTGCGGACGTTTGCAGATTGGTTTGCTTGCTGCGCAACACTTTAACGCTCTTCAAGCTGATAGTGGTGCGTTCTTCCAGATTGACGAAGAAACAGATGCAAGCTTCCAGCGTCTTCGTTTCAACCTTGAGCTAACATTCCACATTACTGATAATGTTTTCGGTTTTGTTGATATTGCTGAAGAGCCAAACGACTTCCAAGGTCTTGACCCATTCTCTCTTAACCAGGATTTCGGTCACATCGACTTGAACCTAACTGGTCTAGCAGGAATTACTGAAGGTCCTGAAGTTCACTTGAAAACTGGTAACATCGGTGTTGGTACATTTGATGGCAACCATGCGTTTTCTGATGGTGGTTCTGTACAAGGTAACGAACTTATTGGTAACGCACCAACAAGTTTTGGTACTGCTCAATCTGGTGCTCAAATCATCATTTCTGACAACCTAGACGGTTTCATTAAGTCATACAGCTTTGATGCTGCTATTACTGTTCCAACATTTGGTGGCGATTCCAACCCAGGTAAAGACTTCAACGGTCTCTTCGGTCTTGGCATCAACACAAATAACGGCATTGGTTTGTCTACTCGCTTCTTCATCGGTCAAGGTGGTGATCAGCTGGGTAACGCAAACGAAGGTGGTAGTTCTAACGCTATCGCAGCAGGCGGCGTTGTGAATGATGATGGCGACCTTAACAACACAAATGAAACGCTTTACACGCTTGATGGTGTTCAGGGCGATGGCTTGTTTGCTGGTGACGGCGACAACTACTTCCTAGCTTCAAACAACCGTTTTGGCGCTAATGGCGATAATGGTGATGGCCGTTCTTCACGGATCTTCCACCAGAACTTGCTTCCAGGCTTTGACGGCTGGATCCTTCAGTTCAACGCATCATACCGCGCTGACTTCGGTCCTGGCACATTGCTTCGTGCTTGGGGTGGTTTCGCTCAGTCTGACTTCAGTTTCGTTGACGCAGCTGGTCAGCAAACAGTTGGTGAAAACGGTACAGCAATCGGTGTTGTTGAGCAGGAAAGTAGCATTAGCTTCTTTGGTGTTGGCATTCAGCAGTTCTTGGTTAAAGACAAGTTCTACGTAGCTGGTCGTTACACACAAGTTATCAACACAAGTGATGACACCAACTTTGCTGTAGCTGGTAATCAGGACGCAGGTTCTGAAGATTCACTAGAGCGTTTCCAAATTGGTGCAGGTTACTTCATTGATGAGCGTACGCTTTTCAAAGTTGAATATGTAAACCAAGACGAAGATGCAAACTCTGCTGGTCAGACCGGTGGTTTTGACGGTATCGTTTCTGAGCTTTCAGTACGCTTCTAGTCTTTCGGTTCTTATAAAACCGTGTATAATTGAGGGTGAGGCGGGTAACCGCCTCACCCTTACTTTTTTATTGAGCAACAAAATTGGATGGATTAACGCAGTGATGTCTAACCGAACCGAAAAGCACCCAACACTTATCAAGCCTTCACTATTGTCAGCAATTGTGATGGTCTTCATGGTTTTTATTATGACGAGCGTCTCTACTGACATTGCCGAGGCGAAAGATATTTGGCGCACGAAAAATGGAGCGGTTATCCTTATTAAGACGGATAAGGGCGCCGTGAATCAGCACCCTAAAGTCTTTGGTCCACGTGATATATATTTTGCTTTGCGCGCAATAAAAGTCCGCAAAAAAAGCGGCGTATTGAGTGGTTTGACCCTAGGTGTTTTGGAAAAAGCTCGCAGAGTTGGCAACAATAATAGGACGGCTTCTTTGTTTACTGATAGCGAAGCAAGAACTTTAACGACACATATTTTAGAAGGCTTCAGACAAGCAAATAGCAACCAGGACGTCTCTTTTTCTTTAAGACAGTCACGCGGTAATATTGGTGGCGCCCTTTTGTCATCAGCTGACGTTGTTACATCAGGCCGAGTGTTTTTTGCTGGAAACAGGCTTAATATTATTTTTGGTACAGCTTTGAATGATGCAGCTCTCAAAACTGGCGCGCTTGATAGGGACGCGCGGCGATTTGGCTTGATAGGCGGTAAGATCTTTGAGCAAGCAACTCCAGGTTCGCGACGTACAGAATCCAGACTCGGTGTTGATATTGCAACGGGCAATGGCATTGCGCTTTCTACTTTTAACGGCAAGAAGCGTGAAGACTGGGTTCAAGTGGTATCTCTTTCAGAAATTGCTAGGTCAGTGAGCTCACAAGCGCAACAGCAACGTAGTGGTGGCGGGCAAGTTCAACAAGCCGCGCCAGCCCGTTCGCAATTATCGGTCGAACAACGCTTGGCGAAATTAAAAAAATTGCGGGATCAAGGCCTCATTTCGAACGATATTTATAAAGAGCAAACCTTGAAGGTTCTGGACTCGTCGCTATAGAATTTAAGTGGTCTTAATATTACGGTTTGCTTCATTGGCGCCTTTTTGAATGTTAATGAAACAGGCAGATTTTAAACTATCTCCCGTAAGGGCATACCATTTATGGGGGATAGATAAGCGTGATAATGATTTCTGAGTATGTCGATTTACGTCTTACGTATAAGACGTGATCTCATTTTTCCATAAATGTAATGACTGACGGCACATTAAAGTCAGAGTTTTTGTGACCTCATTTATTAGAAAGAAATAAGTATATGGTCTCGAAAGTAATACCTGTGAATTCGTTTGATCTGATTATATTTGGAGCAACGGGTGATCTTGCTAAACGCAAAATATTTCCAAGCCTCTTTCGTCGTTTTGTTGCGGGACAAATGACAAATGAATCTCGTGTTATTGGTGCAGCACGCAGCGAGATGAATGCGAAAGTATTTCGCAAATATATGAAAGACGCCTTGGTAGAATTTTGTGCCGATTGTTGCAAAGACAAAGATGTTGTTGATGCGTTTTTGGACCTTCTGTCATACGTAAAAGTTGATGCTGTTTCTGGTGATGGCATGAGCGCCCTTAAAAAAACGCTGCGTGATGATGTGATCAGAGTGTTTTATTTGTCGGTAGCGCCCTCACTCTACAAACCAATAGCCAAACAACTTCATGATAGCGGTATTTCTACACCTGATTCGAGGATTGTCGCAGAAAAGCCATTTGGTAACAGCTTGCCAACGGCGCGGGAACTTAATCAAGAGCTTCGCAACTATTTTGAAGAAAAACAAATATACCGGATTGATCACTATCTCGGGAAAGAGACTGTGCAAAATCTGATGGCGCTGCGATTTGCAAATGCCTTGTTTGAACGCTCTTGGAATTCAACAAACATCGATCACGTACAAATTACAGTTGCTGAGGATCTTGGTGTTGAAGGTCGCGGTGGTTATTATGATCAATCTGGCGCAATGCGAGATATGGTTCAAAATCACCTGATGCAGTTATTGTGTTTGATCGCGATGGAGCCGCCTTCGAAATTTGAATCAGATGCGGTGCGGGATGAAAAACTAAAAATCATTAGGGCACTTGACCCGGTGCAACCAGAGAACGTTGTTCGTGGGCAATACCGTGATTCAGATACAGGCATAGGCTACTTGGAGCACTCGGAAAATCCTGAAAGTCGCACTGAGTGTTTTATTGCCATCAAGGCGCATATTTCCAATTGGCGCTGGGCGGGCACACCGTTTTATCTGCGAACAGGTAAAAAAATGAGGAATCGCAAATCCGAAATAGCGGTCGTCTTTCGTAATCCCCCTCATTCAATCTTTGATCAAAAGAAAGACCTGCAAGGCAATGATTTGATCATTCGTTTGCAGCCGGATGAAGGCATTACTTTAAAGATGACGATCAAAGAGCCTGGGCCTGGTGGAATGCGCCTTGCTGAGGTGCCTATGGATATGACCTTTGCTGAAACTTTGGGTCAGGTAGATCAGGCGCCAGATGCTTATGAACGCCTGATTATGGATGTCGTGCGCGGGGACCAAACGCTCTTTATGAGGGATGATGAGGTTGAGGCGGCATGGGAATGGATCGACCCAATTATGAAGCAGTGGGAAGAGGCACAAGATAAACCTCTTGCTTATGATAGTGGTGGTTCGGGACCAGAAGAAGCAATGATTATGATGCATCAGGACGGACGACGTTGGCGTAGTGTGTGATTATGTTGAATAATATTTCTAAGTATGCTTCCCCAATTCAACAAGCAGAAGCGCTGGCCATAAGTGTTGCATCTCAACTGATAGAGACAATCGAGTCAAAAGATAGCGCAATTCTTGCGGTTGCTGGTGGGCAAACGCCTGCCATGTTTTTCGAGCATCTATCGCGCTGCCAGCTGGACTGGACTAAAGTGGTTATCACAACGACAGATGAACGCTTTGTGCCAAAAGACTCCCCGCGTTCTAATGCGCGTTTGGTGGCAGAAAATCTTTTGATTAATGAAGCGGCTGAGGCCACCTTTCTCGCGCTTTGCGATGGCGAGGCAACACCAGATCTTTGTGCCAAAGATGCTTCATCGAAGATAGGTAAGTTATTGCCTGTGGATGTTTGCGTGCTTGGTATGGGTGCGGATATGCATATTGCCAGTTTATTTCCTGATACCCCAGGTCTAGAAGAGGCAATATCTGCAGATTGTCCTCATCTGGTTTTACCGATGACGCCACCAACTGCAGACGAAGTACGCCTGACATTGACATTACCCGTTTTAATGAATGCGAAAAATCTTCATATTTTGATCGTTGGGTCAGATAAACTTGATGCCTTGAACCAGTCTGAAACAATACAATCTATTATCAAAGCACCAGTGAAATCGGTTCTAATGCATAAAATGCTTCAGATACATTACGCAGAAAAGGTAGTTTAATGATGGCTATTGATGATCGTATTGCACGAGTGACTGACCGGATTATTGAGCGCAGCTCTAAAACGCGGTCCATCTATTTATCTGATATGGCGACAGCAAAGCCAGATGGGCCTGCGCGTTCCCATCACACATGCAGTAATCAGGCTCATGCTTTTGCTGGGGCTGGCGAAGACCAAGAGAGCCTTTTAAAGCGCGATGCTGGTAATCTAGGAATTGTGACGGCTTACAATGACATGCTGTCGGCCCACCAGCCCTTTGAACGCTACCCAGAACTTCTTCGTGAGGCTGCCCGCGAAATTGGCGGCACGGCTCAAGTTGCCGGCGGTGTGCCTGCGATGTGTGATGGCGTCACGCAAGGAACAGCGGGCATGGAGCTCAGTCTATTTTCTCGCGATGTGATAGCGCTGGCTGCTAATGTGGCCATGAGCCACAATACATTTGATGCCGCTGTTTATTTAGGCGTATGTGACAAGATCGTTCCAGGCCTGGTTATTGCGGCGCAGAGTTTTGGCCATGTTCCCACTGTTTTTCTGCCAGCCGGTCCCATGACCTCTGGCTTGCCCAATGATGAAAAAGCAAAAGTCCGCCAGCAATTTG
Organism: Hyphomicrobiales bacterium; assembly: GCA_039989895.1. NCBI lineage: Bacteria > Pseudomonadati > Pseudomonadota > Alphaproteobacteria > Hyphomicrobiales > Hyphomicrobiales bacterium. The sequence goes on from JBDXGY010000002.1 coordinate 90,135, forward strand.
CGGCAGGTGAAGTTGGGCGAGATGAACTTATGGCTGCAGAAATTGCATCCTATCATGGTCCAGGTACATGCACTTTTTATGGCACTGCAAATACCAATCAAATGCTGATGGAATTTATGGGTATGCATTTGCCGGGTTCTAGCTTTGTAAATCCCAATACGCCTTTGCGCGATGCTTTGACAAAAGCGGGTGCGCAGCGTGCGCTACAATTAAGCGCTTTGGGTAACCACTACACACCTGTGTGCACCATTTTAGATGAGCGCGCCTATGTTAATGGGATTGTTGGTCTTAATGCAACCGGCGGGTCGACCAATCATTTGATCCATTTGATTGCTATGGCGCGCGCTGGTGGGATTATACTCGATTGGCAAGATTTCGAGGAAATCTCGGAAATAGTGCCACTTGTGACTCGTGTTTATCCAAATGGTCTTGCTGATGTGAACCATTTCCATGCAGCAGGCGGCCTTGCCGCAGTCATTGGTGATCTCTTGAAAAATCAACTCCTGCATCCTGATGTGAGTACGATCATGGGTGAGGGTATGGAGCATTATACAAAAGAGCCGAAACTTATTGATGGTGAAATTTCTTGGCAAGGGGATGAGGTACACGGCATCAACGATAAGATCATTAAAACCGTTGCGGACCCTTTCCAAAAAACAGGTGGTATAAAGCGGCTTAGTGGCAATCTCGGCACTGCCGTGATGAAAGTTTCTGCCGTGGCTGAAGAGCACCGTGTGGTAGAAGCGCCGGTTCAGGTGTTCAATGACCAAGAAGAAGTCAAGGAAGCTTTCAAAGCTGGAAAGCTCACTGAAGACGTTGTGGTTGTTGTTCGTTTCCAAGGGCCAAAAGCCAATGGTATGCCTGAGCTCCATTCTCTCACGCCAATTCTATCGGGTCTGCAAAGCAAGGGTATCAAAGTGGCATTGGTGACCGACGGGCGTATGTCGGGCGCATCAGGTAAGGTGCCGGCCGCTATTCACGTTTCGCCAGAAGCTCTCGATGGTGGCAATATTGCTAAACTTGAGGATGGCGATCGCGTGCGGGTTGATGCTGTAACAGGCGACCTCATAATTTTGACTGATGGTGTGGTCGACAGACAAGCTGCTGTGATTGATTTAAGTGCCAATGAAAAAGGCGGAGGTCGCGATTTATTCGCCCCTTTCCGGCGACATGTTACCTCGGCTGATAGCGGCGCGAGTGTTTTTTGGAGTGATGAACATTGATTTTAGATATTAGTAAAGCGGCGCGGCAGATTTGCCTGAAAGCGCCAATTATACCGGTGCTTGTTGTTGAAAATGCTGCCGATGCCGTGCCACTTGCCAAAGCATTGATTGCTGGTGGTTTGCCGGTTCTTGAGGTTACTCTTCGTACAGATGCTGCTCTTGACGTCATTCGTGAAATGGCGGCCTGCGAGGGTGCAATCGTTGGCGCAGGCACCTTGTTATCTCCTGAAGATTTTCATGCTGCCAAAGAAGCTGGCGCCCAATTTGGCGTATCCCCTGGTATAACGGATACACTTATTGATGTGGCTAAGAGCGTAAAAATGCCCTTGCTTCCGGGCGCGTCGACTGCAAGTGAAGTGATGTCTTTGTTGGAAGCGGGTTTTGATATGCTGAAGTTTTTCCCAGCAGAAGCCAATGGTGGTGTGAGCGCATTGAAGTCTCTTGCCTCACCTTTGCCAAGTGCAAGTTTTTGTCCCACAGGTGGGGTGAATACAGCTAACGCCAAAGATTATTTGGCCCTTCCAAATGTGGTTTGTGCTGGTGGCAGCTGGATGGCGCCTAAAGCAATGATCGATAATGGTGATTGGGACGGAATTGAAAAATTGGCCCGCGAAGCGGTTGCGCTAGCAAGCTAAGCCTTCACTGTAAAACCAGATCAGTTTATGTTCTGGTGTTGAGCATAAATGGTGCTTGTGATGCCTATGGTGGAGAAGAATTGAAATGGCGAGCGAAGTCGATGCCCGTAGAGATATTATTGATGCATGTCTTGAGATGAATGCGAGTGGCCTGAATCAAGGCACATCAGGCAATATTTCAGTGCAATATGAAGACCGGATGTTGATCTCGCCGTCGGCTGTTCCCTATAAAAAGCTTACGCCTGACATGATCGCGTCAATAGATTTGACGGGGGATTATACGGGCGATATGCCGACATCATGGGATGGTCCATGTAAGCCATCAACTGAGTGGCGCTTTCATTGGCTTTGCATGAAGCGTCGAGATGACATTACGGCTGTGGTGCATACGCATGCGACATATTGCACGGCTCTTTCGATGCTGCATAAGACGATACCTGCCTGTCACTATATGGTCGCAGCTTTTGGCGGCATGGATGTTCGCTGTGCTGACTATGCAACTTTTGGGACACCTGAACTTGCAGAAAATGTGATGACAGCATTGGAAGGCAGAACGGCCTGTATAATGGCGAACCATGGCATGGTCGCAACAGGTAAGGGGCTGGAGCAGGCAATGTGGCGAGCAGTGGAACTTGAAACGCTCGCCCGTCAATATCAATTGGCATTACAACTAGGTGAGCCTGTTCTGCTAACAGAAGAACAAATCAACGATGCAATTCGTCTATTTGCGGGCTATGGTGTTTAGCTAGATAATCACTTTAGTTATTTTGGTGCATCAATCATAAATCTTTTTGCCAAGGAGGATTTGCGCCTGCTTGTCCCACTGTATGGGCAGCGCACCGACAAGCGAAAGAAAGTGCTGTTGAAATATCCTGGTCATCAAGATTTTTCAAGCTACTGCGGTTGAGCTTTCCAGCTGTATCTAAACTATGAAGAAGTCCTGCATTGAATGTGTCACCCGCACCAACAGTGTCGACCACTTTGACCGATACTCCATCGACCTTGATTGTCTGCGTTGCCGTTACGGCCTCGGCTCCATCGCCGCCAAGGGTTCGCAGCACAAGAGAAGCACCTTGTTCAATCCAGTCTTTTGCTATTTCCTCGAAGTTTGACCCTGGCTCCATCAATTCAAGATCTTCATCAGATACTTTGATGATGTCGCTGCGGGCGATGATTGTTTGCAATCTTTCGCGATAGGCTTTCTCATCGGAGATGAAAGTAGGTCTGATGTTTGGGTCCACCATCACTGGAATGTCATCATTGAGGGTGCCTAGATATTCCTTACAGGCCACACCGAATGGTTCGATTGCGAGACTAATTCCACCCATGAAGAGTGCTTTGGCGCTCTTGGGAAAGACTCCCAGATCAGATAGCGCCAGCATGCGCATGGCAGAATTCTCGTCGAAGAAAGAATATTGAGCTGATCCATTGATTAGTTTTACAAATGCCAAAGTTGTTGGGCGGTCTGAGGTGACGATTAAATCGGTCTCGACACCGGATTGAAGCAAAGATGCGCGGATTTGTTGTCCAAATAGATCATTCGATAATCCTGTCAGAAGGGCCGCTTTGCTGCCAAGCCGACTTAAAGCAATGGATGTATTGAAAACGGCGCCGCCAGAAATGGGAAGATAGCTTTCGTCACCACTTGGCAGTGTTCTAGGGATCATATCCACGAGTGCTTCCCCAATACAAACGATCATTTTATTTTCCTTTTCACGGCGTGACACATTTTAAGCCAGTTTATGACGGCTTAAACATAGGGTTCGATTTTGATTTATTTTAATATAATTAATTACAAGATATCCACAGGAGGCGATAGGGTTTTTGATCTACATGGTCTGGTTGTTCCTACGTATTGTGGGTGGGCTAATGCACACCATGTATTTTCGGTCTTAATGAGCAAAGAAAAATCTTGAAGCAAGACCTTTTGATCGATACAAAGCCAAATAAAGGTGCATTGATTTTATCAATTCAAATTCAAATTATCCATAAAATAGAAGGTAGAAATTTTAGTATTGCAACTGTTTGTTTTTTGTTACAAATGCAAGCAATATTAAAATTATCGAGCCCACTGTTTTACTTGTGACTTAGCTGGCGGCGCAAACGTAGTGCACGTAGTTTTCTCAAGATGACAGCCGGAAAGCATATAATATGATTAGACTATCAAACGCCACATTGCCTGAATTGCCAGCATTTGTTCTCAGCCCATCTTATGAGCGGTCAAAGCTGAAGCCTGGTATTGTGCATATAGGGTTAGGGAATTTCCACCGTGCCCATCAGGCGTGGTATTTGCACCGCCTTATGCAAGAAGGTGAAGCTTTGGACTGGGCAATTGTGGGCGCTGGTGTGCGCCCCTATGATGAAAAGCAACGATTAAAACTGAAGCAACAAGATTATTTGACGACATTGCTTGAGCTGGACCCAGATAAAACATCAGCTGAAGTTATTGGTTCTATGATTGATTATGTCCCAATCACCGAAGGTAATACATCATTGATCGCACAGATGGCAGATCCTGCAATTCGTATTGTTGCAATGACTGTTACCGAGGGCGGCTATTATCTCAACCCAGTAACAAAAGGTTTTGATGAGTGCCATGCGGATATTCGTCACGACGTGGAATATCCTGATAAGCCATGCACAGCCTTTGGTGCCATTGTGGCGGCCTTAAAGATACGTCGTGAGTCTGGCGCTTTGCCATTTACATGTCTTAGCTGTGATAATTTGCAAGGCAATGGGGCAATTTTAAAACAAGCGGTCGTCTGTCTGGCTGAATTAAGCGATCCTGATCTAGCAAAGTGGATTGAAACGCATTCCACTTTCCCGAACTCTATGGTGGATTGTATTGTACCTGCCACAGGCGAACACGAATTGGAATTAGCCAAAGAACTTGGCATTGAAGATTTGGTGCCTGTTAGTCATGAAAATTTTCGTCAATGGGTGATTGAAGATGATTTTTGTGCGGGCCGGCCTGATTGGGACAAGGTTGGCGCTACCTTTACCGATGATGTGCATGATCATGAAAAAATGAAACTTCGCCTCCTCAACGGAGGGCATCAGTTGATTGCGAATGCGGCTGAAATATTGGGTATTCAAACCATTTCAGATGCAATAGCCCATGAGCCTATAAGTCATTTTTTGAGCAAGGTTGTGGGCGAAGAAATCGCTCCTCATGTCATGCCAGTGGGCGATATGACGCCGGAGTTATATTTAAAGCTCATCATTGAGCGGTTTTCTAATTTCAGGATAATAGACACAACACGCCGTGTGGCTTTTGATGGATCATCGCGGCATACAGGCTTTGTTTTGCCATCGATTCGTGACGGGATAAGCTCAAAGCAGTCAGTTAGTGGTTTGGCATTGGCGGAAGCGGCATGGGCACGCATGTGTGCTGGTACGCGCGAAGATGGAACAATTATTGAGCCCAATGATCCTTTTTGGGATGATTTAAACGTTCACGCAAAACAGGCACGAGAGCGACCTCTCGCATGGTTGGAAATGACGAATATCTATGGTGACCTGAAAGACGCTGCGCCTTTTGCTGAAGCATTTGAAAAGTGGCTCTCGCTGATTTGGAGTGAGGGTATGGAAGCGGCACTTAAAGTGTATGTAGAAGGCTCATAAAATATGAGTTATCTGGGTATTGATCTTGGTACATCGGGCTTACGGGCGTTGCTCGTTGATGACCATGGGGTGCCAATTGGTGCTGCTGAACGACATTATGAAATATCCCACCCGCACTCAGGATGGTCTGAGCAAGACCCGAGCGATTGGATCACTGCGCTTGAGGGCGCGCTTGTTGAGCTGCGTGAAAAGTTTTCGCAATTTACGGACCTGAAAGGCATAGGCGTTGCGGGGCACATGCACGGCGCTACATTGTTGGATGCTGCGGGCTGTGTGTTGCGCCCTTGTATCCTATGGAACGATACGCGCTCACATGAAGAGGCTGCGATACTGGACCAAATAGAGCGGGTGCGCGACTTATCAGGTAATATTGTTTTCCCTGGCTTCACGGCTCCAAAGCTTACATGGGTCAAAAACAATGAACCGGAAACTTTTGACAAGGTGGATAAGGTTCTACTGCCTGCGGCGTTTATAAATTATTATTTGACTGGCGACTTTGTGGCGGACATGTCCGATAGCGCTGGCACGTCTTGGTTTGATACGGGCGCACGCGACTGGTCCGACGTTTTACTTGAAATAGGGGATATGCGGCGTGATCAAATGCCAAGACTTGTCGAGGGAAGCGATATAGCGGGGCAATTGCGCACAGACTTGGCAAAGAAATGGGGACTTTCAAAGCCGGTTATGGTCGCGGGTGGTGCCGGTGATAATGCGGCGGCGGCTTGCGGTATTGGCGCTTTAAACAAAGGGCAAGGCTTTGTGTCGTTGGGCACCTCAGGTGTGTTGCTAGCGGCGCGGGAGGGCTATGCGCCCGCACCGGAAACTGCTGTCCATACATTTTGCCATGCCATCCCTGATCGTTGGTATCAAATGGGCGTCATGCTTGCGGCAACCGATAGCCTCAACTGGTTGGCGGGGGTGACGGGATCATCACCATCACAACTCACAAAATCAATAGGGGTGGACCTACAAGTGCCGGGGCGGGTGAGGTTTTTGCCATATTTGTCAGGCGAGCGCACACCTCATAATGACGCTGATATAAGAGGGTGCTTCACTGGCATATCAATTGATACCACGCGTGATGATTTAACCCGAGCAGTGCTGGAAGGTGTTGCTTTTGGTTTACGCGACTCAAAGGAAGCACTCACATCAACGGGCGCTCATTTTGATCGTCTCATCGCGATTGGAGGAGGAACCGGTTCACGCTATTGGATTGAATTGATTGCGACAGTTCTCGGCACCCCTTTGCATCTACCAAAAGGCGGCGAATTTGGTGCGGCCCTTGGTGCCGCTCGACTGGGGATTGCCGCAACCAGTGGCGCGGCTCCGGAGACATTTATGTTTGAACCTGATGTGGGTGACACTATAGAGCCAGTGAAGGAGATGGCGCCCTTGTTTGACGAGTCATATCAGGCGTTTTGTGACAGTTATCCGAAAATAAAATCCATAGCCTGACCTTATTTAAGTTATCATGTCTGGTCTCTCACGACCCACCATTGCGATATTGGCAATTTCTTTCACGGCATTTTCAACACCTGTAATTGTCGTGTGAGTCTCTTGGAAAAGCGCGTCTTCGTTGCCAGCTTCAGAAGCGACATATTGTTCGAGATAAATTCTGAGCGTTGCGCCTTGTGTCCCTGTTCCAGAAAGACGCAACACACCCCGACCGCCGCCTGCAAAATTTATCCTCAAGCCTTGGTTTTTGCTGAGTGAACCATCTACTGGATCATGGTAAGAGAATTCATCGGCTGATGTAACAACAAGATTGGCGAAGGTCTTTCCTGAAAGCGTGTCTATTTTTTTGCGCAATGCCTCCATCAGCGCATTAGCCTTATCGCTTTCAACGGCTTCATAATCATGGCGTGAATAATAGTTGCGTCCAAAAGTTCTCCAATGGTCTGCGAGAATATCAGCTATGGTTTGCTGCCGTTCAGCTAGAATATTTAGCCATAGCAAGACAGCCCATAAGCCGTCCTTTTCGCGCACATGGTCTGATCCTGTTCCGGCACTTTCTTCACCGCATATACTGACCTTGCCATCATCCAAGAGATTGCCGAAAAATTTCCAGCCTGTCGGGGTTTCATAGGAGGCAATGCCGAGTTTTTCAGCCACTCGGTCACTGGCCGCACTTGTTGGCATGGAGCGTGCAATACCTTTAATGCCGTCTTTATAACCTGGTGCTAAGTGCGCATTGGCAGCGAGCACGGCTAAACTATCGGAGGGTGTCACATAGATGCCTTTGCCGACAATCATATTGCGGTCGCCGTCTCCATCAGAGGCTGCGCCAAAATCGGGGGCATCAGCGGACATCATCAAATCATAGAGTGGCTTCGCCCAGACCGGATTAGGATCAGGGTGGCCCTTGCCGAAGTCTTCAAGCGGTGTGCCGTTCACAACCGTACCTTTTGGTGCGCCAAGGATATCTTCTAAAAGGGTTGTGGCATAGGGGCCGGTTACCGCGTGCATGGCATCAAATCGCATCGTAAATCCTGATGCAAACAAGCGACGGATCTTATCAAAGTCAAAGAGCGTTTGCATCAATTCGGCGTAATGGGCCACAGGGTCAATAATCTCGACCTCCATCTCTCCCATGTGAATTTTCCCTGATTTAGAAAGATCAAGGTCATCGGTTTTTGCAATCAAATACTGCGAAATAGATTTCGTTGCCTCATACATAGCGGCGGTTACTTTTTCAGGCGCTGGCCCGCCATTTGATATATTAAATTTTAACCCGAAATCTTCGTCCAAGCCCCCGGGATTATGGCTAGCAGAAAGGATCAAGCCCCCGTCTGCTTTAAAGTTTCGGATGAGATGTGATGCGGCAGGTGTGGAGAGCAATCCATCACGGCCGACAATAACCTTGGCGGCACCGTTGGCTACGGCGATTTTCAAAATGATCTGTATGGCTTGCTGGTTGAAATAGCGCCCATCGCCCCCGACAATGAAGCTTTTTCCCTTGGCGCCACCAATTGCGCTGAAAATCGACTGCACAAAATTTTCTAGATAACCGGAGCCCATAAAAATCTTGGTCTTTTTTCGCAAACCAGATGTGCCCGGCAATTGGTCGTCAAACGGGGTTGTCTTTATTGTTTCAATTTGCATCTTTACCCACTTCTAAAAAAGGTTTTGACCAATTTTTATTTGAGTTTGCTCTTATCATCATTTGCGCGAGAACATAAGCGCTGACAAATTATCTTTCAATCGCCATAATTAGTCTTGTTAAATGGCTGCCATGCGAGAAAGGCTTTACTAAACTCGTAATTGTGACAAACCAGCACTGGCGAAATCGATTGATCTTGAATAAAGTTCGCTGACATTTAGCTGAACTTCAGGAAAAATATCCGTGCAGGATCCGACATTAGAAAAATATGACGCTTCAAGCCGTGAAGTTGTGCCCGTTTCTCTGGGTGATCGCTCCTATGAGATAATGATTGGTGAGGGGCTTATTAATGAGGCGGGCGCGGCTATTATAACGCGGTTTGGTGAGGCTCGCGCGGCTATTGTGACCGATGAGACGGTTGGTTTCCATCACTTGGATAACTTGAAAGAATCACTCAATGGCGTAGGTATCGAGACGAATGATGTTATTGTGGAACCTGGTGAAGGCTCTAAAAGCTGGCCAGTTCTTGAACACGTTAATAATAAGATTTTGTCTGCCAAACTTGAACGACGCGATATTGTCGTGGCGCTTGGGGGTGGTGTTATTGGTGATCTGGCGGGTTTTTCTGCGAGCATTGTTCGTCGGGGTATGCCTTTCGTGCAAATTCCCACAAGCCTATTGGCACAGGTGGATTCGTCTGTTGGCGGGAAAACTGGTATCAACGCCCCTCAAGGCAAAAACCTGATTGGAGCATTCCATCAACCCGGTCTTGTGATTGCGGATACGGCTGCTCTCGACACATTGAGCGGACGCCATATGCGGGCAGGTTATGCTGAAGTGGCCAAATATGGTCTCATCAATGATGAGGATTTTTTCAAGTGGTTGGAAGAAAACTGGCAAGGTATTATGAAAGGTGGCAAGGAACGTATGCATGCTGTTGCGACCTCTTGTCGAGCGAAAGCGGCGGTGGTTGCTGCTGATGAAAAAGAAGCGGGCGAGCGCGCGCTGTTAAATCTTGGGCATACATTCGGGCATGCACTTGAACGCGCAACCGGCTATCGCAAGCGTCTTGTGCATGGAGAAGCAATTTCGATTGGTATGGTGATGGCACACCGTTTTTCAACTCGGATGAATTTGGCCTCACAAGATGATGCAAAGCGCGTGGAAGCGCATTTTAAAGACGTTGGTTTGCCGACGGAGCTTTCTGATATTCCAGGTGATCCATTGAATGTAGATGAGCTTATGGAACATATAGCTCAAGATAAGAAAGTGACACGCGGTGCGCTCACGTTCATTTTGACGCACGGCATCGGCAAAGCATTTATCGCCAATGATGTACCTCCAGCAGAGGTGCATAGCTTTCTTAATGAAAGTCAGGAGGCTGAGCTGTGACAAGTCTGAGTGTTGATCAATGGCTACATATCCTTGCAATTTTGGTGCTGATTATTATTTCTGGCTTTTTTTCCGGTTCAGAAACCGCACTGACAGCGACCTCGCGCGCGCGGATGTTTCAGCTTGAAAAATCGAAAGAAGCACAAGCGGCAAAAGCAGGCATTGTTGGCACCTTGATCCGTGCGAAAGAGCGGCTCATCGGCGCTCTTCTTTTGGGCAATAATCTTGTCAATATTTTAGCTTCCGCCTTAGCGACAAGCTTATTCTTGAGTATTTTCGGCGAAGCAGGAGTTGCCATTGCAACCGTGGTGATGACGCTTGTTGTTGTCATTTTTGCTGAAGTTCTTCCAAAGACTTGGGCTATATCCAACCCTGAACGGTTTGCCCTTGCGGTGGCGCCTGCCGTTCGGTTTATTGTTGCTATTTTTGCGCCCATTACGCGCGTCATAGCTGCTTTTGTGCGCTGGCTGCTGGCGCGATTTGGCGTTAATATTATGGAAGACCAAAGCGTTTTATCTGCTGCTGACGAGTTGCGTGGTACGCTTGATTTGATGCACGAAGAAGGCGCCGTGGTGAAGTCAGACCGCGACCGCGTGGGCGGTGTTCTTGATTTGCACGAACTAGAAGTTGCCGATGTCATGGTGCATCGAACCGAGATGGTGAGTTTTGATATTAATAAACCTGCCGTTGACCTCGTGCCGGAAATATTATCCAGCCCCTTCACGCGTCATCCTCTCTATGAGGATGAACCCGACAACATTGTAGGCATACTACACGTAAAATCACTTTTCCGGGCTTTGGTCGATGTAGAGAATGATCTTGAAAAAATTGATTTCAAGACCGTTGCTCAAAATGCATGGTTTGTTCCAGATACAACATCTCTTCAGGTCCAGCTGAACCAATTTTTGCGCCGTCAATCGCATCTTGCCATCGTGGTGGATGAGTATGGTGAATTGGAAGGAATTGTGACTTTGGAAGATATTTTGGAGGAGATCGTTGGCGATATTGCCGATGAGCATGATATCGACCTTAAAGGCGTTGAACCGCAACCGGACGGATCATTGATTGTTGATGGTGGCGTACCGATCCGCGATATTAATCGTGCGATGGAGTGGTCTTTGCCTGATGACGAGGCGACCACGATTGCAGGTCTTGTTATCCATGAAGCGCGGGCCATACCGGACCAGAGCCAGCAATTCACATTTCACGGCTTGCGGTTTCTTGTCTTAAAGAAAGAGCGGAACCGGATCTTGTCTTTGAAACTTATGCCGACGGCTGATCCTAGAGCTTGGCCTAGGACTTAGCCAGCGCGCCTTTGAGGGCGAGCAGTGTGAGGATGAGGGATGCGATGGCATTCCAGCCTGCAAATGAAAGCCCAAGGAATCGCGCCGCAGCTTCATCACAATAAGCGATCTTCACGTCTTTTAAGGCGTCTAAGAGTGAGCCACCATTGCCAAAATTGCTTAGGTCGCCAGCAGCGCAATTTGCTGGACCAAGCCACCATTGCCATTCCACGCCCGCGTGACGAATGGCTAGAAAAACACTGACAGCAAATATAAGCGCTAATAACCAAAGCGCCATGCTCGTCCATTTTTGTGGCATGGGTTTGACCGCAAAGAAAAGAGCGATGGCTGCAACCGGTACACCGATATAATAGGGAATGCGTTGCTGTAGGCACAGACCACAAGGTTGGAAGCCGCCGATTAGTTCAAACGCCCAAGCGCTTGATATGACACTTAAAGCGACCAAAAAAATTAGAGCTGCATAAAGACGTTGTGTCATGGGGTTTCTCAATCAGATCAGTTTAATGAGCGCAAAGCCGCCGATCAACAGCACCATTGACACCGTGAGAGCAAGACCTAGGCGCTTTTCGATGAAAGCTTGTATGGGTGGGCCAAACTTTCGCACAAGGCCGGCCACCAGAAAAAACCGCAAGCCTCGACCAATGATGCTTACAATCGTGAAGGTGAGAAAATCAAGACCGGTTGCGCCAGAGAAAATTGTCAAAACCTTATAAGGGAAGGGGGTGACAGCCGCAAAAAAGACGCCCCAACCGCCATATTCATTGTACCAGCTGCTGACTTGATCAAATTTATCAGCCTTGCCGTAGAAATTTAAAATCGGCTCAGCGATCACATCATATAAAAACGCCCCAATGGCATAGCCAAGAAAAGCACCAAAGACCGAGGCGATCGTACAAATGAAAGCAAAAAACGCCCAACGATGTTTTTTGGCTAAGACCATAGGGATGAGCAGGACATCAGGCGGGATTGGAAAAAAAGAGCTTTCAATAAAGGACACACCGGCAAGGGTTGGCGTTGCGTGCTTGGTGCCAGCGAGTGCGAGCAGCCAGTCATAGAGCCGACGCAGTAAGGTTGGTTTGTTGGTCTCTAAAACCGGATCTGTATTGTTGGTCGTCATCTGCTGGCCTACTGATATTTGCAATGATATTGAGCTGCGTATCAGACTCAAGAGCAAAGTTTAAGGGCTTGAGATGAGGATTGCATGAGTTTATTGAAATTAGTGTGAGAAAGTATCTTGACGCGACAGCGGGAAAACCTATTATCGCGCGACTTCCAATAGGTCCACGATCTCTTCTCGATCCTTTGACTTGCACGCCCCCCTGGCGGAATTGGTAGACGCGCGGGATTCAAAATCCCGTTCCGCAAGGAGTGCCGGTTCGATTCCGGCGGGGGGCACCATTTGGACGTTTTCCACAATCCTTTATTGTTCGCTATAGTCCGAAATATCATTGTAATTACAGTGATATAGCGTCTTTCTTCGTGTTTTATCGTCTTTTCTCGTTCGCCTCCAGCCGATAATTTTTGTTGGTGGTTGTGTTGGCTTTTTCAAAAAAACCAACATAGGTTGTTGGTGGTTTTGAAAAGGATATCAACAAATGCCACTGACAGACACGAAAATTCGCAATTTGAAGCCTGCAGACAAAGCGATGAAATATAGCGATGGCGGCGGGCTATATCTGGAAGTCACTAAGAAGGGTGCAAAGCTTTGGCGCATGGCGTATCGATATGCTGGCAAACAAAAAACGCTCTATATTGGTGCTTATCCGGCTATCAGCTTATCAGACGCTCGTTTGAGGCGTGAAGCTGCTAAACGAAAATTGGCAAACGATATTGATCCATCCGATGATATTCGCAAGGCTAAAGTTCAAAGACGACTGAAAGCAGAAAATACCTTTGGGGCTATCGCTGATGAATTTCTGGCAAAATGTTCGAACGAAGGAAAATCTGAGAAAACGCTCAAAAAGAAGCGATGGTTATTAGGTCAAGTTCAAAGCAGTTTATTCCATCGCCCTGTTGCAGAAATTACAGCCGCTGAAATTCTTGTTCCGCTTCGTGAGGTGGAAGCTAAAGGCAATTACGAAAGCGCTCGCAGGTTACGTGCTGAGATTGGTCAAGTCTTCCGTTATGCCATCGCAACCGCCCGTGCTGAAAATGATCCGACTTTCGGCTTGCGTGGCGCACTGATAACCCCAGTTGTATCCCAACGCGCCGCTTTCACGGAACGAGGCGACTTTGCAAGCTTATTAAAATCAGTCTGGCAATACGAAGGCATGCCCGAAACCATCGCAGGCTTAAAGCTAATGGCTTACCTCTATCCGCGCCCCGGCGAATTGCGCCAAGCCGAATGGAAAGAATTCGACTTAGAGGCCAAAACGTGGAGCATCCCAGTGGAGCGTATGAAAATGCGTAGACCTCATAAAAAGCCTTTGCCAGATGCAGCGGTGGAGGTGTTGCAAGAGCTTCACACACTAACAGGCCATCGCGATCTAGTTTTCCCATCCTACCAATCCCCACGTCGCCCCATGAGTGAAAACACCCTCAACCATGCCTTACGCCGCATGGGATACGACAAAACCCAAGTGACAGCCCACGGCTTTAGAGCGTCAGCATCGTCACTCTTGAATGAATCGGGAAAATGGAACCCAGATGCTATTGAAGCAGAGTTAGCGCACGTTGGAGCCGATGAAGTCCGCAAAGCCTACCATCGCGCTACCTATTGGGATGAGCGGGTAAAAATGGCAGAGTGGTGGGCAGTTGAGATTCTAAACCTGAAAGGATTGGATATTGTTTGATATAAGACATCTTAATCTCACTTATCGTGATCATGAAAATATTGGAAATCCTAAAGCCCGAAAAAAGGAACTGAAAAAAAAGCTAGGCTGGGCTATTGAATATTTAAGAGATGATAGGCCTGTAGGTAAGGACTTGCGCGAAGCAATTGCAGAATTAATCGAAGATTATGCATTTCCTAAGCCTGGTCCGAAAGGGAGCTCAATCTGTATAGTTGAATTAGGTCTCCGCGCTGATCAGTTAAGTTCAGAAGGTAAGAGGCCTGGTGAGATCGATAAGATTTTAGCTGATGAATTTGGTGCTGGAGATAAGGATGATCAGTCAACAGTTAAACGAATGCGGCTGGATTACGAGAAAGTTCAAGAAATTAACAGCATGTTTAATAGTGAATAGAATAGAAGATAACCCTCTCTAGATATTGACTAAAGTCATTTGGAACGGTTGGGGAATAAATAGGCCCTTATTTATTCCCTAGATAACTAGGGGCAAGAAAGGGCAACGATTAGCTATCGCAAATAACAAAGGACGATAGTGATGCAAGCCCAAAAAAGAGGCGCAATGACTGTTCGGGATTTTCTTGAATGGGCGCGTATATCCAGAACAACATTTTATAAAGAAGTAAACAATGGGCGCATCCCCATCCGCAAGGTTGGTAAGCGAACTTTGATCGCGATGGTTGATGCCCAAAATTGGTTGGCTAATTTAGAAACGATCAGCAACAGCGATACCGCTCCCAATGCGGATCACATTTCAAACACTCCAAATTTTTAATAGTCCCATTGCGCCTTCGCTCTCATAGGGCAAGGGCCGATAGGCAAAGAAAAGCCCCACGCGCTAGAACGCAATGGGGCAAGGTATTTTCATGACCGATCCTAGTCATTCGCCTGATGAAAAGCAAGCAGGCCATAATAAGCAAGTTGCGCTTAAACTCGCCAACCAAGGCTTTCACGTCTTCCCGTGTCGAAGCAGAGACGGCAAAGGTGGAAAGGCGAAATCTCCTTGCGGTGGTATTAAGTGGCGTGAAGCCTCAACTACTGACTTTGAAAAAATTAAAGACTGGTGGTCGAAATCAACAAAGGCAGCTATCGGTCTTGATCTTAGCAAGTCTCGCTTGCTGGTTATTGACTGTGACCGCCATGATAATGAGACAGATGGTGTAAGAGCTTTTGGCGACTTGATGGATGAGCATGGCTTTAATCCAGATGATTGCCCAATTGTCGCAACGCCAAACGATGGGCTTCATTATTATTTCAAACTGCCTGACGGCAAAGACCACGGTAACGCAACTGGCGACCTGCCTGCTGGAATAGATGTGCGCGGGTCTGGTGGCTATGTGATTGCGCCTGAGACTATTATGGCAGATGATCGCGACTACGAACTGGCAGGCGATATTCAAAAAGCACCTGTTGTCCCTGATTGGCTTTGGTCAATTATCACGGCAAGCAAGGCTGTTGATATGCCTGAGCCAGCCAGTGCGGTAGAAAGCCAGCCAGTGCCTATCATTTCAGGTGACGAGCAATTGGATGGTGCGGGTCTTGGCGAGGCTGAAGAACTTTTAAACCACGTTCCACCAGACTGCGGCTATGATGAGTGGTATAAGTGCTTGATGGCCGTCCACGCTGCCACTGGCGGCTCTGAGGCTGGCTTTAATCTGGTTGATCAGTGGTCGGCTGGCGGTGGCAAGAAGTATGATGGTTCGCAAGCTCTACGAAAGAAGTGGGCTTCGTTCAAAGGGACCGGCATTAATTCGAGTTCGCTTGCCGCCATTGCTCGTGACTATGGTGCGGACCTCCAAGCGATTGCACTCAAACACAATGATGTTGGTGGTGCCAGTAATGAGGAAGCAGCGCTGTCTGCTGAGATTTCGGCTAATTTGATGGCTAATGCTGGTGGGGCGGGGCTTTGTGCAAATGAAGCAGAGCAGGGCAATATTGCTGCTAAAGCTGCGTCTGCTGCGATTGTAGAAAATGGTGGGGAGATTTCCCCCGTACCCTATCAATGGGTGGAGCCAGAAAACCTCCCAAGGCGGGCGTGGCTTTATGGCAGAAGTTTAATCCGCAAGTATCTGAGTGTTACGGTTGCGCCAGGTGGTGTTGGAAAGTCGACGGAGGTTATTGCGCAAACTCTTGCGATGGTAACTGGTCGGCAATTGCTCAATAAGTTTGTTAGGGGGAGGCTGCGGGTTTGGTACATCAATCTGGAAGACCCAATGGAAGAATTGCAGCTCCGCATTCAAGCTACCTGCCAACATTATGGAATTGAGCCTACAGACCTTGGTGGGCGGCTATTTGTCAATAGTGGCCGTGATCAGAGCTTATGCATGGCAGTTACGGAAAGAACGGGCACGAAAATATATAAGCCTGTTGTCGATAACATCATCGCTAAAATTAAAGCAGATAAAATTGATGTCTTAGTCATTGACCCTTTTGTTTCGTCTCATTCGGTTTCTGAAAATGACAACAATGCAATTGATGCTGTGGCGAAGATGTGGGGCAAGATTGCTGGGGAGGGCAGCTGCGCAATTCATTTGGTGCATCATTCCCGCAAAGGGACACCTCATGAGGCGCTGACTGCAGATAGTAGTCGTGGCGCAAAAGCATTGGTCGACGCCTCGCGTGATACTCGGGTTTTTAATAAGATGACAAAGGACGAGGGGGATAGATATGGCGTTGAAAACCATCGTTCTTATTTCCGCGTTCATTCTGACAAGGGCAACAATGCACCGCCCTCCAGTGGGGGTGATTGGTACAAAATCGAGAGCGTGATTTTACCTAATGGTGAAGACGTTGGTGTTGTCGTCCCTTGGAAGCAGCCCAAACCATTTGATGACATGATAGTTCAAGACCTCAAGAAAGCGCAAATCGTAGTTGGCGATGGTGACTATCGAGAAAGCATTCAATCCAAAGATTGGGTGGGTTACGCGATTGGCGAAGCTTTGGGAATTGAGACGGGTAAAGGTCTCAAGAAAGACCAAATGACGACTACTCAAATTCATGGCCGCAAAAAGGTTTCAGGCTGTCTTAACGCATGGATTAAGAACGGTGCGTTTGTAATTGAAGAAGGTCAAACGGATGGCCGAAAACCCACCAAATTTGTTCGTGTGGGAGAGCTTTGTGAAGGATGAATTATTTGGGTTGCGCCACTCAAAACAAGTGGAGCGGAGCAGAGTTGCGCAGTGGAGCAGCACACAAAGCAAACATCTGCGCTACTTGAGCTCCATTCCCTAAACCCCCCTTTAGGGGGGTAGGGTAGTGGAGCAAGTGGAGCACGTTTGTGGGGCGGGGAATATAGGTGAAGATTTAATTGGCGCAATAATTAAGTGGCGCAAGTTGAGATGGATTGAGATTTAAGATTGAAATCAAAATTTATTCTGCCCGTTTTGATTTCATTTTTTTGTAGGGCAGAGATATTTACGGAGAATTTTTATGAGTGAAGTTTTACATGTAAAACTTTTCGGTGGGGCTATGAGCCAAGCGTGTGAGAATGAGAACAAAGCAAATGAATTTTTAGCTTCTTTGGATCCACCGGATGTTGTTTCAATAACAACAGCTGCTGGTAGTTTTACCGATGTGCCTGATCAGGGGTTCGCTTACACACAGGGTTGTACAGTTGTGTTTAAAACAGCGTCCGATCAGTTGCCAAAAAATATTGTGTATGGCGCAGCCCCCCATGGTGGTGTGTTTAGTTCGGAAGAAGCGAAATAAGAGTCATACAGCGGCAAACTTATCATTGTGGTGTATTGCCCTTGGATGGGTGGAGAATGCCGCTGTATGACTCTCTGAGGGCGTTTAAATGGGTATTTAGGGTATTGTGTGCGGGTCTTGCCACGCTGAGCGGCTAAATATCGTAATTTAACCCTTGGATGGCTGATTAAGTTTATTTCGTAAGCCATTATGGTTGTTGTACTTTTTATACAATTATTAAAAGCGAATGTTCGTGTTTTAAGGGGTGGCCTTGGCAAGGGTGTTTTGTGTGGTGAGGATGTTATTTATATTATATATAAATAAGTTTTTTCTTGCTGTGATGGTGTGGTGAATAAGGTGGCAAATGACACCCTATATGGACGCATATTTTTAAATTCAAGATGGATTGTAAGAGCCATCCAAGAGGGCAGGCTGATAATGACGCCGGAACGATTTAAAGAGCTGAGACTTAAAAATGACCTTACCCAAGAACGTTTGGCGTTTATTGCGGGGGTGTCGGTTCGCAATATTCAACAGTTTGAACAATTGAACGGTGTGAGTTCTAGGAAGCCCAATCCCATGGTCTCTAAGCTGCTTGAATATATTGATGAAGGCAGGCTCGATATTGATGGGCTTCTTTCACCCAAAGAGGAGAAGAGGGAGGTTTTGAAAGATATGAAAAGGCAGATGGCTGAGATGGGGCTATTTAATTAAAGGGAGGGAAGTTTATCGCCTATATGATTTAACTAATCCGGCCAGACTGATGAGCACCCATGCGGACTCAATAACAAGTGATGGAAGATTAAAATCGACGAATAATGAAACTAGAATTAAAGATGACCCAAGCGCATTGAGCGCGAGGTATGATCTATCATCAAAGCTAAGCCGCGAGGTTTGTAGTAAAAAATAAGCCACTAAAACTAAAACAACACCCAATAGACCAATTGCATTAGAAAGCATCTATCGTCCCACCGAAGAAGGGGAGTATTTTTGTTTGTACATCTCACCAATACCTACCACATAGTTAGAATGGGATGTGTCCATTTTTATATAAAATTGTGAGGCATTTCCACTTTCTTGTGTAAGAGGGAGCCATTCTATTGCGGATTGTGATTCAGAGTGAACATTATATGCAACAATCTCAGTGTAAAATAAGAAATTTTCTTCTGGTATCAGGTAGAACTGGACTTGTTTTTTTGAGAAAGTATGAAGTTTAAAGTATTTGCTTACAGCTTGATATGAGGTTGGAGTGTCAGGTATAAAATACGTGTATTTATGGTTTTCTTCCAAATTAGCTTTAACAGATTGAAAAATTTCGCCTGTATCATCTAAGTCGTTGATTAAAGTGCGGCTAAAGACCCAAGTTTCGGGGCTTCCGAGTTCCATAACTCGTATGTACTTATCATTTACGATCCATCCCATTTGTTGTGCGGCAAAAAATGTCTTTAAATCATTGACGCGATCATTAATCTCTTCTGCTCTTACAAACCTAAACGATAATGCGGTTAGGCTGAAAACTAATACAAAAAGAATAAGTGCTGCTGCGGCTGAAAATAGGATTGCTTCACGAGATACTAAGTCGGAATACCTGTCAGCTACTACCGCAAAGCCAACAATGGAAAAATAATATAAAGACAGAGTGAAGGGGTGTCTTATTGTTCTGGATAGCCAACCTTCTTTTTTATTTTCTGCTTCTATCATTGTTAATGCCTATGACTTATTTGTATGTTAAATAAGAGAATTATATTATCGTTATTATAGTGACCGATCATAACCCACCGAAATTATACGGCGAATAAATTCATCAAGCTGATTACGCCCTATTTAGCAATACCATAAAAAAACACTGATTAGCCAATAGGCCCCGTTATTTATTTGCCAGCGATCAATGAATTGATGCCTATGAAAGGCATGTTTTTTGCGTGGGCGCGATGGAGTGTATGGCTTCGTCTGTGCTGTATTTCTTGCGATGGATTTGGTATTTTTAGAAAGCCTGAAAAGAAGACTTCTTGCCTCTAACTAGGGAAAAGCATCTGATTAAGCCAGTCCGCCTACAAAGCCTTCTGTTTCAACTTCACTGGACAATGCCAAGCGCATACTACCATTGCACCCCCATGCTTTACATGTGAGGGCGTCTTGAACTTCATCCAGATAGGCAAACTGCATAATCTCTGACAAGAGAAGCTCATGCGGGTTTTCGTATCGTGTTAGACCACATTTGCGACATGTGACTTCAAGGCGTTGTTCCGCGTCTAAATCTCGCAATTGAATATCGCTCAACCAACTCACCAAAAGTCCTCCGCTTTAGGTATCCGTGTATAAGAAATCTTTCCGCCGACATTCCCTCCAGCAGGTGGGGACCATTCTCCCATGCTGACCAATGTGCGCCCGTAACGAGTATTGAGACTATCAATTGCAGTACTAATCCGTTCCCATTTTTGGCGCCCTGTATCATCATTTAAAAGGAAGTCGAGTTGTCTATGCGTGGCAGGGGATATCTCCATAAGGGTGACGCCAACACGAAAAACGGTCGTTCGTCTTGGTAGTTCTTCTGTGGCCATGCTCCAGATGAGATTGAGTGCGGACAAACAGGCCTGATCATCATTGATGATGGGCATGGGAATGCCACGTGACCAGCTATCGTGATTTGTGCTCAGCCATACAGCTAAGCGGGATGCATAATATCCCGCGCGTCGCAATCGTCTTGCAGCTTTCACCAAGAGTAAGCGCGCCACAGCACGTGCTTTTTCAAGACTACGTAGGTCTGGCGGCAAAACACGGCCATGTCCAATCATCCCACGCTGGGTTTTAAGGGCCTGAACGTCATAACCATGCAGAGCATACCAGAGTTTTTCTCCAGTAACGCTGTGCCATAGTTTGCGCATATGTTTTGGATGGCTGTGCCAATAATCGCGCATATCATAAATACCAGCATGGATTAATCGGCGCTCCATTCGTTTGCCAATACCGGGAATATCGGAAAACGGAACATTAAACAGGGGGTCCGGCAACATATGCGGATGCCAAATTGTGGTGCCATCTGGCTTGTTGATTTTTCCCGCAATCTTGGCAAGCTGTCTGTTTGCGGCAAAACCAATAGAGCAGGTTATATAAGCACCAACATTGTCTCGGATACGGGTTTTAATTTTCTGGGACAAGCTTTCTGGGTTGCAAATGTCATTGCTGGATAAAGTGCATGTGAGTTCATCAATAGACTTAACAGCCTCCACGGGAATAACCGCGTTTATCTCTGCAATAAGCGTATTGTGTGCTCGGCGATAAAGGTCTGGCTTTTGGGGAACAAGCAAGAGTTCAGGGCATCTAGCCTTTGCATCCTGCACACTCATGACATTGCTACAACCGCGTCTTTTAGCCTCCTTGGAACAAGCTATAACGCATGTGTGGTGCGTGCCATCAAAAGGAACAATGCCAATCGGCCTTCCACGCAAGGCAGGCTGGGCTTGCTGTTCAACGGATGCAAAAAAACCATCAAAGTCTAAGTATAGGCGTTCAATTGTATCAGGTTTACGCATGCAGAATTGCTCTCAATATAAAAGAGAACAAAAAAAGAACATATGGATTACTGAGTCAAGGAAATTATTCCTGATGGGGGTGCAGGAATAGGAATGATGGGGTGAATGATTGGCAATCGGAAAAGATGGAAGCAATCTAGTATGCGGCAATCGGCCCATTGCAGACGTTCGAACTTAGATCAGTTGTTGCGGTGGGATTTCTCAAAAGCTGCCATTTGCTTTCATGAATAGACAACGACACCAAACTTCAGCTATGCGGACTTAGCAACTGAAGCTGAATAAACGCCAAATGGCTGCACCTGACCCATAGCGGAAGTTTGTGTGTCTATTTTTGTCAGCGTTCTGGTCACATGATAGCCAAATCATCTTCTGTATTTATTGGATCACTCAAAACCCTATCTATCCATTCTTGGGTGTCAGAGTTTACAAAAATAATCTTGCCGATAGCTGTGGAATCATTCTTCCAAATGTCTTTGCGCATTAGCCCCTTGTCTTTCCACTCTTTTAGATGTTCCAAGACCGAGTATCCTTTAGTCGCAAGCTCCACCAAATCCTCTACATCATTATTTTGTGCAGCGTGCGCAATCGTTACGACCGCAATCAGTGAAGTTGTTTCTGCTGGGCTGTAATCGCTTTGTAAGCTAAGAAGCGCAACACCAGCACCATATGGGGTTAATGTGCAGCCAATTCGTTTGGTTAACTCAGTTACCTGTTCGAGTTCTTTAGTGAATTTCTGGGATTTTTTAGATTTGGGAGGCGGCTTTTTTCTCTCAAGTATTGTTTCCTCAACACTGCGAAGATTGGAATCGGCTTCTGATTTGAATTTATTCAATAAGTGAAATCTAAGTTTAACACGATGTTCCGGGCCATGCTCATGACCCTTCAACATCGCCATGCGGTCTGCCAAAATGACACATCGTTCAATCGGTTCATCGAAATCTTTGCCGTTCTGGGTATTCATTTTTGTTGAAGAAAGCTGATCAATCGCGATTTCGCGATATCTCTTGAATTCATTGTAACAATCTTCGGGGCTTGAATTTGCATACATTTCTGAAATATACATTTGACGTTGTGCTTTTTTGCGAACCGCCATCCAAAACCAAACAATGACCACCACAACGGTGCATATTGCAATTGTCAACGGAAAGGACATACTATTACAACCCTGTAATTTTTTATAACCTATAACACATAGTTCATTCACCTCAATATGTCTGCATCTGGCACACAGCTGCCGTTAGTGTTCTTAAGCCAAATTTTAACTTAGGGCTCTAAGCAGAAATTGTAGCCACCTTGCAGACGAGAACTTTGAATGTCAGCTATGGAACATTACAAGGTAAACTTTTGTACTGCCGCCAATGTCCGCAATCCCCCCTTAGCTGAAGTTTTTCCTAACCTAAGCCGCATCAATTAATCTCCCAAACCATCGCGGCGTTAATCCCATAACCTTGGATGGCGTGAGCAATGCTGGGCGTTCTATCGTCTCCTGAGATCTCAATTAAATACTGAACGGCTCGCTTGGCTGTACATAAGTGAAACTCGACCAAGGCAAAGAAGGGGGCTTTCGTTTATGTGGTCTTCCAAGGGGCGGTGCATGGGTAAGCCAGCCAGCGCCC
This sequence comes from Hyphomicrobiales bacterium, assembly GCA_039989895.1. Taxonomy (NCBI): domain Bacteria; kingdom Pseudomonadati; phylum Pseudomonadota; class Alphaproteobacteria; order Hyphomicrobiales; species Hyphomicrobiales bacterium. The sequence goes on from JBDXGY010000002.1 coordinate 113,035, forward strand.
AGTTTTGTTTAGCGGTCGCAACACATAGTTCAATTAGGTCGCAAGTCTCGTCGCACAAAGTTTGCCGGATTGCAGTTGAACTAGGATCATATTGTTATCCTAACGCAGCCTAGAAAACTCAGTACTGGCTCATAAATCAGAATTAGGTATAATTATTTTTTGCGTCATAGTGGCATATTGGTGCAAGGCATCTCGCATAGAAATATAGACACAATCGATCCGCTGAAAATCAGAAATTTTTGTAGAGCTACCGGTTGAAGTTTGCATCTCAACGCGATGAAGTGGTCCGGCGCTTTTTTCCCCTGGAAAAGCAAATACGTTTCTAATTTTAGTTGGAGAATTAGCATCTGTATCTACAAGAATTCTAAGGGCCTTTTCATAAAATAATTGCTTTGAAATGTCAGGCCAACCAGGTGCTGAGCTGGCATTCTTTGCTGCATAGTATTTAGCGTCAACTATTGTATAACCGGAGGGGTCTTCAAGAATTAAATCCGTCTGCATGCCTCGGCTGCGTGCGTCGTGTGCACCATCATTTTTATGTATATAAACGGGTTTAGGCAGCTCACTGTTCCAATTACGTCGTTGGTCATGGGAGGAACGGACAATGACTTTTTGGAGAATCGTTTCCCAAACTGTATGAAAGTCGCTTACCCCAAAAACAAAAGAACCATTCGTTGAAGAGCGCGTTTCACTCAAATAAAACCTTAAATATTCTGCCAGAAAAACGGATCGAGATGAATATAAAGAGGGAAGTAATGCATCCAGTTTTCGCACCCAAATGGATTTAGGAAAAGAAGGGGTTTGGCATGATATCAGCTCATTTTTCTTAGCTTTTATTCCCAGTAGCCACCACCCATGAGTTGCGAGAATTTCTCGAAGCACAGCTGCTTGTATTTGGGCAAGAAGCGTTTTTGAAGTGTTGGTGGCTCGGCTGGAACAGATTTCTGTAAAGATTGGCTGATCCTTGCGGTTTGGCATGGCAATCTCACGCTTAATCGTTCTGACCCAATCTGGTTTACCTGAGTTTTTGGTGTGCTGGCGTGTCCGTTCTGAAAACAGTCCGTGATCTCGAAAGTCATCTGCTAGCCGCTTGATAACAGATAGTGCGCTTGGATTCCCAGCTTCACCATCATCATCAAATTCACGTTTTGAGGTTTCGTTGCCGAATCTTGCGAGCGCGCGCATGGTCATTGAAGCTGTCTGCAGGTCTTCACCTAAAACGCCTGTTCGTGCTTCTCTCGGTAGGAAAACAACCGCCCCATTTTCAGGGTGATGGACTAATCCGCAAAAATGGACAGTATCCTTTTCGTCTAAACGGCCTAAGCGCCAGTCGCGCATCGCCTCAATTACTGGGCGGGCTTGTTTATCGAGTGCAGCAATAGGGTCGCGATCTGAAAGGAAAAGTGGTAAATTAGTTTCCGACATTTTTATCGGTGCCTGCTTCGTCAGAAACCTCTATCGAGGCGACATTCAATGTGTTGAGAAAACTGTCCGACAAGAACCTGCTTCCATCTGCGGTTATCTTGGCCAAAGCCCCATATGTTTTGATTCTATTAGTATCGAAAATTCTGTCTCTACCTTCGTGTCGCAATAAGTCATCCCAAAGATAAAGCAGGACCTTTTCAGGAATAGTGGCCCCATCCAGTTCATTTTTTTTAACGAACCATTGTCCCAACAAGCGATCTTCTGAGATCGCTAAGGCGTGATTACTGATTAGGTGATTATTCAAAACCTTGACAAATATTCGCCATTCAAGGGTTTGTTTTTTATCAGCAGCATCAACATAAGCGATATTGCCTTCGGGACCAGACGTATAATCTAACGGCAGGTATTCTTGCCGCCACCTTCTTCTAAATGCCGTATCAATCGGGAAGACACCTTGGTCGGCACTGTTCATTGTTGCGTAAATGAAAAGATTGGAAGGGAGACTGATATGCTCATGCACGTTATTTATCTTCGTTCCGAACCAATTGCGACTTTCCGGTGAAGGAAAGCTAACAGTATAATCGCCAATTCCATTTTCATCTCGGTCCAATAGTAGAAATAAATCTCCAAAAACAGCCGCCGCTGTCGCGCGGTTTAGTTCTTCGATGACAAGATAGGCGGGTTCGCTTGGAGTTTGATAGGCTTCGGCCAATGCTTCCATGAAAGGACCAGGGGCGAATTCATAAAGAACATTGTCCCCATCCATATGAGGTTTAAGGCAACCAAAAAAGTCACTATTTTGAAGGTCTGGATGGAAGACTGTCCTTATAGCTTCTTTACCGGCCTTTTTGATAATTCCATCAACCTTGTTGGATTTTCCAGTTCCGGGGGCTCCATAGAATATTACGTTTTCCCCACCTTTAAAAGCTGCAGGTCCAAGCGAAGCTCCCAATTTGGGCCCTTCCTTTTTTTGCATTAAATCGCGTGCCATTAGCTCCTCAAATTCAATTGATTCAGCCATAGTAATTGCAAGCATTGCGCGGCGGTCAGCCGCATTCACCAGCCAACCGCCTGTTGATAAGATTGCGTTGTTTGACCAGTCAGTACGCTCTAAGGTTTTACCTACACCAGACCAAGTTTTATCACTTAGAAATCGAAGAAATCTTTCTTGTTCAATTTGATTGAGCTGCAGATCATCCTTGATCGCATTTTTAATTGAGGCAACATCGTTTGCGTGGAGCACTGTTTCCCAATCTGGATCAGGGAGAGGTTTGAATATTTCTTCTTTTGCACGGCCTGTCCTAGGTTTTTCGAAACCAAGTGCTTTTGCTAGTTCATGTAATTTTTTATAATATGGAATTATTCCATGAACATAAGGGCGGACAGCCCAACACCTAGGTATTTCTTGAGCGCTTATGGTGAGAAAATGCCCCTCTTTAGTTGTGATAACTAAAGCAGTGCCCCCAACGACTTCTGGTTTGTCATTTTTGTTAGCTGCCTTATACAAATCTAAAATTATATTCCAAATTTCGTTTGTTGGAGTATACGGTTCATGAAGTGGTATTTTCGATACCCGTTCTTGACTTGCATTTTGACAATCCTCCAAGTCGAGAAGAGTTTCAGGCATGCTATTTATCCAATCTTGGCTCAATATGCTGGTTGTTAATTCCTTGAGCATTTCACGAGGTGTGCTCGAATGTGTTTCGAAAATATTTGTTAACCGAGGAGCTAGTTCTTTTTTCCAGCCTGTTCGATTACTGTCGGTGAAATTATCAAACGCATCTCTTTCATTTTTAACTGTGTTTGCTGGAACGCCAAATTTGTGAGCAATTTCTTCAAACGCAGCGGTTTGGGTTTCGAAACCCAGTTCCACATGAGGTTCGCCTGATTGAGCCAGAAAGAAGCAGACTGTGTATAGGGCTGATTTAGAATCCGTCGGAAAATTTTGAGACATTACTTGAAGCCATAGAAAAAGAGAATCACCTTAAATTACAAATTTTTCATATGATGTACTATTTGATAATTAAACTCGAATATATTCAGTCGTTAATCTAAAAAATGAGTGTAAATAATTTTTGATTGCAGTGCAGAGGAATAGACGCACCAAAAAAGTCCGTGACTGACAGATATGGCTATGCGCTATTTAGGAAATTATGATTGCTGCTGCTTAACCTGAAATATAGGGTTTCATCTCTGAAACAATTGCCTCAATCACTGGGACAGAGACTGAGTTGCCAAATTGCCTGTAGTTCTGAGCGTCTGAAACTGCATCAACGTTGAACTCTTTTGGAAACCCTTGAAGCCGAGCGCATTCGCGCGGAGTTAATTTGCGCGGGTTCTTTCCAATGTCACTTTGGTCAATTAATATTTCACTACCGTCCTTATAATACCTTGCACTTATTGTGTTGGTGTAAGAACTGTCAGGCGTGAATACGCTATAGCCAAAGCCATTCCCCTTTCTTTTATGCTCTTGTAAACGCCTTTTATGGCCTGCCAAAAGTCTGTCAGAAATAGTGTACTTCGGATCAACTTCGGAATTATTTTCTAAGATATCACCGACCTTAGTTTTCGCCGTGATTTGCCCAAGGCGATCAAGAATTTCAGTGCTGATATCGGTTGCGCCTGCTTTGTTGACCTGATCCCGATCGAAACCGATGATATAAACGCGTTCGCGGTTTTGAGGAACTCCAAAGTTAGCAGCCTTCAGCACCTTGTAACCCACGCGATAATTTAGTTTGGTTCCAAGTGATTGTCTGGCTTCTTCGGACATTGGCACAGTCTCTGGAATATCAGGAGTTGCGCGGCCCTCAAGGATAGCCAAAATAGCCTTTAAAGTACGCCCTTTATCATGGCCTTTGAGCTGTTTTACATTTTCTAACAAAAAAGCTTTTGGGCGATGATGAGCAAGAATTCGTTGGATCTCAAAAAACATGGTTCCGCGGGTGTCGTTAAAGCCCTGCTTCAATCCTGCTTGAGAGAATGCTTGGCAGGGGAAACCGGCTAACAGCACATCGTGCTTTGGGATGTCTTCTGCTGCTATTTTCGTAATATCACCGTGTGGAATTTCGCCAAAGTTAGCTGCATAGGTTTTCTTAGCAAACTTGTCCCACTCGGAGGTGAATACACAATGTCCACCATGTGATTGAAATGGGTATCTAATACCTCCAATTCCTGCAAATAAATCAATAAACGTGAAGTCAGCCTGTGAAGGGGTGGAGCCATAAGGGCTTCGTAGAAGTGCTGTATCAGGAAGGTTTTCAATCTGCATTCGTTTGGCAGGGGTGGGGCGATGTTCACCCAATTCCCATCCTCGGACAGTGCGTTCACCTGCTTCTGGCATGCCAAGTAGTTCTGCAAAAGCTTTTTGAGTTAGGCCAAGCCCTTCACGCTTCGCCTGTACCCACAAACCATTATCCAGCATCTGATCACGCATCAAAATCTCCCTATCACTAGGTGGTTACTTTGTTCGCTAATCAGGGTCAACTACAGGATAAATAATTGAGGGGAATTATCCAATTTTCTTAGTTTGGCGAGATGATAATTGCGTGCTGGATGTGTGAGATAGAGTTACGTCCAGTAGTACGGTTCAATTACACCCTCAATAACTTCGTTGCGTGCTTGTAGTCGTTTGCGATGGTCAGTTTCGTTGGCATCTTTTGTAATATCTACGAAGTTACTGTTCGACTTGGTAGATGCCGTTTCTTTATTGGATTCAAAAGTTTCACCACTATGGTTAAAGGAAAACATACCAGCAAACCCTCGTCCTTGTTCAGTCTCGCCTTCCAAGCGCCATTGCCTAAGAGCGAAGGTAATCATAGCTTCTTCACGCAAGTCACATACAGTTTTTATCAAAGCAATGGAGGCATTTGGAGCGATCGTGTTTTTATTAAATCTGTTTCTAGTGGCTCCAAATCTTTTATCATTGCGTTCTTGAAGTGTTTTTACAAAATCTTGAGCCTTATTTATAAGGCTTGGTAGTTTTTCATTTTGTCGAAGTAACGTTATGTCTGCGTTTTTTAATTTATGTGCTTTTTTGTCTAGTGTGTCTTTGCCGGAAGAAATATTCAGGGCATGCGGTAGTAACATTAAGTTGCCAAGCCGCCGAATTTGTTGACTATCGCGATACGTTTTTACAGAGTGATCGTCCGCCTTTTGCGGCCAAATATGCTCTATTGATAAATAGTCATTGGTACGATCTGATTTTGCATATTTTGTCGATAGACGCCCAAAATCAAAGCTTTGGCGGTCAAGTAAGGATTCTTCAAAACAAGCAAGGAAGTATCGACGCCATGGCCAAGTATAGAAATCATAATTCGCATCATCATCTAGGGTTAGTGACTTTACAATAGTCGACAATCCATCTTTTTGTTCATTGGTGACAAGCTCCGTTAAATCCCCAATCAATTGTTGATCTGTTTGCTTAGTTCGAAAATAATCATAAGCAAGCGTATGAAGCCTGACATTGTAACTGTCTGAGCGTGCAGCTCGGTCTGGTAGACCATAAAGACGAAAATTTGTTTTTTCTATTGCAGTCAAAACAGGTGCGTCTTTGTGGTCATCCTTCCGCCTAAACTGTCGCGCAAAAATCAGCGGAAGAACACCTGTGATACTCTCATGATGATTAAGAAGTGTAAGCGCTCTCAATATTGGGTTTTTTGGGTCCGTATTACTTGCATTCCGAAGATTTTGATAGGTCTGAAAGTTGGCTTCCAAAAACTTTACAAAGGTTTGGAATTCTTCATATTTGTTTTCCTCAGCTGGTAATTCACGGGCCACAATTGTAAAATCAGTCTCCCCTGCATTTCTACGACCCGGTTTAAATTGAGCTACAACAGTGGCACGTAAAACAGCGTCAGTATCAGCGTCAGTGAACTCTGCATCTCCTGCAATTTGCTGAATTTTACGCCAAATTTCATTCACATTTGGCGATTTCCATTTGTTGACTGCCCCGACATAGATCAAATGGTTTTTAACCAAATCCATCTGGGTTAGAGGTTTGCCACGATTATTGATTGTTTCAAAAACCTTAGCGACTTCATTCTCATCTTGGAGGATGAAAAGGATAAACTTAAAATGCTTTTCTAAGAGCGTGAGCAGGTCCTTAGCGTCTGAGGTGTTATTTAAGATCCATTTATCTATCTGCTTAACTGCATCATCATAGTTTTGTTGAGCAATGGTTTTAATATCACTACGCAATCCGTTATTTAATAGATCTGTGTATGTTTCTGCATCCATGGACTGGGGAGTGAACCGGACAGAACCAAGAGTGCTTAGGAACGTTTTTTTGCCGATTTTTCGACAAAGACAAGAATGCAATAATGTTAAAGTTGTCAGGCGCTGTTGGCCATCAACCACATAAAAATCTTCCTGATTTTCATCGCGCATCGTGCAAATTATTGTTCCGCAGAAATGAGACGCGTTTGCATTTTCTTTCACGAGCAACGCAAGTTTGTCGATATCAGTTAATAGATCAGCTCTTTGGTCATTTTCCCAATTGTAGGGGCGCTGGTAATCGGGAATATGAAATTTTCGATTCTCACCGAATATTTCCGGAAAAGTCACCAAAGTAGCATCTGGTAAATTATCATATGAGTTCATTACAGACACCTCAATTTCTTTAAGATACTAGTCTAATTTACTTTTGTTATAGGAATGCCGTTATCGTAAGCATGAGGCAAGCGCATTTACGGTAACAATGAAATTATGTGCTCATTATTTCTACTCCCACCTATTAGTTGCAATGAATGAAATCTCAAAATCACTAAATTGGTCACGCCTCTCGCCCTACAAAAGACAAAGCAAAACAAGCACCCGTTGCGATATTGAAATTTAATGAGCTAATAGTAAACACTTCAAGCATGGTCTTGGTATCTAGAAGAACCCCTATGAAATTGATAGGCTGAACTCCAAATCACAACCAAACACCGGAAATACATGGCACGAATTTACCCTTCCAACGCTCTAGATGGCTGGCCTGCTTCGCGCCCAGCTATGCCCCATGGTCAAATTGCTGAACTGGAGACACTGGTTTTCCTTCGAGACAGTCTGCCCGCTCATTTTGTTGTTTTTCACAGCGTGCATTGGAATTTGCGACTGGGCAAAAGTTTGCATGCTAGAGAAACTGATTTTATCGTGGTCAATTCCAACGGCCGCTGTTTATTGATTGAACAAAAAATGGGACAATTAGTTGAGCGCGGCGGTGAGCTTTACAAAGAATATTACGGTGGCAATGTCAAAGATGTTGCAACACAGATTCACGATAGTCGCGATGGTATTCGCGGGCAATTTAAGAAACAAAATAAAGGCCATGACATACGCCTTGATTACCTGCTCTATTGCCCGAACCACCACATTCAATCGTTGAATGCATCAGCCATTGAACGTGACAATATCGTGGATGGGAGCAGACGCAGTCAGCTCGCTAAAACGATCACGGATAGATTAGGTGGCGCAGCTGATCAGTCAAACGATCTTGGCAAACAGGCTATACGTTTTTTCAAACAAACCATGACCATGTCACCCGATGTCTCATCGATGCAGGCACGACATGAAAATCGTTTTGTTGAACTTTCAGGTCAAGCGCTAGAAATTGTCGAATCTATTGAAATGACGCCGTTGCGGCTAAAGGTCAACGGAACGGCTGGGTGCGGCAAAACCCAAATGGCTATGCGTTTTTTAGAACGCGCTCTTGAAACGGGTAAAAAGCCTTTATTTGTTTGTTACAATCATTCTTTGAAAGACCACATCGCAACGTTGATGGATGAGCGGATTTCCATGAAGACAATGCATGGCTTAATCCATGAATTTTGCAGCCGTGATGATGTTGATATTGATTATAAGCCTGGCAACAAAACTAATGAAGAATGGCGTATGCTGATTGATGAAGTGGTTCTCAATACCAATGATGAACATGAAGAGTTTGACTTCCTAATTGTAGATGAAGGACAAGATCTTGGTATTGACGGGTTCGAGTTCATCAATCTTTTTATAAAAGACGATGCCGATATCGTTTGGCTGGAAGATCTAGATCAAAATCTAGGGCAATCTTTTGGTAAGCCCTTTCTAAGGGATGATTTTGTGAGCATCAGCCTTACAAGAAACTATCGAAGTCCTGTTTCTGTTTTTCAACTCATTGATCGGGTTTTCCCTGAGCGCACGACCCTTGGCAATTCCTTGCCCGGCTTGGGTTATGGCTTGCACGGCTACAAAAAAGCCGAAGATCAAATCTCGATGGTTGAAGCCATCATCAAGAAACACACTGCATCTGGCGCTAAACCGCAAGATATCGCAATCGTCAGTTTAAAGGGCATGGGCAGTAGTAGTTTCAAGGATATAGAAGAACTTGGCAAACACACCATTCGGCGCTTTAACGGACAATATGCTGAGGGTGAACAGGTCTACACACAAGGGGATATTACCTTTGAAACCATTCGAAGGTTCAAAGGCCAGCAGGCTCCGTTTGTTATCCTAGTTGATGTGGAACCTGATATTGACCGCTCATGGTCAATGAATGCCCTATTTTGCGGTATGACGCGAGCGACTATGCATCTGGATGTTGTCGGCAATGAAAAGAATGACTTTAACAAGGAAAATTTTAAGCTGTGATGAAAATCTACCTATTTTAAATTTGGCAATGATCTATGTAGGCCGAATCCACAAAATTTGGGTCTGGGCATTACATAAAAATTACCATAAACAATAAATGGCATGAGTAATAAAGTGGCGAATAATCAGTTAGTCCGTCCTCAGAGGGTTATGGATGGATTGCAGCTTAGATTAAGCGAGAGTTTGGCTCATTTGGTTTTATGCCATCAAGCTGCATTATTGGTCTGCTCAATAAATCTAAGGATGCAAACCATGGCCAGTGTATCAAGCTTGCAATATTCTAATAACGCGTTCCGTAATGCCTTGCGTTTTGTTTGATCAGTTTCGTCTAACATCTTTTTCCAAGCATCCATCGCCGAAGTGCCGTCAGCAACATCCATACCTTCATACGATAATTCAGGAACCACAATTGGAAGAACTTTTTTAATGGAGGTTGATCCGCCAAAACTACTATCGACATAGCCCGTTTTGAAGACATCCATTAGGTCTACAGTTCGATCGATTAAGTTGAATAAAAACTCTGCCTTGTCAGGATAGAGAGCAGCCATTTTCTTATTTTGACTGTTTTCAAAACCTTTGTTCCAAACAATGACGGAACCTGTGGGTCCGATTACATTTTGCATTTTCTCGATCAGTGCTAATGGGAGTTCTGGTTGGTTTGCCAAAAACTCATGATGTTCGATTACGCCATCCTCTTGCTGAACATGAAGAGAAAATTGGAAGGGTAACTGAGCTTGGGGACTAGTACCATCAACAATGGGAATTGCTGATGCATAGGTCTCGTAATCAAGGTGATAGAGCGGGTATGTGAGCACGCCTATGAAGTTTTCAATATCTGCTAAGTCTACATATGGTTCACCAGCTAAATGGGACTTCAAAACGGGGCGCTGTAAGCTTGTGACTTCGTCAATAGATATATCATTCAAACTGAACCGCCCTTCAGCAACAAATGCCTCCCGCTTTTTTGCTGACAACCGGGGCAAATTGTAAATTGATGGTTTGGGGATTTGTGGATTGAAATAGTCAAAGCTGTCGCAATGATGTGACTTGCTGAGATGCAAACAGGTACATCCAGTTTCATCGATCTTATCTAATTTTAAAAGTGATAATGCGTTGGCAATTTCATTTTCAGTTTCTGGTATTAGCGCTTTAACACGAACGGTAACGTCAGCAAACGTTAAGAACTCTGCTGGTTCGATCTTACCACGCCTTACATATTTACCGTTCAAATGGACGATGAGAATATTTCGTACATTCTTGCCTGTTTGTTTGGCTGCAATAGTTTGGAAGGCGGCGTCTTTTAGTTGATTGTGCGGATTATTATCTTTGACGCTTGTTGAAGATTTGATTTCGAATAGATCAATTGATCCATCTTCATTCTGTAAAACCATATCAGCTTTTGCATAAAGACCACCGTCAGTTTCAAATTCTTGCTGGAATGAGTAATGAGAAGTATTTGAAAAACTAGATATCAATCGCTGAACATAGGCTTCAACGAGATATCCTTCAGCAGCAAGCTTCTTGGCGTATTCAGAGAACTCACCATGCGGATATTGATCTGATTTATTCAACATCAGCCAAAGCGATTTAGAGCAATTTAAATATTGCATAAAATGCGTTTTACTGATGGTTTCGTTGTTCATTCGAAATCTGAAAACCGTGTCATCTTTTTCTAAGGGAAAATTTTTGTTAGTTAATTATAGATCATTATATTAACATTTAAAAATAACTCTAAATTTTACAAGCCTCACTGTCCGTCGTCAGGGTTTTTGGAACCAAGGTCTGCCTAAACTAAGAGAGAGTTCGGCTCATCTTGTTGGTTTCATTATGCGGCATATTGTCTGTGATGCAAGCGCCGCTGTTCGATCGTTTTCCGTTTGATCCTTTCGCGTTGTTGTAGAATGTCTTTGTCCCGTCCGAAGTAGACGTCGGCGGGTGTGACGTTGTTCAGGCTCTCGTGATAACGCTGATGGTTGTAATGGTCGATGAAGGCTTCGATCTGGGCTTCGAGATCGCCGGGCAGGAAGTAATTTTCTAGCAGTATGCGGTTCTTCAAGGTTTGGTGCCACCGTTCGATTTTGCCTTGGGTTTGAGGATGATACGGCGCACCTCGAGAGTGTTTCATGCCTTTGTCCTGCAGCCATTCAGCTAATTCCCCCGAGACGTAGCTAGAACCGTTGTCACTGAGGAGGCGAGGTTTGTGAACGACGTGGACTTGATCGCATCCTGATGCATCTAAAGCCAAGTCCAATGTGTCCGTCACGTCTTGGGTTCTCATGTTTGTGCAGAGTTTCCACGAGATGATGTAGCGGCTGTAGTCATCCAAGATCGTGCTGAGATAAAACCAACCCCAGCCAAGCACTTTGAGATAGGTGAAGTCCGTCTGCCAAAGTTGATTGATAGCTGTGGTCTTGTCTTTGAACTCGCTGGCGGCTTTTATCACGATGAAGGCTGGGCTGGTGATCAGATCATGGGCCTTAAGTATCCGATACACAGAAGCTTCTGATACAAAATAGCGCTCTCAGTCTGTGAATGTCACCGCAAGCTCCCGTGGTGATAACTCTGCTTCCTTTAATGCAAGTGTGACGACCTTCGCACGCACCTCGTCTGGGATACGGTTCCACACGTGTTTTGGTTTGGGGGATTGATCTTGCAATCCAGCCTCACCACGTTGCAGATACCGATCATACCAACGGTAGAATGTGGTGCGGGGAATGCCCAGCTTGGCCAGTGTCTGACGCGTTGACAGATGTGACCCTTCGACCAGATCGATGATCTCCAGCTTTTCAGATGCAGCGTACCTCATTCGTGGTCGCCCCCATCCCCTGTCATGCTTTTTTTGAGAAGGCGCAATTCCAGCGTCTGCTCGGCCACAACTTCCTTCAGATCATGCGCTTCACGGCGCAAGTCTTTGACCTCGTCCGTCGTGGCTGCACGCACTGTATCACCGGCAAGCCGCCGTTTGCCAGCTTCCATGAAATCCTTGGACCATTTGTAGTAGATGCCCTGAGAGATGCCCTCACGTCGACAAAGCTCAGCTATGCTGTCTTCGCCACGCAACCCGTCCAAAACAAACCTGATCTTCTCTTCGGACGAATAATGCTTGCGCGTCGCACGTTTGATGTCTTTGACTATCTTTTCGCCAGGGCTTTTACGTGTTCCAGTTGTTTGTCTCATCTTCCACTCCTCAGTGGTTACGATGAGCCAAGAACACTCTCTTAGCAATTTACCCTATTTGGACCCATAGGCGCTGACGTCAGACAATTTAAATTAATTTATGGGGGCTATATATTTAGCTAGCCATTAGCCTTTTATGTTGAAATTGGGCGGCATTGAGCCGCCCATGACAGGGAACAGAAGGATAGGTCAGCTCCTATCTATTAATGTTGGCGATAATCTTTCTATCGCGAGCTGGGCCACTGACGGTGGAATTTCTTTCTTACCTTTCAAATAGTTTTTGAACTTCCCGCCATCTAAATAAGTTTCCTGAAGCCAACGGCGATATTCACCCAATGCATCAAGTGGATAACAGTTTGCTATCTGAGGGTTGGATCTAGCTTGCGGGTGGTCTTTTGGATAGCGGTGGGGAAATTTTTCTCTATCACCGAACCTAGTGTTGAAATCATTAGCGTCCCAATGCTTCGCCCAATGTTGACCTATAGAAATATCAGGCACCATTTTTTCGCCTATATCAGCTCCCGCCATGATTAGTTCATAAAGTACAGTATGAGCCTCATTGAAAATACTAAAATAACCATTCGGAGCGCTTTTATGGTTTAGCTCGATACGTTCGTGCCACTTACGAAGCGGCTCTTCTATAGAACCCGTCTGGTCATATCCAACTTGACTGTAAATTAACTCTCGAAGTTTGGAACCCGCGAGAAGTCGGAAATTTTTACGAGCTTCAGGTCTTATATTGTTGCCAGCATCAAGTGCATAATATTCAAGTATTGCGAGAGAAGCTTCTGCGGGGTAACAAAAATGAGTAATCCCTTTGTGGGCCACCTCTATATGCGGGAGATCTAGTTCAACTCCGCCCTCACTCAAAATACCCTTAATGGTTGTTATCCGAGGCTTCTGGACTTCGTCAGTCCATTGGCTACTAATTGTGCCTATGTGCGCGTTTTGAACGCCACAAAGAGCGGCAAGGCCTCGTTGATTGAGGTAGGGAGTACCATCTGAGAGCACGCCCATTCCGATGCCCTCTACATCTCTTTCTTTGTCAATACCTAAGTCTAAAACACCTTGTTCTTTGGTGATTTCCTTTTTGCCTCGAACTCTAGCTAGTCTATTGATTTTTCTATCTAAAATAGTGATTTCCTTTCCTTCTTCTTTGGGGGCGATGGACCCAACTACATCATCAAATGTTCCGTCGATTGGCGCAATCATGCCCTTTTTCTTATCCATTTATTAGTTCCTTATATGTGAGGCGCTGGCCTCCCATTCGAGCAATGGTTGCGCCAATAAAATCCATTGTTCCAAAATTCGAAGTGTTGTGGCGGAATGAAAATTCATTCACGTAGCGGTGTAAGTGCTTTGCACTCATAAAGTGATAGATGCCGATGTAACCGCGCTTAAGCAGTGACCAGAAGCTTTCGATACCGTTTGTATGCGCCATTTCTTTTACATACTCACCAACAGAATGATTGATGGTGATGTGCTTATAGCCACGGTTTGAAAGGCCACGGTAAGCTGGAAAGTTATCAGTCACAACCGTTGCGCCCGATGGTGCGTGTTGCATCACAAAGCCCTGCAAAGCCGATGCTTTGGTATTATTGATTGGCAATGCATAGACGTTGCCAGTTTGATCGCGCATACCAACAACCGCCGTTTTACCAACAGCACCACGGCCCGCTCTCAATTTATTAGATGAATGCTTATTAGCTTCTTTCCCGCCAATGTATGTTTCATCCACTTGGACGTGACCATCCATATCGTTGTCAGAACCGCTCTTCATCCAAGTTTCACGGATGCGCTGAGCGAGGAACCAAGCTGATTTTTGAGTAATACCAAGTTCGCGGGCCATTTGAGTGCTAGGGATACCCTTGCGAGCGCTTGTAAGCATGAAAATGGCTAGCAACCACTTTTGAAGTGGAAGGCGGCTTTCAGCCAATACAGTGCCAGTACGAACGCTAAAATGCTTGCGGCACGATTTGCAGCGATAAGCCATAGGCTTGTGGTCTTTACACTCTGATACATCTGTAGAACCGCAATGACCGCAAACAGCCTCACCACCCCAACGTTTACCTTCAAAGTAATGACGCGCTGATTCCTCATTGGGGAATTTTTGGAAAAACTCAAACTTAGATAGGGTGTCAGTCATTAGTATTGCTCCTTACAACACTAATGTAAGATAACTAGCCAAACATTTCAAGTTATTTTTGGCTAGTTAAGTATGTATCCCCCTAATTTATTATATTCCAATAATGTCACCAAGCACACAATGGAGCGTCTTTCGGTATTATGTTTCAAATAATTAGTATTTTAAACTGGTTGGTTGTGTCTGCTAATATTAGGTTTGATGGCTTAGTAACTTGTTTTCATGGTAATTTGTTGAAAACCAAATTTGTTGGTCTTTTTGTTGGTTCTTTCCAAAATCGAATTAAGAAAATTACATAAATTCAAAGCACTATGAAAAACTTTCGATTCCGGCGGGGGCCATGATTTTCGGAGAGATAGCCGAAAAATTGATCCAGTGAATCAATTTTAGAAAATCATGCCAAGCAGCAAAGCTACGCGGCAGTTGCTGCGTGTTTAATAGTGAGATTTTATGCGAAAATGGTATTCTATGATCAATACATTTCAGCGCGGACCTCTTCGTTAATCTCCTCAGCCATCCTCAGCCATGAAATTAAATCTTTATCCAAGAAACCTGACTCATCATATGACAGAACCCGCTTCAAATGGTTATTGAGTATTAACGCGTCCTCACTTCTGAAAAGTGATGCCGACGTCCATTTTACAGGTTTTTCTGCAAGATATATTTGACCATCTTCGTGAATTTAGCAACGCAAGACATGCCGTCATCACCCCATTTCCCAAAATTTCGACGCACGTAGGAATTTGAACCTTCTGGTGTCCATGAAACTTCATGAGGGCAGTTTTCTTTTAACCAAGCCGCAAAAAGATCGATCGCTCTCTTAAAGTCTTCCTCATGTGCTTGATCATCCGCTCTTTTTGTAGATCTTTCGTTAGCACTTACCTGTAGTCGAATAAGTTCAGTATTGGCTTTCATATCCTCCGATTGAGCCTTTATCAGTTCAATCTCTTGAATGTATATTTCTTTAGTCGCACGCAATTCATCACGTTGTGCCTGAAGCTCCTTAGATTGAATAAGAACGGCACCCGCGAGCTAAATAAAAGCTAGGGGCGCAAAAGCACCAGCAAGATAGTCACCTAATTCATTGGCGTCTAATTCAGCTAGGAAGCGATCCAAAAATGGTTCATGCCCGTTCGGCACTATCTTGAACGTGAAATAACCAAGTGCGATCAACCATCCGATGGTCAACAACACGAGAACTATAAATGTTACTGAGCTACTTCTCTTTTCTTCGTTCAATGAGTGTCCAGTTTCATAGGTAGCGAGATGGCTTTAATCAAAAAGCCGCTCTAATTCTATCGTTGCATGTACCCAGACGGGCTCTTGCCCTTTTTCGGCATGGCTTTTGATGTCTTCACGGAATTCTTGGACAAATTCTTGAGTATAACCATACGACCGCTTCAATAAGCGTTTCGCTTTTTTCTCATCAATCAAATCTGAGCGGGTCATTTCGTATAATCTTGTCCAGAAGTATAGAAAGACGGTGAGTGCTTCATGTTCGGTATATGCACTACTTGAATGGGTTTCATGAAAATGTGCTTTGGTCGGTTCAAGATTTAATTCAGCTGGACTCACGAATGTCTTTAAAAGCTGCGTAGGGTCTGTCTCATCGATCAGCCAGCCGCGCCTGATAGCCTTCCTGTACTCTTCGCGTTTTTTCTTGGGTAAGTAACGCCATTTCAGCGCAATTCTTGTTATCGGTAATACGACCCTTCGATAATTATCGGCTGAATAGTATTCGTTGTATAAATCAGCAACGCGCGAATGGCGATCAATTCTTCTTCTTATGAAGGCCACCACAAAGGAATTTAATAATGAAAATATCCCGAGAATGATTGTGATAGAACCAATCAATAAAGTCGGTTGATCAAATGACATCGCGTCCCCCTAATTAATAGTTTAATTCGTAACATTGGCTATGCGGGAGATCAATAAAGCCTATCACCACGCGATTTATTAGAGAAGAAGGGTGCAAACAGTTTTAGAAAATCCCGAAAGGCGCAGCGAAGTTCTTCCTGATTTCGCCATTGAGACTCATTTAATAGGTGGCGAAAAAAAATCCTAAAGACGAAAAAATGAAGCTCATTTTAAACTTGCTTGTTCGACCTCAATTTTCCGAAAGCCAACATTCGATATGGAGTTGCAATACTCCTCTCGAATGACAATAACGCAGACTTAATTATACCTGAAGTCAGCAAGCCCGTTATGGCTGATGTACTATCGTCGTTTAATAGCATGAGCAGACTATTAGCACTTGCCTATTTTCTTACGATTTATACGATCGCCATATTCATCAAACTGAAAGCGAAACTTCGTTCCGCGATAGCATCCATCAGCAAAGAAGCTGACACCGCGTACGCCTCTTTTTTCAAGGCGTTTTTTAATGTCTGCAACAGGATGTGACCGACATAGTCCGCGATCAACATCATTCAAAACATCACCGTATTGAGAAAGCGATAGTTCATGCTGACGACCATTCAGGCAAGCATCTACATTAAATTTATAACTGGCGGTTTTTCCTGCCCTCACAATGCGAATGCGTTTAAAACCTTCTTTGTGCAGATGTTTTGTGACATCTTTTTCAGACAAGGATACAGCACAAGGGCCTAAAGGATTGCGCCCTTTCAATTCGCCAAACCGGTTTAAAACAACCTCGAAGCGTCGATTGTTTTGGCAGGCTTCCGCGCGATACCCGGGCAGCTTCCGGTCAAAGACATAAATACCATTATATCCGCTATTTTTGAGATGTGCTTCGATATGCGCCGGATTGAGGGGCTGTGCGCATTGACCAATCTTCCTTTGTCGCTTTATCTCGCCAAAACGAGTAAGAAGAAGTTCGACCCGCTGGCCATTCTTGCAAGCGTGCGCCGCATACCAAGGCAATTGCCGATCTTTGAATATGACCCTGTTGTAGCCTGCCTTATTCAAAAGTGGACGAATATCACTTGGTTCAAAAATGCGATCGCATTGTCCAAACCCACGCCGTCGTTCAACTTCACCAAATTGATTGACGACCAATCGAACACGTTCACCTTTCAAGCAACCAACGGCAACATAATATCCATTCTGCTCATCAAGGGAAAAACGCTCTAAACCTAATTTAGATAACCGTTGCCCAATCGCTTTGCCTGACAAAGTTGAACGACATTTACCAATCGGTCGTGCTGATTTTAAATTTCCGCGCGCACCAAGCTTAACATCAAAACGTTTGCCACTCTTACAAGCGCGCGCTTTTATAGACTTAAAACCCTGATGATAAATCTCAATCTGATCATATCCATTAGCAACAAGACTACGTTTTGCAGCCCCTGAAGAAGCGCCAATCTGAAATTCAACTTTTTGTGCCGATACTTCTTGCGGTGAAAATGTAAAGCCTGCCAAACCAAGGGCAGTAACGACCACTGGCAGCACATGTCCTCGGATTTTTTTTGAAAAAAGCATAATACCCTCTCTGAAACATAGAATACTAAGTTCCGATGGTGTCGATAAAATGTCAACAACACTCAGATGCGTGTCAGGTGGCAATGAGGTGAAAATTATTTCTTCATCCGATTGCAAGCTTAGAAAAAACGCTGTGTTTCGCCGAGCGCATGCATGTTACATTTATCTAAAATCGTGTTACTGTGCTATAAAAATAGAAGGATTTTTCGATGTTAGGTTCATTTTTCTCACGCTTTCGCGTCCTGATTGTTCTGCTCGCAGCAACAATTTCTAGTCAAGTTTACGCAAAAGATACGCTTGAGATTGGATATATGCCGATCTTGCCGGTCTCGCAGTTATTTGTTGGCTTGGATCAAGGGTTTCTGGATGAGCTCGATGTTGAACTGAAGCTTGTCCAATTTCAAAATGGGCCAGCAATGGTTCAAGCAATACTGGGTGGTCAGCTTGATGTTGCTCATTTCGGTATTGGCCCTGCCATGGTAGCGAGAGGGAAGGGTGCGGATATCAAAGTCGTTGCGTCTTCGATTGTAGAGCAGATCAGCATCGTTACGCTTGGAAAGCTTGCTCCGTATTTTGAAAATGGCGATCATAAAACCGCTTTTGCACGGTTCAAAGCTGATACGGGTAGAAAACCGGTTATCACAACTTTCCCTGTTGGCTCTGTGCCGGAAACTGTTCTGCAATACTGGCTACGTAAGCAGTTGGGCATTGATCCAAATGAGATCGACATCATTTATCAAGGTGCCGCACAAGTTCAACAGGCTCTTTTGACTGGAGCAGTGGATGGTGCCGCTATTCTCGAGCCAGCTGTTACAATCGTCACATCGAAAAACAGTGATGCAAAAGTTGTGGCGCGGGGGGCGGAACTCTTTCCACGTCAACCTGGTGCAATCCTTGCTGTGCGCGAAGGGCTGATCAACGACAAGCCAGATTTGGTAAAAACGCTTGTTGCTTCTCATAAAAAATCGACCCAAATGCTGAATAATGAAGATGCATCGACTGTGAAAGCGGTACAGAAATATGTTGGCGGCGGTCGCCTATCCGAAGAATTGATCAAAAAAGCGATCGCAGGCTCAAAAGACAATTTCGTCGCTGACCCTAATTTTATCTTGGATGGCACCCGCACGATGCACGATTTCCAAGAGGAAATTGGTACTTTGAAAGCTAAAGTCGATATAGATGCCTTGTTTGATCTGTCTTTTTATGAGGCTATTAAATAAGACGACGTCTAATCGGGGGCATATCTTTGGATCGTCTAAAATCTTTCAATATTAGAAAGATTGGGCTTGGCCTTTTGGGCTTAGTGCTTTTCATTGGCCTATGGAAAGCCTCGCACTCCTTTGAATGGTTTCGGCGTGGGACTATGCCGGACCCGTTTTTAGTGCCGAGCGCCATGAGGGATGAGATCGCATCGGGCCGATTTTTCCCAGCTATCGGATCAAGCCTCATCCATTACTTCTGGGGACTAGGACTTGGTACATTTCTTGGCATTATTGTTGGCGCAGGCGCGGCAACAACGCGATTTTTGGATGAGCTTCATGTTTATTTAGCGCGTATTCTACGACCAATTCCACCGCTCGCTTGGGTCGTCTTTGCAATCGCCTGGTTTCAGGTAAGTCATGCTGGTGCCGCGTTTGTTATTGCCATTGGTGTGTTCTGGGTAAATTATTTTGCAACCTACAGTGGGGTGCGAAACGTTGATCCGCGCTACTATGAATTGGCTAAGGCTTTTGGCCGAGATGGATATTTAAATCGTACGTTTAAGGTAACTTTTCCAGCCGCAGCGCCGGGGGTGTTAAGTGGTGCACGTACAGGGGTTGGGCAAGCTTGGATGACATTGATCGCCGCAGAACTTTTGGGTGTGCCTGGCATGGGACAAGAAATGAATTCTGCAGCAGGCGTCGGTGCTTATGAGGCCGTTGTGGTTTATATGTTGGCAATCTCGGCCGTCTATGCCGTATCCGATATGATTTTTGCTGCTATTGAGAACTGGATTTTGCGTTGGCGCCCATCATCACAATAGAAAACCTTGGTGTACATTATCCCGGAGCGGATAATTGGACGCTGAAAGACGTGTCACTCGAAGTGCAACCAAATGAGTTCGTCGCTTTGGTCGGTGGTTCAGGTGTCGGTAAATCGACATTGGTGCGGGTTATAGCCGGACTTTTAGAACAGACTGCAGGCAATATCTCAGTGAATGCAGAAAAAGTGCCTGGGGAGCGCCGACGCTCGCTCGTTTTTCAAGACGGTCGCCTGATGCCATGGCGCAATGTGTATAATAATATAGCCTACGGGTTGGAAGGCTTGACCATCAGCCCTGAAGAAAAGGCGTCTCGTATTGAAGAAGTCTTGACGCTTACCCAACTCAACGATTATGCGGATCGTTGGCCTCATCAGCTCTCTGGTGGGCAAGCCCAACGTGTTGGCATTGCGCGCGCTCTAGCGGTAAAACCTGCTGTTTTACTTATGGATGAACCTTTCAGCGCAGTAGATGCTCTCACACGCCATAGCTTGCAAACTGAACTGGCACTGATTTGGCGGCAAACAAAAGCTGCTGTTATATTTATCACGCATGACATTGATGAGGCGCTGTATCTGGCTGACCGTGTGATTGTGCTGGGTGGACAACCAGCCGGTATTGTTGAGGAGACAGTGGTCTCAGTGCCACGGCCGCGTGATCGGCGCGATATCATATTACGCGACGAAGGCTATCGCTTAATCGAATTTTTAGAGTCCTAAATGACCGGTTTAATTATCCACGCTCCAACTGAGGGCGCATTGAAACGTGCGCGATCCAACTACCGCAATTATCGTAAGTTGAATCCAGATGGTGAGATTGTCATTGTGGCCAATGGGCCAGCAGCAAGAACTGTTGTTGACGTGCCAGATCAGGAAACGGATGGCGCTTTACTGCTTTGCGAAAATAGCTTGATCGCCCAAAATCTCAAAGCGCCGCCTTATATAAAAACAATTCCCGCAGCAATCGTTGCGCTTGATGAAATGCAGATTGCCGGTTGGCGCTACGTGCGAGCATAGAGCAGCTTCTAAGCTGCACGGACGGTGTTGATTGAGGTCAACACCGCCTAGAAACTTTCAACGGCCTAGAAGTGAACTGATTTTGTATCAATAGGCTTTATAACCGGCGGTGCAAATTGGGTCAGGTTGATGCCATCGACGGCCGTTTTATATTCATCAATTGTCGGCGTTCTTCCAAGAATTGCTGCCAGCACAACGACGGGCGTTGAAGCAAGGAGTGATTCACCTTTTTTCTCTTTAGAATCGGCAACCACTCGACCTTGAAACAGGCGCGTTGAAGTGGCGAGTACTGTGTCCCCTTTTTCAGCTTTTTCCTGATTGCCCATGCATAGGTTGCAGCCGGGTCTTTCAAGGTAAAGGGTGTTTTCATATTCAGTTCGGGCTTCTTGTTTTGGCGCATTATCGTCGAATTCAAAGCCGGAATATTTTTGCAGAACAGACCAGTCGCCTTCTTCTTTCAACTCGTCAATAATATTGTAGGTTGGGGCAGTAAGAACCAAGGGTGCCTTAAAATCGACCTTGCCGTTTTCGTTTTCAATGTTGCGCAACATCTGGGCGACAATTTTCATATCACCCTTATGCACCATGCACGACCCAACAAATCCTAAATCGATTTTTTTCTCGGCATTGTAGTAAGAAATAGGTCTGATCGTATCATGAGTATAACGCTTTGAAACATCGACATTATTGACGTCGGGGTCGGCGATCATTGGTTCGTTGATCAGGCCAAGATCAATGACAACTTCGGCGAAATATTTTGCGTTGTCATCTGGAGTGAGAGCGGGTTTTTCACCAGAACGGATTTCAGAAATACGCTTATCAGCGATCTCGATCAATCCATTGAGCATACGCACGTCGTTGTCCATGCCCTTATCGATCATCACTTGAATTCGCGATTTGGCGATCTCAAGCGATTGTATAAGTGTCTCGTCTTCTGAGATGCAGATGGAGGCTTTAGCCTTCATTTCTGCGGTCCAATCTGTGAAAGTGAATGCTTGGTCAGCCAATAGTGTGCCGATATGGACTTCTATGATGCGGCCTTGGAATACATTGTCACCGAATTGATCCAGCATTTGCGCTTGGGTTGCGTGAACCACATCACGGAAATCCATGTGATCTGCCATTTCACCTTTAAACGTGACTTTGACGGATTCTGGGATCGGCATGGTTGCTTCACCTGTGGCCAGTGCGAGCGCCACTGTGCCGGAGTCTGCACCAAAAGCGACGCCTTTTGACATTCTTGTATGGCTGTCACCACCAATAATAACGGCCCAATCATCGACCGTAATATCGTTCAATACTTTGTGGATCACATCTGTCATAGAGTGATAGACATTTTTGGGGTCACGAGCCGTAATCAAGCCGAATTTATGCATGAAAGCCATAAGTCGTGGCGTATTGGCCTGTGCTTTCAAATCCCACACTGAGGCAGTGTGACAGCCGGACTGATAAGCCCCATCGACGGTTGGGGAAAGAACGGTTGCAGCCATAGCTTCAAGCTCTTGTGACGTCATCAAACCGGTTGTGTCTTGTGAGCCAACAATATTGACTTTGACCCGCGTGTCGGACCCTGCATGCAGGACCTTGCCGGGTGTTGCTCCCAGTGCATTTTTATTGAAAATTTTCTCAACAGCAGTGAGGCCTTGGCCTTCATGCGATATCTCTTTGGATGGGGCGAAAGCAGATTTCAATTCAACATCTAAAATTTCGCAGGCAAGCGTCTGAAGCTTTTTACCGAAGACGATCGCATAGGACCCACCAGCCTTCATGAATTCTATTTTTTGTGGCGTGAAAGCATTGGATAGGTCTGCGTGCTCTTGTGAGCCATCTTCATTGTAGAGTTTCTTCTTTTTGGTGTTGATTTTTAAAACTGTACCGGTTTCCACCGCGTACTTTTGCTCCAATACGGGATGACCATCATTGTTTAATATAGTCTTGCCATCAGCATCTACTTTCTTGACCCAATTCTTCAAATCAAGACCAATGCCGCCGGTTACGCCGACAGTGGTTAAAAAGATCGGGGAAATACCATTTGTACCAGCCACAACGGGGGCAATGTTAACGAAAGGAACGTAGGGACTAGCTGGTTTGCCAGTCCAAAGCGCGACATTGTTCACGCCGGACATACGTGAAGAACCCACACCCATTGTGCCTTTTTCAGCAATCAGCATTACCCGTTTGTTTGGGTGTTGCAGTTTGAGCGCTTCAATTTCTTTTTGTGCTTTTTCCGACATCATGCACTGGCCGTGCAATTCTCGATCTGAACGTGAGTGCGCCTGATGGCCCGGAGAAAGAAGGTCAGTGGAAATATCACCCTCAGCGGCGATATATGTGACCACTTCAATCTCTTCCTCAATGTCAGGAAGCTTGTTGAAAAACTCGGCATTTGAATAGCTTGTCAGAATGTCTTTTGCGATCTGGTTTCCTGATTCAAAAGCTTCTTTCAAGCGATCGGTATCTGCATCATAGAGAAATACTTGGGTTTTCAGAACGTCAGCCGCAGCGTTTGCAATTGTCGCGTCATCCCCTAGAGCGAGATCAAGCAAAACTTTAACCGATGGGCCGCCTTTCATATGGGACAAAAGTTCAAAAGCAAAAGTGGTGGATATTTCTTCTACTGGAAAATCACCAAGGATAATCTTTTTGAGAAGCTCAGCTTTGACACCAGCGGCACTGGTTGTACCGGGCAGGGTGTTATAGATCAGAAAATGAAGTGCATCTTTGCGATGCTCATGATCGCTATCTTTGATAATCCCGATCAGCTCGTAGACCAAGGCGCCATCGTCAATCGGTTTTGGGCTTAGCCCTTGCTTTTTACGGTCATCTATTTCGGTGAGGTAGTCGCTGTATAAACTCATGATTTTTCCATTGAGATATTATTGACAAGCCTTTGGGGCATCAAAACACGCTTAGATTGATAGTTCAAATCCGCTTTAGGATATCAATATTCTAACAATAATTGTCTGGCAAGCGGGTTATGAGAAAAGAAAAAGGGCTCTAAGCTGAGCGCAGAGCCCTTTCTTGCAAACATTGGCGCTATGTTTAGCTGAGATTAGCAGGTTTTTAAAGGGCGCGCTTGGTGAGATGCTTTAATGTGCGGTTTTAACTTTGTTGAGCTTGGGCTGGCCAATGTCTGCGAGCAAATCATCGAACCATGCAACATCAATCTCGAAGGGTTTGCCGCCTGCAATGCGCGCGAATTCAATTGCACGTAGTTCGTCATTTTGGTCTTCGTCTTCACCAATCACGCCACTAATGCCCGCCATGGCGCATTCCACAGCTTTTTCGCAGCACGCTTTGATGAGTTTCAAATCAACCTCATTGGACGGCGCTGCCCGTGAATAGTAGCCTGATTTTTGTGTGAGTACTTTCTCGGCGCCAAGCATATTGGCAAATTGCTTTCCAAACCAAGCACCAGGATTAACAACATCCAATTTGACATGTCCAAATGCGTCGCGTGGCACTTCTTCACCTGCGGCTTCCATTTCTTTGACAATCGTTTCTGTACCGGCCCCCTCAGAAATGAAGATGTTGACGTTGCCCACGTCGTCCATGACCTGTTTCAAGCGCGCAGCCTCGGCGGCAATGTCTATTTCCATCTCCGGTACGAAGACAGCATGCACTGATCGGCGTTCTTTGCTTAAGCCAATTTGGGGCAAAAAGTTTAGTTTCTTTAGGTCGTCTTGATAAACCTTTGCAGCATATGCCGTCAGCCAGCCACAATGGCGGCCCATCACTTCGTGTATGATCAACATGCGTGGGTTCGCGCCATGTTCGGCCACCACATTTGTGAAATATCGTGCCCCTTCTTCGGCGGCGGTCCACGCCCCTAAACTTTGTTTGATGGGAATGACGTCATTATCGATGGTTTTTGGCAGCCCAACCACATGAAGGGCATAATCATTTTTTGCCAAATAATCAGCAAGACTGGCAGCGGCCATGTTCGTGTCGTCGCCGCCTATTGTGTGTAGTACCTCAACGCCGTCTTTGACGAGTTGCTTGGCCGCGACTTCCAGTGGGTTCTCTCCTGCTTTGACCAGTCCTCGTTCCTCACAGTCTTTAACATTGGTGAGTTTTACCCGACTGTTCCCTATGGGGCTTCCGCCATGTTCGAAAAGGACTTTAGCATTTGCCCGAATCTCGGCAGATACCGCAACGCTGTCTCCCAAGAGCAAGCCTTTATAGCCATCGAAATAGCAGATTATTTCCGTTTGTGGAGAAACCTCGGTGTATCGTTGGATCAGATGCCCGATTGAAGATGAAAGACATGGCGCTAATCCGCCGGCTGTGAGAAGTGCAACTTTTTGTATGGTCATTAGGTCACCTGATTATAGATTATAGTAGAGCAATCAATGGCTCATTCAGCCTTTGTAGCTTTTTCATGCGCAATGATGAACCATGCACTTCTAAATAATTCATAGTATGTGGAAATGTCTGCGGTTTTACCTATTCAAGGTGAGCAAGGAGCGCATCATTGACGGCTTCGACGACTTTTTCATGCGTTTCATTGCGTGATTCAACGGTTAAATCTGCCTTGGCGTAAAAGGGTTCGCGTTCTGCAAGCAGGGTGCGCATTGTTGCTTCTGGGTCGTCGGTTTTTAAAAGAGGGCGGTTATCTTTGCGGCTTACGCGTTCCATTAATGTATCAAAGTCGGCTTTCAACCAAATCGAGGTCGCTTTTTCTTTAATAAGTGTACGGGTTTCATCATTCATGAAAGCCCCGCCGCCGGTTGATAATACCGTAGAGCCTTCACTCATTAAACGTGCAATGACTTTGCGTTCGCCCTCACGGAAATAAACTTCGCCGTAAGATTCAAAAATATCAGCAACAGACATGCCTGCGGCTTCTTCAATAGCTGAATCAGCATCAATAAAGGGTAATTCTAGATTGGATGCCAAGCGCTTGCCGATCGCTGACTTGCCAGAACCCATCATACCGACAAACACAATGTTACGCCCATTAAGCGCGCTGCGCACACGATAAGCGTCATTTGGATCAATACACTTTTTCATCGATATTTCTTGTTTCGCCCCCTGATTTCAGTCGCGACCCTAGAATAGGCGCCGCATGAGAGCAAGGCCCAACGAGAAGAGAGCGCAAACACAGAACAACATTGTTTTTTCTATCTATGGAATTTATAATATAGTGCAGACATGTTCTTGTATTTGTAATAAATATAGGATCGTGCAATGAAGTGCGCGATTGAGTGCCATTTGGCTTTGAATTCAATTTCAACCATGATCAAGAGATTATGCCTAGTCTTTTTAAGTTCCTTTTTACTATTCTTTTGCTGGCTGGGATTGGCTATGCCAGCATGATTGCTCTTGCTTATTTGGTTGAGCCGAATGAACGAAATATGACAATTTCTGTTCCTGCTAAACGGATTAATCCGTGACGGACAGCAGCCGAGTGGAATTATTCCTCGAAATGCTCAGCGCTGAACGAGGTGCTGCACAAAATACTCTTGAAAGTTATGCTCGCGATTTAAGCTCCTATAGCGGCTTTTTAAAAGCGAGACGCACGATCATGGATAAAGCAGGAAGCGAGGATATTCGCGCTTATCTTGCTTCTTGTTCTGATGAAGGGTTAGCGGCTTCTTCGGTTGCGCGGCGGTTGTCTGCGATTAGACAATTGCATAAATTTCTTTTCGCAGAAGGATTGCGAAAAGATGATCCGACCGGACCAATAGATGCCCCTAAACAAGGGCGCCCTCTGCCTAAAATTTTATCGGAAGAAGAGGTGACAGCGCTTATTGAGGGTGCACAATCTCTTGCTGCACAATCAAAGGGCAGTGACGCAGAAAAATTGCGCCAAGCGCGGCTTTATACAATGTTAGAGGTGATTTATGCGACTGGGTTGCGGGTGAGTGAACTCGTTAGCCTACCAGCGCGTGCGGTTGGGCGAGAGCATCGGTTTTTATCTGTTGTTGGCAAAGGCTCAAAAGAGCGCATGGTACCTCTAACCGATAGTGCGCGTGATGCAATGGGGCATTATTTGGAGCGCGTACAGATGTATCGTAAAGCGCCGTCAAAATGGCTGTTTCCATCATCTGGTAAAAGTGGCCATTTCACCCGTCAGGCTTTTGGTCGTGACTTGAAAGATCTTGCAATCGGCATTGGCATTGAGCCATCGAAAGTATCGCCTCATGTGATGCGTCATGCCTTTGCAAGCCACCTTTTGCATCACGGAGCAGATTTGCGAGCGGTTCAGCAGCTGCTAGGCCACGCTGATATTTCAACAACGCAAATTTATACGCATGTTCTTGATGAGCGCCTGCGGGCTTTGGTTGAGGGCCATCACCCCTTGAGTGATTCATCCCTTTAGAGGCTGGCTATTGTTGTGTCGCGCACCACCGTTAATTGCGCTGGCGTGGTGCCCGCTTTCGCCATCACACGCATGCCAAGATAAATCGAGAGAATATATTCAGCTATCCCGTCTCGCTTTTGCTCTTCGACGTTGTGTTCCAGTACGACAGATAAGGCCGACTTAACTTTGCCCAATGCCTCCATTACCGTTGCTTCGACTTCTTTGTCATAGGGCGCGAGATCAACGGCAGCATTGCACAGAAAACACCCGCGACGGTCTTGTCGTTTTTGAACGGCATCAATGGCGACATTGAAAAAATCCATCAAACATGCACGCCATTGTGACGGGTCATTTTCGTATTTTTGTAAGATTAGGGCGCCAAGCGCCTCAACTTCGCGCATGATATAATTTTCAAGCGCCTTTATGTAGAGAGATTTTTTATTGCCGAAAGCGGCATAAATACTGCCTTTGCCAAGCCCTGTGGCTTTGGTCAAATCGGCATAAGAAGTTCCATCATACCCTTTTTCCCAGAAAATACCCTCAACAGCGCTTACAGCAGCCAATGCATCAAATTCTCTCGTCCTTGCCATCGCTGTTTCCTCTTCACATTTATGTGATTATATAATTCTTGACCAAACGTTCCATTATTGCTCTACATGACCTGTTCTTGACCTATTGTTCAAGAATATACAATTCACATTTACGCTATCAAAAATAGCGAGTAGGAGAAAATTATGTTTAAGAAACTTATCGTAGCAATCGCTTTGATCATTGGTGTCAGCGCAGTTTCAATTGGTGCATCCACCGAACCTGCCCTCGCAAAAAAGGCAACGTCAGCGGAACAGTCCGGCACATTTGAAGGCCGCAGCGATCATATAACAACGGGTGGCGTTTCTGTTGTGAAGCTGAATACTGGTTATGTTGTAATCTTAGAAAAAGACTTTAGTCTTGATGGTGCACCAGCACCAACAATAGGCTTTGGTAAAGATGGCGCCTATGACAAGGCAGCAGAATTTTCTAAATTGGCATCAAAAGATGGTCTACAAGTCTATGCTGTGCCTGCAAACATTAATCCGGCCGACTTCAACGAATTTTATATTTGGTGCTCACAATTCGACGTCCCACTTGGCGTTGCAGCTCTTAAATAAAATATAACTTTGATGGCAGGGCATTTCCTGCCATCAATCCATCATATTCAAAAGGATACTAAAAATGACCACAGAAATTTATTGGCTTATTCTGACGACATTAATGACAGCGATTTTCTGGCTTCCTTATGTTTTGAACCGTATCGTTGTGCGCGGTTTATTACGAGCAATGGGCAATCCATTAGCGACAGATAAGCCGCATTCGCCTTGGGCTGAAAGAGCCTTGGCTGCTCACACAAATGCTGTTGAAAATTTGGTTATATTTGCAGCCCTTATACTGGCAGGACATGCTGTCGGTGTTTCAAATGCTGTGACAGAGGGTGCTGCAGTGATTTATTTCTTAGCGCGTCTTGCTCATTTTGTGGTCTATGTTTTTGGTATTCCTGGTGCACGCACACTCACATTTGCTGTAAGCTGGATGTGTCAGATAGCTATTGGCCTTTCTATTTTAGGCTTGCTTTAAGCACATTAAAAACCCTTAGAACAAAGAGGTGTGAGGATTACTCGCACCTCTTTGCATATGGATTATGATTTTTATTTACATTCTGTATTTTCTTGACACAAAGTCTTGCTACTGAAATGACACAGCACATTACAGCGCTTGAACGAAAAGCGTCTTTTGTTTAAGAGAATGCAATGATGAAATATCTCGAATTTGAAAAACCTGTCGCAGACCTTGCTGGTAAAGTACAAGAACTGCTTGCCCTTGGTGATGATGGCGATGCTGTTGGCATCAAAGATGAGATCGCAAGACTTGAAGCAAAAGCAGATCAGGCGCTCGCTGATATCTATGGAAAGCTTACACCGTGGCAAAAGACTCTAGTCGCGCGGCACCCTGATAGGCCACATTTCTCTCATTATGCAGCTGGCTTAATCGAAGATTTTATGCCTCTTTCTGGCGACAGGAAATTCGGTGATGATGAAGCTATTATTGCAGGGATTGGCCGTTTCCGTGGCCAGTCTGTAGCTGTTATGGGCCATGAGCGTGGCCACGATACAGAAACCCGTATTCGCCATAACTTTGGCTCCGCCCGTCCTGAAGGCTACCGCAAGGCAGTTCGGATTATGGAAATGGCTGACCGGTTTTCTTTACCTGTTATCTCTCTCGTTGATACGGCGGGTGCTTACCCTGGTGTGGGCGCAGAGGAACGTGGCCAAGCAGAAGCGATTGCTCGCTCAACAGATGCTTGCCTTTCACTTGGTGTTCCCAATATAGCCGTGATCGTTGGAGAAGGTGGATCTGGTGGTGCGATTGCTATTGCCACATGCAACTGCGTTATGATGCTTGAAAATTCCATTTATAGTGTGATTTCCCCAGAAGGAGCGGCTTCTATTTTATGGCGCGATTCTGCACGCGCAAAAGATGCCGCAAGCACAATGAAAATCACGTCGGAGGATCTTTCCTCTCTTGGTGTTATTGATTCCGTCATTTCTGAACCAATTGGGGGCGCCCACCGCGAGCCAACCCAGACGATCCATCAAGTTGGTAATGCGATTGAGGCGTCTTTAAAAGAACTCTCAGGTCTTTCCCCTGATGAGCTGCGTCAGCATCGTCGTGATCGGTTCCTTGATATAGGTAAAAACCTCTAACGATTTCAGTTTCAAAATGGCTGTCGCTTGGATAGGCTGCATCCCACAAGTTGGGGAGCAGTTGAATGTTTGAAAATAGCCAAGACGAACATCATGAAATTCGCATGCAAGTTGCAAAACTTTGCCAAAAATTTTCAGGTGATTACTGGAGGAAACTGGACAGTGAACGCGCTTATCCGCAGGAATTTGTACAGGCCCTGACCAGTGCTGGTTACTTGTCGGCTTTAATACCTGAAGAATATGGCGGTGCTGGACTTCCCTTAAGTGGGGCTGCGGCAATTTTGGAAGAAATTCAGCTGCAAGGCGCTAATGGTGCAGCATGCCATGCTCAAATGTACATCATGGGCGCTCTGCTTCGTCATGGCAGTAAGGAACAAAAGCAACGGTATCTTCCAGATATTGCTAGCGGCAAAAAGCGCTTGCAGGCCTTTGGTGTCACTGAGCCAACAAGCGGCACTGATACTACGTCGATCAAAACTTTTGCGCGTAGAGAGGGTGATAATTATATCATCAGTGGTCAGAAAATATGGACCAGCCGCGCGGAATATTCTGACCTGATGTTGCTGCTTGCCCGCACCACGGCGAAAGACCAGACAGTGAAACGCTCTGATGGGCTTTCAGTCTTTATAGTCGATATGAATGAAGCCAAAAATAACGGGATGACCATTCGCCCTATCCGTACAATGATGAATCACGCCACCACCGAAGTTTTCTTTGATGAGGTGAAAGTACCGGTTGAAAATCTTGTCGGTGTCGAGGGCAAAGGTTTTAGGTATATTTTATCTGGTATGAACGCTGAACGAATTTTAATCGCGGCGGAATGCGTCGGAGATGCAAAGTGGTTTATTGAAAAAGCGACGGATTATGCAAATGAACGCAAGGTTTTTGATCGCCCTATCGGACAGAATCAAGGCATCCAGTTTCCTATTGCAAAAGCTTATGCGGCGCTGCGGGCAGCAGAATTAATGGTTCATAAGGCCGCCAAATTGTTTGAAGCTGGTGAGGATTGCGGTGAAGAATCCAATATAGCAAAAATGCTGGCAGCAGATGCTGCCTGGGAGGCGGCGAATGTGTGCGTACAAACCCATGGCGGCTTTGGGTTTGCTGAAGAATATGATATCGAGCGAAAATTTCGAGAAACGCGGCTTTATCAAGTAGCTCCTATTTCAACAAATTTGATTTTATCCTATCTGTCGGAACATGTTTTGGGCCTGCCAAGATCATATTAGGTCAAGGCTGAGAGGGAGCTGAAAATGGATATTGAATATCTCAAAAGCTGGATAGGGCGCAAAGAGACAGCGCTTGATCTTATCACTGAGGGTTTGCTCGATCGCTTCAACAAAACGCTTTTGCGGGATGAGGTAATAAGTGGTGCACCGACAGCAGGTATTCATTGGTGCTTATCCCCACCCACGGTTTCTATCAGTGACGTTGGAGAAGATGGGCACCCCAAAAGAGGGGGGTTTCTGCCGCCTGTTCCCTTGGCTTATCGCATGTGGGCATCAGGAAAAATTAATTTTCAAAAACCGCTCCCTCTTAATCAACCCGTCAGCCGTTGTTCTGAAATTCTCGATGTTAAATTGAAAGACGGGACTGCAGGCCCGTTGATCTTTGTTGATGTTGGGCATCAATTCACCTCGGGTGAAGAGGAATATTTATACGAGACGCAAACACTCGTTTATAAGGATAGCAGTGGTGCTGGCACACCAACCATGCTCGCAGAGCCTGAGATATTGAGCGAGCGAACCCTCTATCCAGATTCGGTGTTGTTGTTTCGCTATTCAGCTCTCACGTTCAACGGACACCGTATTCATTATGATTATCCTTATGCGACGAATGATGAGGGCTATCCTGACCTTGTTGTTCATGGCCCGATGATTGCGACTTTTTTGATGCATTTTGCAATTGAGTGTGAACCAGGGCGCAGGCTTTTGAGCTTTCAATTTCGTGGGGCAAGTCCTGCTTTTAGTGGGCGTCCCTTGCGATTGATTGCCAGTAAAGCGGATCATGGTTTATCGCTTGAGGCGCGAGGGGAGGAGGGGCGATTGATTATGAGGGCCACGGCGGTTTTTTCTGATGACGCATGACATATCGATAACCGAATCCATCATTCAGTTGACTAATATGAAACATATTCCCGTTGAAAGCATCGCCGTCATGCGCTTGTCTATGCTTGATTGGTTAGGTGTTGCGTTAGCGGGTAAGGATGAGCCTGTGAGCCGGAATATTAGAAAATTTGCACTTAGTGAAGCAGGTGCTTCGCAAGCAAGTTTGATAGGTACGCGCCATAAACTTCCCGCTCGCGCTGCCGCCCTTGTGAATGGCACTACTTCGCACGCGCTTGATTATGATGACACGCATTTTGCCCATATTGGACACCCGAGCGTTGCCATACTACCCGCTGCCTTCGCTATTGCAGAAATGATCGGAGCAAGTAGACAATCAACTCTTGAGGCCGCATTGGTTGGCTGTGAAGCCAGTTGCCGTATTGGGATGTGGCTTGGGCGTGATCATTATCAACATGGGTTTCATCAAACGGCGAGTGCTGGTACTTTTGGAGCCACAATCGCGGCATCAAGGTTGCTTGGCTTATCACATGCGACAATACAACATGCGCTGGGCCTTGCTAGCACCCGCGCGTCAGGTTTGAAATCCCAATTTGGCACCATGGGCAAACCCTTCCATGCGGGCATGGCAGCATCAAACGGAGTTGAAGCTGCACTTCTGGCTAAGGGTGGATTTATATCTCAAGTTGATGGATTGGAAGGGCCGCAAGGTTTTGGTCCAACCCATGCTGGTGAAAATAAATCCTTCGATGAGCCGCGAAATAGTTTTGTGTTCGATTCTATTCAACATAAATTTCATGCCTGCTGTCATGGCACGCACGCGACATTGGAAGCACTTGATGCGCTCGCTGCTCAACATACTATCGACTTAAACAAAATCGCGAACATCGAAATCACCGTACATTCTCGCTGGCTGACGGTCTGCGATATTAAAAAGCCGACAACAGGACTGGAAGCTAAGTTTAGTTATTGCGTTACGGCGGCCGCGAAACTTGCTGGTTACAACACGGGTGCTTTGGACACATTTTCAGATGAGCTGTGCTCGATGCCTGAGATTTTAAAAATTGCTGAAAAAGTGATGGTTAAGACGGATGATACCCTACCGGAGACAGCGGCGGGCGTATCTATCCAACTGAATTCAGGCGAAAACCTGCGGCGAGATCATGATCTCGATCAGCTGTTAGATTATAAAGTGCGTGAAGAAAAAATTATGAACAAGGTGGGTGCTCTCATAGGGTTTGAGAAAATGCAGCGAATTTGGGAGCTGCTTAATAGACCTGCATCATATGATCACCCGTTTAACTTGGAAATTTTACTAGGCGCGTAACCGAGCAACGCTTTTAACCGCGTTTATCGTCAGGGCGGCACCTACGGTTATAGAATTAATAGGTGGTCGCCTATTTTGATGGATAGCCTTTGGGATTGATTCATTTGAACGGTCATTGTTTGAACGAGATTGATGCAAAAGGCGTCAAATTAATAACCTCGAAACATCAAATCGATCACAAAAAGGTCACTTAGGCCTCAAAATAGAGATTATTTTGCAACAACTGCAAATCATTACGCATTTTTTCCTGATCTTTTAATTGTATGTAAACTAACAAATAGCTATCACATGGTTAATGAATGCTTGCACCTGAAAGTTGTATTTTCTGATTCGGCGGCAAGAGAAGATTGAATTTGTAAGATCGAAATGATCTATTTTTAATATCAAGATCGTTGTGATCTTGGAAGATGGGCTTGGGATATATGTCAAATACTAAGAAAATTAGCCTACTATCACGCCGTGCTTTTGCTGGTGGTAGTTTAGCATCAGTAGCCGTTTTAGCTGGCTGCCAAACGACGAATTTAACAGCTCAAGGACCGGCAGTAGTCGGTTCAAAGAGATATCATGCGCTTGCATATGCGGCAAAACCAGATGAAAAATTCCCGTTACCACTGATTGATACGGGGAAAATAGATCCGAAGTTACTGCGTCAGCGCGTCGATTATAAGACGAAGGAAAAACCTGGAACTGTTGTTGTGGAGCCGCATAACCACTACCTTTATCTCGTGGAAGCCAATGGAAAAGCGTTGCGTTATGGCGTTGGTGTTGGCCGCGCAGGGTTTGGATGGTCAGGACGTGCACGCATAGGTTTTAAACGTGAATGGCCAACTTGGACACCGCCTGCTGCGATGATCCGCCGTGAGCCTCAGTTGAAAAAATGGGCTAAAGGCATGCCGCCAAGCTTAACAAATCCACTTGGTGCGCGGGCGCTCTATATCTACCAAGGTGGTCGCGACACATTGTATCGCATCCATGGTACAAACAGCCCAAGCAGCATCGGCAAATCACTTTCAAGCGGCTGTATCCGACTATGGAATCAGGACATTGTTGACCTTTACAAGCGTGTTAATGTTGGAGCACGTCTCGTTGTGATTGGTTGATCTCATACGATATTAAAATTAAAAACCACCGGACAGAATACTATCCGGTGGTTTTTTTATGGGGAAACGACTCTTGTCACTCTTAAAAGAGTTTGAATCGTTTTCGGGTAGGTTCGGCTTCTTTGGTGCCGGGATCATCAATTGCGCCTTGAGTGATGGGGTCGTCTCCAACGTCTTTTACATTATCTGAGGCGGATTGATCATCAGCAATAACCTCGACTTTTGGAGCGTCTTCATTGGCTGATTTAGATGCCACATCCGTTTCATTCTCGTCACTTACAACTTCACTGTCGGCAGGTGAGGGGTCATCACTCTCAGCCAAATCATCTGTTTGCTCGCTTAGAATTGTTACATTGTCTTCATTGATGGTCGTGGCAAGCGTCGCAGCACTTTCGGCAATAGTAACGACAGGCAATTCACGCGGTCCTTCCGGTATTTCTTCCAATAGTAAATCGCGATCTTCACCAAGATTTTCAACGGGCACGCGCCACTCGTAAGCATCTAGCTCGCCAGAAATAGGTGAAATTGGCGCCCATTCATCTGCTATATATCCATCGGCTGTCCATACAGCATCGCGCTGTGCGTGTACGGCACGAGACAACCATTCGCGCACACGGCCCCGATCTCCATATTGGCCCTCTTCCACTTCGGACATCATCAGGCAAACACGTTCTGTTGGTGCAGAGTTCAATAAACTTGCAAGGGTCAGCCTTGCGCCATCCCAATCTTGCACGTCCATTTTTGCGCGGGCAACACCCATCAATCCTTCTGCATGGTTAGGTCGTAGATTGCTCAAGGTTTCGGCTCGTTTGAGACGATCTATCCCTGAATCTCCTGAACGAACATGCGTATAAGCGTCCATTAATTCTGGATGCGGTGTTAACTTCCAACATGTTTCCACCACCTTTGTCGCTTTGCGTAATTCGCTTAATCTGGCTAGAACCCGCGACGCGGTTGCAGCCGCTGGCACGAAGTCTGGAGCGAGACGATGCGCTTCCAAGGCTTGTGATTTGGCTTTTTGTGGATTGCTTGTTTCAAGCTGAAGTGCTGAGGCTGTAAGTAAAACCGCGCGAAGACGTTTTGCTTCTTTCTTGTCATATAATTTTGCGTCTGCATTTTGATCGAGGGTTATCAACGCACCGTCCCAATCACCATCGGCAGCCTGCATTGATAGAAGCGCTTTACCCGACCATTCAAGACCTGGTTGTTCGGTAACGGCTTGCTCGACTAGAAGGCGAGCAGCTTCTTTCTGACCTGTTGTTTCGGCTTCCATATAAAGCCCTCGCAGACCGAGAACCTTGGTTTCAGGTTTGGCCAGCATCGTCTCAAAAGCTTGTCGTGCGACATCTTGTTTGCCATCCATTTGTGCGGTCTGAGCTGTTAATAGCCCCGCGACCGGTTCTTCTGGCAAGTATTTATTGGATTGTTTAGCGGCGCGTCTCGCGGCAGAGATGTCACCTGCCCCAACGGCAATGACGCCATCAGCGATTGCTCGCCATCCTTTTTCTCGACGACGGTTTTTGAAGAAACTGCCAATATTGCCCGGCGTCTTCCACACCATCGTAATGATAATCCAGATGAAGATAATTGCGAGTAAAATAGCAAAGGCGATGGCGGCGATGACGGCAAGATTTTCTTCCGCAAACTCCAATCCGCCAAATTTTAAGATAAGCAAGCTTCCAGGTTGGTCAGCAAGCCATGCAAAGCCTGCAGCCATGAGGAATACAATGATGAGAAAAATGATTAAACCAAACATCAAAAAATTCCTTATTTCGTTTTATTGTCGGAAGAAGCAGGCTCATCTGAACCTTGAGGGGGAGGACTTTTCTCCGCCTTTTCTTGCGTTAAATGAAGTGTCTTGAGAGATAGACGTGCTTGCCAGTTGGTTACCCAATTTGAAAACAACTCTTTTTGTCCATCTTCTAGGGCATCCATGGCTTTCTTAAATGCTTCAGGATTGCTCGCGCCAAATGCTTCTTGCATGTCACTCAGTGCACCTTCAGCGGGTGTGTTGTTCGCGTCCACTTTTCTAATTTTGATGACAGACCGTGCGTTACTCAATAATTTTTCAAGAGCTGATTGAGGTGCTTCAGTGGTTTGTGCAACTGGCTCGGCTCGTGCTGTGG
The DNA here is from genome assembly GCA_039989895.1 of Hyphomicrobiales bacterium. Taxonomy (NCBI): domain Bacteria; kingdom Pseudomonadati; phylum Pseudomonadota; class Alphaproteobacteria; order Hyphomicrobiales; species Hyphomicrobiales bacterium. Next base: position 149,526 of record JBDXGY010000002.1, read on the forward strand.
CCGTGCCGATCAGCTCATCAAGTTGTGTTTTCAGGGTGCCTGTATCAGGCAAGCCTTGATCAGCATAGGGTTCAATCAGCGCTATGCTTTGCGATGGGAAACCTGTCGTTTTCAATGCTTGAAGCGCTTCAGCAAATGGTGCTCCTGATTGAGCAACATGCTTTAGGTTATCAAGCGCGACGGTTTGCGCAACGTTGCGCAGTACATTGCTTGAGTCACTTTGTTTGGCGAGCGATTTTTCTGTGGTGTCTACTTTCTTCGAGAGTGCAGAAAGTTGTGAAACAAATTCAGTACTGTTGCCTTTTAAAACGTCAAATTCTGATTTTAGCGTTTCCAGCTTTGCGGATAACCCAGTAATAATACCTTTGGTCTCTTCGCTCGTCGTTTGTCCTTCGCCACTATTTTCTGTTGCAGCACTTAGGCGCGTCTCGATCGCGGCTAGACGGTCGGACAAACCAGCTGGTACCGCACTGGCGATGGCCGCCGTCACTTCTTTTGAATTCGTTGGTCTTGATGCTTCCATCTGGGAGAGGCGTGTTTCAAGTGCGGTTAATCGTGCCGCCACTTCTTCAGGGATATTTGGTGTATCAAGTGCTGTTTCAACGGAGCCAATGCGCTTTGCGAGGCCTTCGATTTGAGTTGGGTCGATACCTTCTGGCGTCGGCAAATTTTCGACAATGGCGAGGCGTTGTTCAAGAGCATCTAAAGCAGGCGCATCAGATGTGGCGGTCATAGAGGGGATCAATCCTGCAAACTGTAACAGGAGAAAGCCAAGTATCGCGATTACGCCGCCAATGATCGCAGATATCAGAGTTTTGAAAATCCCGTTGTTATTTTTCGCGGGCGTTTTGTCCTCACTTGGTTTTGCAGATGTGGTGCGTGTCTTGGCTGTTGACGGTTCGTTTGTGTTGGTAGACGCCTTTGATGTTGTCGTATTTTTTGGCGAGGTTGACCCAATCACTGATGGCGATGGTTTAGTTGATTGAGTGGGGCTGGTTTTTGTTTCTGCTTTTTTGCTTGTAGATGCCGCCGCTGGTTTTGTGCTCGTTGTCTTAGATTTTGTCGTCACATCTTTGGCTTCAAGATCTATGGTGACGTTTTTCTTTGCATTGCGTGCACGCGCACGGGCGCTCTGCCTTGTTCCTCGCTTTGTCCCTGACGACTTCGAGCCTTGTGTATTTTGAGGTTTGTCATCATTACCATTAGACGTCATTATAAGCACTCACTTCTTAGTAGGCTCAGCACAAAAGGCCGAACCAGTCAGCATTCAATTTCGATACCTCTTTGCGGAGGCTTCAATGGCATCACACAAAGATTGCTCATTAGGACGCTCCGCAACCACAGCGTGTATCCCAATATTTCTATCCAGCACAGATGATATGGCTTTTGCAAGGCAGAAATGTGTTATTTGTTTAGTTGAATAACTAACTATTTGCTGTTTCATGAGAAGAATAAAGGCTTCTGCTGATCTTGCTGAATAATGAAGTACACCGTCTATGGTTTGTTTTTCAAACGCGTTTATTGCTTCCTTCGTGAGGGATGTGGCAAAATCTGCGTGATAACGTTCCGCTATTTCAACGGGAATGCCTCGTGTTTGAAGTTTAGTGTCAAGCTCGCTTTTTCTGTCACGGCCACAAATATAGAGTGTGCTGGCTGGTTTTTTGTCTGCAATTAAAGAAGCAAGATCATCGACGGCACCAGATGCTGAAATTATATTCTTAAATTTGGCTTCTTTTGCAAGTGCTGCTGTTGCATCGCCGACGGTAAATAAAGTTGCGTTTGTCCGCATTTCATCCGTGGAAAGCGTTGAAAGTGCTCTTATTCCGTTGCGGCTTGTAACCACAAGGCCCATGTCTTGATGCCATGAGAGAGGGTTGTTTGAAAAAGTCACATTTAAAACGGAGCTGACAATTACCTCGTGACCAAGCTGACGCAATCTGTCAGCAGAAATACTGGCATCTGGTTGTGGTCGTGTCATCAAAAGGCGCATGGCCGTTCTCGCTTATCGCTGATGCAGGCTTTCCAGAAAGTCTGCACTCAGTCGTGACTTTAACCGTAAGCCTGCCTCTTCACCAATAGCAATCGCATCATCAATGTTGCCAACGCCCTCAATGTCGAAGCTTTCGCTGCCATCGGGTCGCAGGACCTCGCCTTTGAAAATAAGCTTACCGCTGTCAATTTTAGCAATGCCAGCAATGGGCGTGCGGCACGAGCCATCCAAGACTTTCAAAAATGCCCGCTCGGCATGGATTGCCGCTGCGGTAATGCTATCATGCAATGGCATAATGAAATCATGGGTTGTATCATCGCCGCCCCGCGTTTCAATGCCAATGGCACCTTGGGCGCAGGCAGGAAGGAAAATATCTGGGTCGAGATAGTCCGCAATAATATCCGTCATTTTAAGCCGGCTCAAACCAGCGGCCGCCAATAAAGTCGCATCGGCTTGCCCTTCATTCAGCTTGCGCAGACGTGTTTGTACATTGCCGCGAAAAATAATGACATTGAAGTCTGAGCGAAAGCGTTTCAGTTGCGCTTGTCTGCGCAAGGAAGCAGAACCAATCGTGGCGCCATGGGATAGCGCGCCAAGGTTTTCCGCCTCATTGGAAATAAAAGCATCGCGCACATCTTCGCGCTCTAAGAACACATCAAGCACCAATCCATCAGGCAGCACTGTCGGCATGTCTTTTGATGAATGAACGGCAATATCAATCTCACCCTCTATTAGGGCTTGTTCTATTTCTTTCGTGAAAAGTCCTTTGCCGCCAATTTCTGAGAGAGGGCGGTCCTGCACGATATCGCCGGTCGTTTTTATGAGCTTGATAGAGATCGCATTTGCATCCAGTCCATGAGCGCGCATTAGGAGGTTTTTCACCTCATGTGCTTGTACTAAGGCGAGATCACTGCCGCGCGTGCCAATTTTGATTGGATTTTCATTGGAGAAGAGATGAGGTTTCATTTGCAAAAAGTTCTGCTCAGGTGATAGTCGAAGATAGAATGCCGCACCTTACCCATTTATCGCTCTGGTTCAACGTCTGTCATGATAGAAAATAAAAACCAAAGAACGAATGTTGCCTCAAGCGCCACGCCGAGTGAGCGCCTTGTGCTAGCGCTTGAATCAAGTTGTGATGAAACCTCGGCAAGTGTTGTGCGCTGGATTGGTGATGGTGAAGGCGAAATTTTATCCAATATTGTGTATAGTCAAATTGATGAACATGCGGCTTATGGTGGTGTAGTGCCAGAAATTGCTGCACGCGCCCATGTTGATGCGATGGACGGCATTGTTCGCGCGGCAATGAGTGAGGCAGAATTGGAAGCCAATGATGTGGATGCTATTGCTGCTACTTGTGGCCCGGGATTAAACGGCGGACTGCTTGTTGCTACAATGACAGCTAAGGTGATGGCCAAAGCACTCGGCAAGCCTTTTTATCCTGTCAATCATTTGGAAGGTCACGCCCTTACCGCCCGCCTAACCGATGGCATTGCCTTTCCTTATTTGTTGCTTTTGGTCTCTGGTGGGCATACTCAAATTTTGATTGTCCACGGTGTAGGGCATTATCGCAGGCTGGCCACGACAATTGATGATGCATTAGGGGAGGCCTTCGATAAGACTGCAAAAATGCTGAGTCTTGATCATCCCGGCGGTCCAGCCGTTGAGAAAGCCGCATTAAGGGGGGATGCAGAACGATTTAAGTTTCCTCGTCCGATGCAAAACCATGAAACGCTTAATTTGTCTCTTTCAGGTTTAAAAACGGCTGTGCGACTGGCGGCAGAAAAAGCGGCGCCTTTAGATAACCAAGATGTTGCCGATATTTGTGCTTCGTTTCAGGCTGCTGTGGCGGATGTTTTAGAAAACCGTGTTGCGCGAGCCTTCATACATTTTAGAGATGAGTTTCCAGATCTTAAAAGTCCCACGATGGTTGTAGCTGGAGGTGTGGCAGCAAATAAAATGATTGCTGAGCGCCTTAGACTGATATGTGAAAAAGAAAACTGGGCGCTCTCAACACCACCTCTTGCGCTTTGCACAGATAATGCCGCGATGATTGCATGGGCTGCTGCTGAGCATATTGCTATTGGCAATGAGGGTGATATGGACTTTACACCACGCCCGCGCTGGCCCCTTGATACAATGAGTGAGGCACTGGTAGGACACGGCAAACGAGGGGCAAAAGTTTGACTGATATTTCTGTTATTGGGGGCGGCGCATGGGGGACAGCTCTTGCCGCCAGTATCGCGCGTAAAGGTCAAAACCCCACTTTGTGGGCGCGTGACACCAGTGTTATTGAAGATATACGCCAACAAAACCAAAATATAAAATTTTTAGAAGGCATTCCACTTCCGGCGGGTATTCAGCCGACAGCAGACCCTGCTGACATGGCTGGAGCTGATATTTTACTTGTGGTTATTCCAGCACAGGCAATTAGAAGCATCCTTGAGAAATTTCGTGAGATAATTAAACCAACTGCAACATTGGTTCTTTGTGCTAAGGGAATTGAAAGCACCACAGGCAAGCGCGTTAGCGAGATCACGCGCGAAGTTATGCCGAATAATCCTATTGCTGTGCTGTCAGGCCCAAGTTTTGCCGATGATGTTGCTCGTGGCTTACCAACGGCGGTTACATTGGCGGCCCCTAGCCTTGAGGTGGCAGCTAGGCTTGCTGAAGCTATTTCAAGCCCAGCATTACGGCTTTACGCATCAAATGATATAATCGGTGTGGAGCTTGGTGGCGCTCTCAAGAACATTATTGCCCTTGCCATTGGTATTGCACGCGCAAAAAAGCTTGGCGCTAGTGCAGAGGCAGCCCTTACAACGCGCGGCTTTGCGGAGCTTGCGCGCATCGCACAATATTTCGGCGCACAGCCGGAGACATTAATGGGTCTGTCATGTCTCGGCGATTTGATGCTCACATGTTCAAGCCCACAATCGCGCAATTTTGCCTATGGTATGGCTATGGGTGCGGGGGATAACTTGAGTTCTATGAAGCTCGCAGAAGGGGTGCACACGACTGGCATTGCAGCTCAGTTATGCCGCGATGCCAATATAGATGCGCCAATTATCGACGCAGTTGACAGTGTTCTATCTCAAAAAATAGATATTACTGAAGCAATGACGCAACTTCTTTCCCGTCCTTTGAAAGTAGAAACCATTTAAAATAGGCTCATCAAACTGTCTTGGAGCTCAAAATGACTCAGATACGCCAAATACCAGTAGCATTAATCATTTTGTTAGCGCTCACCGCTTATGCATATAGCGATAAAGTCACGTCCACCTACACCAAGTTAAATTTAGATACTGATTGTATGCTTCTTGATGGGATTACCGAAGAAGAGGCCGAACAGGGCGGGATCTTGCGATGTAAAGGTTACGGCACATATCCTATTTACATCAAATATGGCGATCTGCGTGAAAGCGTTCATTTTGGCAATTTAAGCCAGCCGTTCATTGATAGCGCGTGGGAAAGTTTTAATGTCTGGAATTCGGCAAGCACCACATTTGAATGGCGCCTTAAAAAGGGCAAACCGATGGCTGTAATTCACCGCGCTTTTCTTGATAACATTGACCCTGAAACGGGTGGGGCAAGTAAGAAATTACAAGGACAGGTTCTAGTTGTCAGCTCTGTTGCCACTGAAGAAAATAAAGGCATTGGCTGCGTTATTGGTCTTGTTGATGCACGCGCAAACAAAGACGCTAATACATTGGCCCGCACCATTGCAGATGAAATAGAGATACCCGCCACCTGCACAACAGACGGATCATTGTACCGCGGGACAAGAGGGCCGACGGCTGGCTCAATGAGCCGCTCATATCCTTATACAAGCCAATAGAAGAGCCAATTCTAGGAGCCTTTTAGGCCTTCATAAATGATAGAATCATGTGGCCTGTGAATTAATCAATTTTATAATGAAAACCACTAAGTGCGCTTAAGTGTCTTGCATATGATAATTTTTTAGGCTTATCATTGGTCATATTTTAGACCATTTCGTTGTGACGGGAGTAACGATTTCAAGACGATCTGAAATATTCAGGCCAATATAAATTATCTGAATTAATATAATTCCGATACAAAAGTCATATTATTTGTATAAATTTTATGCACGGTAGGCGGGAATGTACATTAATTCGAGGTAAAAGTATTAGACTAGTTGGCTTGATCTATTGACTATTACCATAGGCGATTGGATTGCCTTTAATTTCTAGGGAGGAAAATATGAAAATTATCCGCAAATGTGCACTGGCTATGGCCTTGTGTGCGACTACTGCTCTATCAGCAAATGCTGGTGAGATTACAATTGCGACTGTGAATAACGGTCACATGATTGAAATGCAAAAACTCACACCTGAGTTTGAGAAAGCCAATCCAGACATTAAAGTGAACTGGGTTACTTTGGATGAAGGTACTTTGCGCAGTCGTGTAACAACAGACATCACCACAAAAGGTGGTCAGTTTGATGTTATGACAATTGGTATGTACGAGGCTCCTATCTGGGGTAAAAACAACTGGCTTGTACCGTTGGAATTTGATGCATCTTATGATGTTGATGATATTCTTCCATCAATCCGTGCTGGTTTGAGCTATGATAGCAAATTGTTTGCTGCGCCATTCTATGGTGAAAGCTCCATGATCATGTACCGCAAGGACTTGGTTGATGCAGCTGGCTTGACCATTACAGATAACCCAACTTGGGATCATATGGAAAAAGTCGCAGCGGCTCTACACAAGCCAGACGATGGCGTTTTCGGCATCTGCTTGCGTGGTAAGCCTGGTTGGGGCGACAACATGGCGTTCATCACAACTTTGGCGAACTCATTTGGTGCTCAATGGTTTAATGAAGACTGGACACCAGCTCTTGATAGCCCAGAATGGAATGCAGCAGTTAACTTCTATGTTAACCTGTTGACTAAATACGGACCTCCAGGTTCTGAAGGCAACTCTTTCAACGAAATTCTTGCGCTTATCAACGAAGGTAAATGCGGAATTTGGATTGATGCTACAATTGCTGCGTCTTTTGTAACTGATCCAAAACAGTCGAAAGTTGCTGACAAAATGGCATTTGCACAGTCGCCACAAAAAGCGACAACTAAAGGTGCAAACTGGCTATGGGCTTGGTCTTTGGCAATTCCAGCAGGCACTAAGCAGGCCGGTGATGCTAAGAAGTTCATCGAATGGGCTACATCTAAGTCTTACATTGAGCTTGTTGCTAAAACAAATGGCTGGGCAAGTGTTCCAACTGGTACACGTGTTTCAACATACAGCAATCCTAAATTCCAGGAAGCTGCTACATTTGATGAAGCTGAGTTGAAGGCTATTTTGTCTGCTAACCCGGAAGATTCAACCTTGAACCCGTCTCCATATGTAGGCGTTCAGTTCGCGGCTATTCCGGAATTCCAGGCAATTGGTACTGCTGTTGGTCAGCAAATGACTGCGGCATTGTCTGGTAGTATCTCTGTAGAGGACGCACTTGCTGCTTCTCAGAAAGCTGCTGATCGCGAAATGCGTAAGGGTGGTTACTACTAAGACCTCCCAAGAGACGGAGATTCGCTCCTGTTTATTCAGGAGCGAATCTCACACTATTTCATATTTATTTTTATTTCAGAAAAGTGAATTGCGATGAACCCGACACTCGCTAAATGGCTTCAGGCGCCCAGTGTAATATTATTGTTACTGTGGATGATAGTGCCGTTATCGATGACGATATATTTTTCGACCATTCGATACCATCTCCTCTATCAAGATCGAACTGGCTTTATTGGATTATCTAACTACGAATTCTTTTATACGGACCCCTCATTCTGGCCCGCTATTCTCAACACACTCATTTTGGTTGGTTCAGTCTTATTGATATCGGTTGTTTTGGGGCTTGCGATCTCTCTTCTCATCAATCACGACTTTTTTGGTAGGGGTATAGTTCGGGTCTTGTTGATATCTCCATTTTTCATCATGCCGACAGTCAATGCGTTAGTATGGAAAAACATGCTGATGAACCCGATATACGGTTTGTTTGCCTTTATTTCGACTTCGTTTGGCTTAGATCCCATAGATTGGCTTTCTGATTTTCCTCTGTTTTCCATTATTATTATTGTTAGTTGGCAGTGGACACCTTTTGCGATCCTTATTTTCATGACGTCATTGCAAAGTCAGGATAGAGAGCAAAAAGAAGCTGCCACGCTTGATGGGGCTGGATTCTGGGCTCAGTTCTTCAATTTAACCATTCCGCATTTGGCGCGGCCTATTGCTATTGTGATTATGATCCAGATGATTTTCCATCTGTCTATTTTTGCAGAGATCTTTGTTACGACATCTGGTGGGCCAGGGGTTCAATCAACCAACTTGGCATTCTTGATCTTTACTCAGGCCCTGCAAGGCTTTGATGTTGGTGTTGCTTCTGCAGGTGGTGTGTTCGCGATCATACTTGCAAATATTGTGGCGATATTCCTTATCCGAATTGTTGGAAAGAGTTTGACGGTGTAATCATGACAGATAGACAAAAAAAGCAATTTTTAAACAACCTTTCAACTTTCGGTGCTTGGACTGTAGCAATACTCTTCTTCTTTCCTATATTTTGGATGTTTTTGACGAGCTTCAAGTCGGAGCTTCAAGCTATTGCTGTGCCACCTTTGTTCGTGTTTGAGCCAACAGTAGAAAATTACGTATTAGTTGAAGAACGTACTGATTACCTTAAGTTTGCATGGAATTCGGTTGTAACGAGTATTGGTGGAACTCTTCTTGCCATGCTGATTGCAATACCGTCGGCCTATGCAATGGCATTCAACACGACGCGCTGGACAAAAGACATTTTGCTATGGATGCTATCCACAAAAATGCTGCCAGCTGTTGGTGTTTTGCTGCCGATCTATTTGATTTGCCAAAAGTTTGGACTTCTCGATACAAAAACCGCGCTGGTGGTCATTTATGCTATGATTAACCTGCCTATTATAATGTTGATCCTCTTCAATTATTTCAAAGAGATTCCAAAAGAGATTTTGGAAGCAAGCCGTATGGATGGCGCTTCAACCTATGGTGAAATCACTCAGGTTGTTATGCCTTTGGCTTGGGGTGGTATTGCTTCCACCGCTTTGTTGTCGGTTGTTCTGTTATGGAATGAAGCCTTTTGGTCCATCAATTTGACCTCATCAAATGCAGGAACGCTTGTGGCGCTTGTTGCTTCATTCTCAAGTCCTGAGGGCTTGTTCTGGGCGAAGTTGTCAGCAGTTTCGACGCTGGCTTGTGCCCCAATTGTTATCTTCGGTTGGCTGACGCAAAAGCAGTTGGTTCAAGGTTTGACATTCGGTGCGGTAAAATGATTTCGGGTGCGGCTCCAACGGATTTGTCCGGTAAGCGCTGTTTTATCACCGGTGCCAATGGCGACGCCTGTGAAGCCGTTCCTCTAGGCTATATGGGTAAACCCGCGGAAGTCGCGCGGGTTACCGCGTTTCTCGCATACGAGCAGTCTCAATACATCACCGCTCAAATTTTGAGTGTGGATGGTGGCAATGTGTTGAGGTAGTCGATGTCAATAATCCAACCCGAGTTTGAGTATGTTGACCGTGCGACCGAGACGATACGCTATCTTCAGCATGGCTGGCCGACTGATCTGTGCCGTTGGCATAGTCACGCAGAATATGAACTGCATCTTGTCGTCGAGACGCGAGGCAAGACCTTTGTCGGTGATTACATAGGCGAATTTATACCGGGATCTTTATATCTAATCGGACCTTATGTTCCTCATAATTGGACGACAGATGAAGTTGCTCATCCTGAGCCGGTCGAAATGCGCGATATGCTGGTTCAATTCAGCCAAGAAAGTCTTGATCAACTCTCAAAAGCATTTCCTGAGTTCAAAGAGATGGATGAGATGTTTGAACTGGCTAAATCGGGGGTTGAATTTACTGGCTTTAACCCAACATTTGCTCGTGGTCATTTTGAACGTATCAGAAGCACTAAAGGCGCAGAACGCATAGCCGCTTTCCTTAGATTCCTTGTGCGTGTGAATGAGCATGCGGAAAAAAGACCTTTGTCTTTTGCTGGCATGATCCAACCTGAAGGTACATCCAAACAAGCGCGTATTGCCAATGTGATCGATTATATCACGGAGCATTACGCAGAAGATATTTCGGTGACACTTGCTGCCGATATGGCCGGTATGAGTGCAGCGGCTTTTTCAAGAAACTTTCAAAGAGTGACGGGCAATAAATTCGTTGAATTTGTCAATCGTGTTCGTATCAGCCAAGCCTGTTCGATGCTCTATTCAACTGACGACCAAATTTCGACGATATGTTTTGCTGTTGGTTTTCAAAACCTAGCTAACTTTAACCGTCATTTCTTAAAAACAAAAAAAGTCACACCTACCCAGTACCGTGATCTGGCACTTAGTGAGTTGGCACCAAAAAATCAGGTAAGCGCATGATGCTGGCATCCATCAGTCAAAACAATGAGGCGCTATACGCGACCAATTATGATCGGGCGAAGTGCGACATTGGCGTTGTGCATCTGGGTTATGGCGGATTCCATAGAGCACATCAGGCGGTTTATATTGATGACTATATGCAGTGCACTAACGATTTGCGATGGGGTATCGCTGCGGTTAATTTGAGGGCTTCTGAAGCGGGCTCTTTTGAGCAAGTACAAAAAGTTGAAAATGGATATTTACTAACGACAACAACTCCTGATGATGTGAGAGAGATGCGCCTAGTCAGGTCACATTGTCAATTTTTGGATTGGTCAAAAAATGCCATAGAGGCAGAAAATATCGTCGCGCGATCATCCGTTAATATGATTACGATTACAGTGACCGAAAGCGGTTATTATCTCAATGATGATGCCACTTTGAATATAGATGATCCAATCATTGCCAAGGAAATTGAAGGTATTAGCCAACAATCGATTTATGCTTATCTGTCACTTGCCTTGCGTGCGCGGTATCAAGCAAATGGTTTGCCGATTAACATCTTGTGCTGCGATAATATCCGCTCGAATGGCAAGATGCTGGAACGTAACTTCAAGAAATACCTTGAGGTTACGGGTGAACATGATCTGCTTGGCTGGATAGACGAGAATGCTTGTTTTCCCTGTTCTATGGTTGACCGGATCACACCGCGCACCAGTGAGGCTTTATCTCAGGAAATAACTGAACTTTTCGGAGCTGTCGGCCTCAATTCAATCAACAGCGAATCTTTTAAACAATGGGTAGTTGAAGATAACTTCAAAGCAGTAATGCCTGATTTGCCTAAGGTTGGCACTGAGTTTGTTGCTGATGTTGATCCTTATGAAGAGGCTAAAATTCGTATTCTCAATGGTGGGCATACAGGCATTTGTTATCTTGGAGCCCTTGCGGGTCACAAAACATTTGATCAGGCGATTCGTGACCCGTCGCTAAAAGCTTTTTTTGATAATTTTCAAACAAAAGAAGTTTTGCCTGGTCTTGATCTCTCATTGCCTTTTAATAAGAGTGATTACCTTCTTGATGTTGTTGACCGCTTTTCAAATAGGGCAATAGCAGATCAGTTGGAACGGATATGTATGGATGGGTATTCTAAAATACCCATTTATATTCGTCCAACGCTGGAATCTTGTTTGCGGCAAAATATAGTACCAAAATATTGTTATGAATGTATTGCAAGTTGGTATGTATATGCACGTCATTTTGCTGCGGGAAAGATGCCAATTGACTACCAAGAACCCTACTGGGATCAGCTCGAGCCTCTATTGGCTATGGGAGCTGAAGAAGACTTTGCGCGCAACAAACAATTATGGGCGGATCTTCCAGAACAATACTCAAATTTTATAGATAATCTTGTTTCAGCTATTAAGGAAATGGACGACAAATGGCAGGTTTAACAATTAAAAATGTATCCAAATCATATGGTGATACAAAAGTAATGCATGGTGTCGATATAGATATTGAGGACGGTGAATTTGTCGTCTTTGTTGGCCCCTCAGGTTGTGGTAAATCCACATTGCTCCGCATGGTAGCAGGCCTAGAGGATATCTCAGGTGGTGAAATATCCATCGGGGACCGTGTTGTAAATGATGTGGGACCATCCAAGCGTGGTGTTGCTATGGTGTTCCAGACCTATGCGCTTTATCCGCATATGACAGTATATAACAATATGGCTTTTGGTTTGAAACAGATCAAAACCCCGCCAGATGAAATCGAGCGTCGGGTTAATGAGGCTGCTAAAATTCTGCATATTGAAGATTACCTGGAGCGTACACCGCGTGCTCTGTCCGGTGGTCAGCGCCAAAGGGTTGCAATTGGTCGTGCTATTGTCCGTGAACCAGAAGTTTTCCTTTTTGATGAACCTTTATCCAACCTTGATGCCGCACTGCGCGGACAAACAAGGCTTGAAATAGCTCGTCTGCATGAGCGTCTTGACGCGACCATGATTTATGTGACCCATGATCAGGTTGAAGCGATGACATTGGCTGATAAGATTGTTGTCCTTCGCGACGGATTGGTCGAGCAAATTGGTGCGCCGATGGATTTATACAACATGCCAGCCAATCTATTCGTTGCCAAGTTTATTGGTAGCCCTGCAATGAATATGTTTGAGGTTAAGGCATCGGCTAAGGGAATTTCATTGGGTGGAACAAAAACCCTTTCCAAACCGAAAGGTGGTTCTTCTGATGAAATGTATGTTGGCTTGCGCCCAGAACATCTGACGGCTTGCGATAAGAAAGATTCAATTATTAGCGCTAAACTTGATTTGGTTGAAAAACTTGGCGACCATATCATCGCGCATATGGTTACAGATGATGGCGTTGATTTTATTGCTAAGGCAGAATCTTTCTCATCAACGAAACGGGGCACTCAACTTCATTTCAAGGCGGCACAAGATAGAGTGCATTTCTTTGATAAGAAAACTGAACAGCGTCTTTAATAAAAGACGTCGTTCTTAATACTCAAAGTCTCCGGCTGACATATAGTCAGGCTATATTATGGTTCACGTCGAAACTATTTTGATTAGTTTTAACGTGGACCATGTTTGCTTTTGCGACATACAGTTGAAAACTGCCTAAGAAATAAGCACCTTGTGCCCAATATTTTGCATTGCACAATTTATCTGCATGGGTGAAATTGTGCCATGCTATCAAAGAGCCTTACCATTCTCATTATTGATTCTGATTCTGTCCGCAGTGCTGTCATTGAAGCTGGCCTACGTGAGGCTGGCTATGAGCAGTTAGTTATTGCGAATAATATGGCTGGCGTTGCCAAACTGATAGATACTGTGAAGCCCGATGTTATTGTGATTGATCTTGGCAATCCAAATAGGGATATGCTGGAAAACACGTTTCAACTCTCCCGCGCGGTAAAAAAACCAATTGCCATGTTCGTGGACAATACGAACGAAGCCACAACGGAAGCTGCGATTGAAGCCGGCGTCTCGGCTTATATCATTGATGGGCTGAGGAAAGAACGCGTCACACCTATATTAGAGATGGCGATTAGTCGTTTTAATGCTTATTCTCGCATGGCTCGAGAACTGGAAGATGCGCGTTCTGCATTGGAAGAACGCAAAGTGATTGACCGTGCTAAAGGCATTGTTATGACCACTAAAGGGTTGAGCGAAGATGAGGCCTATGCCTTGATGCGCAAGACCGCGATGAACCAAAATCGCAAACTTCACGAGGTCGCTGAAGGTTTGGTTATGGCGAAAAATTTGTTGGCGCCATAGGAATATGAGTCCGTTGAACGAGCAAATAGCCGTTGCGATTATATGTCTCTTTATATCATCTGTAAGCGCTTAAGCTTTGCTGGATAATATCACGCGGTAATTTTTTCTGGCTATTGGATGTTTATACAAAGTGTTTTGCCAAATAGATATTATATGCACCGCACAATAAATCAGCACAGCTATTATGCCTGCCTATAAAGCAGTCAAATTCAAAAATAAGAATATTGAGAAATAATATTATTTCAATAATAGCTATTTATTTCAATGCCTTATCTAATTTTTTCAAACTGGCACAATGATTGCAACATTTTATTAAGCTTTTATCGAAGCCCTTACAACTTTTGCCTAATGACGGGCAAATCATAAGCGCAGCCGCTTTTACGTTCCTTTGCCACCTCCCTCTCTTTGGCATCAGGGCGCAAAAGCGGCTTTTTTAGTGCAGTTCATGCTGCCGTAAATAGGAGTACACAGGATGAAGTTTTGGAAAAGAACAAAAGAAACAATGTTAATGGCTGGGGCCGCAATTTTATTTGCCACCACTGTGTTCACGCCAGCACATGCAGAGCCACTTGATGTAGAAAAAGATGAACTCAAATTAGGGTTCATAAAATTAACCGATATGGCGCCCCTCGCGGTGGCGGCAGAGCTTGGTTATTTTGAAGACGAAGGGCTTTTCGTCACTCTTGAACCGCAGGCAAACTGGAAAGTGCTGCTTGATCGCGTGATCACAGGCGAGCTTGATGGCGCGCACATGTTGGCTGGTCAGCCGATTGCAGCAACGATTGGCTTCGGCACAAAGGCGCACATTGTAACGCCGTTTTCCATGGATCTGAATGGTAATGGGATCACCGTCTCCAATGATATATGGGCGCAAATGAAGCCGCATATTCCTCATAAAGATGGCAAGCCGGTTCACCCGATCAAGGCTGATGCTTTGAAGCCTGTGGTTGAGAAATTTAAAGACGAAGGCAAGCCGTTTAATATGGGTATGGTTTTCCCAGTCTCGACCCACAACTATGAGATCCGCTATTGGTTGGCTTCCGGTAATATTCACCCTGGATATTATTCACCAACAGATGTGTCTGGCCAAATTCAGGCAGACGCGCTTCTTTCTGTAACGCCGCCACCGCAAATGCCAGCCACCATGGAAGCTGGAACAATTCTTGGTTATTCCGTTGGTGAACCATGGAATCAAGCTGCTGTTTTTAAGGGCATCGGCGTTCCGGTTATCACTGACTATGAAATGTGGAAGAATAATCCGGAGAAGGTTTTCGGTCTGACCAAAAAATTCACGGAAGAAAATCCAAACACCACGCTTGCTTTGACCAAAGCGTTGATACGGGCGGGTAAATGGCTTGATGAAAATGATAATGCCAATCGTTTGGAGGCCGTGAAAATTCTTGCTCGCTCTGAATATGTTGGTGCTGATGAAGAAGTGATCGCCAACTCTATGACGGGTACCTTTGAATATGAAAAAGGTGATAAGCGCTCGGTTCCAGACTTTAACGTCTTCTTCCGTTATTTCGCGACATATCCGTTTTACTCAGACGCCATTTGGTATCTGACACAAATGCGCCGCTGGGGTCAGATTTCGGAAGCCAAACCTGATAGCTGGTATGATGAAGTCGCTAAATCTGTTTATCGTCCGGATATTTACCTGAAAGCAGCCGAGCTAGTGGTTGAAGATGGTCATGCCGATAAGGCGGAGTTCCCATGGGATTCGGATGGCTACAAAGAGCCGACGCCTGCTGGCGATATCATTGATGGCATTCCTTATGATGGTAAAAAACCAAACGCCTATATCGATAGCCTGAATATTGGCTTGAAGGGTGCTCAAAAGGTTGAAGGTAGCGAGGTCGTCGGAGGCTAAGGCTAACGGCAAACAGGGGTGAGGCCAGAAAGCTACTGGCCTCACTCCGCTCTCTTCATATCCCATAGTTCCATTTTCATAACTTAACTACTGACGACACATAGGACCAAAATAATGGCCGATACATCCAATACTCTTTCTGCTGAAAAGACGGAAAGACGAGAGAAAATTTTTACTGCAATTAATAAAGCGAGCAGCTGGTTAGAGGCGCTCGGTTTTTCATGGTTGACGCCCATGTTAAAAATGGCGGCTGGTGATAGCCCGAAAGAGCAGCTCAGCGAATTAAAGCGTGTGCTTGTGATCCCACTTGTTGGCATTATGGTGTTTTTGCTGGCTTGGGGTGTGCTTGCGCCAAAAGTTCAGACGTCGCTCGGTTCTGTGCCCGGCCCCGTGCAAGTTTGGGAGCAGGTTGGCAATTTGTGGCAAGACCATGTGCGTGAGCGCGAGAAGGCTGAGAAGTTCTTTGAGCGGCAAGAAAAGCGTAACGCAAAGCTGATTGCTGCGGGTAAAGCAGATAAGGTAAAACAGCGTAGCTATACAGGTAAGCCGACCTATATTGACCAGATCGTTACGTCATTGTTCACTGTGGCGCTTGGGTTCATCATTGCGACAGCCATTGCTGTGCCTTTGGGCATTGCGTCTGGTTTATCGCGCACTTTCAATGGCGCCATCAATCCCTTGATTCAAATTTTTAAACCGGTCTCGCCACTTGCGTGGCTGCCTATTGTTACGATGATTATTTCTGCGACCTATGCAAGCCCATGGGAGTGGATGCCAAAATCATTGTTGATTTCAGCTGTGACCGTGACGCTTTGTTCGATGTGGCCAACCCTTATCAATACAGCCCTCGGTGTGGCGTCTGTTGATAAGGATTTGATGAATGTCGGGCGCGTGCTTCAACTGCCCACATGGAAGACGATTACCAAGCTTGTTCTGCCGTCTTCATTACCGCTGATCTTTACGGGTCTGCGGCTGTCATTGGGTGTGGGCTGGATGGTGCTGATTGCGGCTGAAATGCTGGCGCAAAATCCGGGTCTTGGCAAATTTGTCTGGGATGAATTCCAAAATGGTTCTTCAAGTTCGCTTGCCAAAATCATGGTGGCTGTTCTGACCATCGGGATCATCGGTTTTATGCTGGATCGCTTGATGTTTGCTCTGCAGCGCGCCTTTACCTTTTCTGCGAACCGTTGAGGGCTGTGACATGAGTTTATTAGAAATTACAGACCTTTCTAAACATTATGGTGAGGGCGCTGCCCGCACTGATGTTTTAAGCGACATAAATCTTAAAGTTGAGGATGGCGAGTTTATTGCCATCGTCGGATTTTCTGGTTCAGGTAAAACAACGTTAATTTCCGCGCTGGCGGGCCTCATCACACCTGATCGTGGTGGCATCATTTTCAAAGGTAAAGAAATCGACGGACCAAGTTCTGATCGTGGTGTGGTGTTCCAGTCATATTCCTTGATGCCGTGGCTAACCGTGAGCGGCAATGTGGATTTGGCAGTGGCCGAGGTTTTTAAGAAAAAACCAAAAGCTGAGCGCAAAGAGATCGTCGATAAATATATCGATATGGTGGGCTTAAGTCATGCGGCAGACAGGATGCCATCGGAGCTTTCCGGCGGCATGCGCCAGCGTGTGGCGGTTGCCCGTGCGCTTGCGATCCAGCCTGAGGTGTTGCTTCTTGATGAACCCCTGTCGGCATTGGATGCGCTGACCCGCGCGAAACTGCAAGATGAATTTGCGGACATTTCTCAAAAAGAGAAAAAGACGATCATTCTCATCACTAATGATGTGGATGAGGCGATCTTGCTGGCCGATCGGATCATTCCATTGACGCCAGGTCCTAAGGCGACCTTTGGACCAGAATTCAAAGTCGATCTTGCGCGGCCACGCGATCGCGGGGCGATGAATTCAGATGAAACTTTTATGAAGTTGCGTGCAGATGTGACGGCCTATTTGATGGAAGTTGGGCTGGAGCGCGGTGCTGATCTCGACAAAGATATTACGCTGCCGAATGTGACGCCGTTTTTCCGTAAAGACGATTTGCCAAAAGCCTATAAAGACGTGGCAGAAGCGCCAACTATTGCGGAAGATAAATATCTTGAATTTTCTAAACTGACCAAGGTTTACCCAACGCCAAAAGGTCCGTTGACGGTGATTGAAGATGTTGATTTGAAGATGAAAAAGGGTGAGTTTATCACCTTGATTGGCCATTCTGGTTGCGGTAAATCGACAGCGCTTTCCATGGTGGCGGGATTGAATGAAATCACTAAAGGCTCGGTCATTTTGGATGGTAAACATGTCACGAAGGCGGGGCCTGACCGGGCTGTTGTGTTTCAGGCACCTAGCCTACTTCCTTGGTTGAGCGCTTATGACAATGTGGCGCTTGGCGTGGATAAAGTTTATCCGGATGCCTCAAAGGCTGAAAAGCGTGATGTGTGCGAATATTATCTGTCAAAAGTTGGCCTTGGTGACAGCATGGAAAAGGCAGCATCTGACCTTTCCAATGGTATGAAGCAACGTGTGGGTATTGCCCGTGCTTTTGCTTTGTCGCCAAAACTTCTTCTGCTTGATGAGCCTTTTGGCATGCTTGATAGCCTGACACGTTGGGAGCTGCAAGATGTGTTGATGGATGTGTGGAAGCGCACACAGGTGACGGCTATTTGCGTCACCCACGATGTGGATGAAGCCATTTTATTGGCTGATCGTGTGGTGATGATGTCGAACGGTCCGAATGCTAAAATCGGCAATATTATGGAAGTCGATTTACCGCGTCCGCGCTCGCGCAAGGAATTGTTGAACCACCCAGATTATTACGCCTACCGCGAAGAGCTTCTTGATTTTCTTGAAGCGTATGAAGGCGGTGCTGATCCAAGCGAGGATCAACTTAAATCGATTGAAGCCAAGCGCGCAGCTCGCATCGAGCGTCAGCGTATGGCTGTTACGGAGGCTGCAGAATAATGGCCCAAAAACTTGTAATAATCGGCAACGGCATGGCGCCTGGACGGATGCTTGAAGATCTCTTCGATAAAGCGCCTGAAGCCTATGATGTCACTATCTTTAATGCTGAACCACGTGTGAATTATAACCGTCTTATGTTGTCGCCTGTGCTTTCTGGCGAAAAGACATATGAAGATATCATCACGCATGATGATGCTTGGTATGAAGAGCATAATGTGACGCTTCATAAGGCGGCGCGGATTGCAAAAATTGACCGTGAGGCAAAGACGGTGACGTCTGAGGCTGGGGTTACAGAGCTCTATGACAAACTGGTGGTGGCAACGGGCTCCAACCCCTTTATCATTCCGCTCCCCGGTCATGATC
This sequence comes from Hyphomicrobiales bacterium, assembly GCA_039989895.1. Taxonomy (NCBI): domain Bacteria; kingdom Pseudomonadati; phylum Pseudomonadota; class Alphaproteobacteria; order Hyphomicrobiales; species Hyphomicrobiales bacterium. The sequence continues at coordinate 168,389 of JBDXGY010000002.1, forward strand.
TTGATGGTGTTCTCACCTATCGCGATTTGGATGATGTGGAGCGCATGATTACGGTTGCCAAAGGCGAGGGGACTGCTGTTGTTATCGGTGGCGGTCTTTTAGGCCTTGAGGCGGCGGCCGGTTTGAAAGCGCAAGGCATGGATGTGGTGGTGTTGCATCTGATGCCAACCTTGATGGAGCGCCAGCTTGATCCGGCGGCAGGCTATTTGCTTGAAAAGGCCTTTGATGATCTTGGAATTCGAGTGATTACTGAGGCGAACACCAAAGAGATCATCGGCAAGGGTGGCAAAGTTTCTGCGGTGCATCTTGAGGATGGTACAGAGCTATCTTGTGAAATGGTGGTGATGGCTGTTGGTATTCGCCCGAGCATGGATTTGGCGAAAGAGGCGGGTATTGAAACCAATCGCGGGGTCTTAGTGAGCGATGATATGCTCACATCTGACCCTGATATTTATGCGCTTGGGGAATGCGTCGAGCACCGTGATCAATGTTATGGGCTTGTCGCGCCGCTTTATGAAATGGCCAGCACGATTGCTGAAAATCTTATCGGTGGTGAAGCGATCTATGAAGGCTCGGTAACCGCTACGAAGCTCAAAGTAACAGGGATTGATCTTTATTCTGCGGGTGATTTTGCTGAAGGCAATGAGCGCGAAGAAATTGTTCTGCGCGATGCCTCAAGCGGGGTCTATAAGCGGCTTGTTTTGAAGGATAATAAAATTATCGGCGCTGTCCTTTATGGAGAGACCGCAGATGGACCTTGGTTCTTTGATCTTCTTAAAAAACAAACCGATGTCTCCGAAATGCGTGAGACATTAATCTTCGGTCAAGCCTATCAGGGGAGTGCCCCCCTGGACCCTATGGCGGCCGTTGCAGCCTTGCCGGATGATGCGGAAATCTGCGGCTGTAGCGGCGTTTGTAAAGGCGCAATCGTCTCAAAGATTACAGACATGGGTCTGACCAATCTTGACGATGTGCGCGCCCACACGAAAGCATCATCTTCGTGTGGCACATGTACCGGTCTTGTTGAACAAATTATGTCATTGACCTTGGGCGATGATTACAACCCCGCAGCGGTGCAGCCCATGTGTGGTTGTACTGATTTGGGCCATGGTGATGTGCGCCGTTTGATCAAGGCAAAGGGGCTGAAAACGATTCCGGCTGTTATGCAAGAGCTTGAGTGGTCAACATCAAACGGCTGTGCCAAATGTCGTCCCGCCCTCAACTATTATTTGGTCTGTGATTGGCCGGATGAATATGCTGATGATTATCAGTCACGCTTCATCAATGAACGGGTGCATGCGAATATTCAAAAAGACGGCACCTATTCTGTTGTCCCGCGTATGTGGGGTGGTATGACGTCTGCCCATGAACTGCGCACCATTGCTGACGTGGTTGATAAATACGAAATCCCTGCTGTGAAATGTACGGGTGGTATGCGTATCGATATGTTGGGCATCAAGAAAGAAGACCTTCCCGGTGTTTGGGCTGACCTTGGCAAAGCGGGGTTTGTTTCTGGCCAAGCCTATGCGAAGGGGTTGCGCACAGTGAAAACATGCGTTGGCGAGAATTGGTGTCGCTTTGGGACGCAAGATTCTACGGGCCTTGGTATCAAGCTTGAAAAGTTTATGTGGGGATCTTGGACGCCTGCAAAACTGAAGCTCGCCGTCTCTGGCTGTCCGCGCAATTGCGCGGAAGCAACCTGCAAGGACATTGGCGTTATCTGCGTGGATTCAGGTTTTGAACTTCACTTCGCGGGAGCCGCTGGTCTTGACATTAAAGGCACTGAGATTCTTGGCAATGTGACAACCGAGGATGAGGTGATGGAACATGTTGTGGCGCTTGCCCAAATGTACCGAGAGCAGGGTTTCTATCTGGAGCGGATTTACAAATGGGCCAAGCGTATTGGTCTTGATGAAATCCGGTCACAAATTATGGACCAGCCAGAAAAACGCAAAGCTTACTATGAGCGCTTTGTCTTCAGCCAAAAATTTGCGCAGGTCGATCCGTGGAGTGAGCGCGTTTCAGGCAAGGACAAACATGAATTTAACCCGATGGCGACTTTGCCTTTAGAAGCTGCTGAATAATGGGTGAGGTAATTGAAATGAATGCAATAACAGAAAACTGGGTGAGTGTTGGAGACATAACCGACATTCCGCGTCTTGGTGCGCGCTGTGTTAAAGCGGGTGAAATTACAATTGCGATTTTTAGGACAGCAGAAGATCAAGTCTTTGCGCTAGAAGATAAGTGTCCGCATAAAGCAGGACCGCTTAGCAATGGTATCGTGCATGATGGATGCGTTACCTGTCCGCTGCATAATTGGGTGATCTCTCTGAAAACGGGTGAAGCACAAGGTGCTGATGAAGGCGCGACGATGAGCTACCCAATCAAGATGGATGGCGACACGATCTTGCTTGATATGGGGGTCATTCGGTGACCACTACGAAGACCACCTGTCCTTATTGCGGCGTTGGTTGTGGAGTTCTTGCGACACGTGAAGCGGATGGTTCTGTCAGCATCAAAGGCGACCCGGATCATCCCGCCAACTTTGGGCGTTTGTGCTCGAAAGGTTCAGCCCTTGGCGAAACGCTCGATTTGGAAGGACGTCTGCTTTATCCGGAAATAAGCGGGGAGCGAGCTTCTTGGGATCAAGCGCTTGATCTTGTGGCCGATAAGTTCTCTAAAGCGATTGCCGAGCATGGGCCTGATAGCGTTGCCTTTTATGTTTCCGGTCAAATTCTGACCGAGGATTATTATGTCGCCAATAAGCTGATGAAAGGCTTTATTGGTTCGGCCAATATCGACACTAATTCGCGACTTTGCATGGCGTCTTCGGTTGCGGGACATCGTCGTGCCTTTGGGACAGACACGGTTCCCGGCACCTATGAAGATTTAGAGCTTGCCGATCTTATCATTCTGGTTGGTTCGAACTTGGCGTGGTGCCATCCGGTTATCTATCAGCGTATTGCTGCGACGAAAGAAGCGCGCCCTGAGATGAAGGTTGTGCTGATTGACCCACGCCGCACAATGACCGCTGATCTGGCCGACCATCATTTGGCAATTAAGCCTGATGGCGATGTTGCTTTGTTTAATGGGCTTTTGGCGCATCTGTCTAAGAGCAGCGTGCTCGATCATGATTATATTGAGGCTCATACATCGGGTTTTGAAGATGCTTTGGTCGCTGCTTCGGGTATGTCATCAGATCAACTGTGTGAACACACTGGCCTTGAGCTGGATGAATTGAATGCGTTTTATGACTTGGTGAGCGCCACACAAAAGACGGTGACGGTTTATTCTCAAGGCGTGAACCAGTCTTCTAGTGGCAGCGATAAGGTCAATGCGATCATCAATTGTCATTTAGCAACGGGGCGCATTGGTCGGCCTGGCATGGGGCCGTTTTCGATCACAGGTCAGCCCAATGCCATGGGTGGGCGTGAAGTGGGCGGGCTTGCGAATATGCTGGCCTCTCATATGAATATTGAAAATGCGGATCATCGCGATTTGGTTCAAGAATTTTGGCAATCGCCGACAATCGCGGATAGGCAAGGCCTGAAAGCGGTCGATATGTTTAAGGCTGTTGGGGATGGTCGCATTAAAGCGCTTTGGATTATGGCGACCAATCCGGTTGATAGCATGCCGGATGCGGACCGTGTGCAAGAAGCCATCAAAAATTGTCCTTTTGTTGTTGTCTCAGATGTAGCGGCCACCACAGATACGGTGCGTCATGGACATGTTAAATTGCCAGCGATGGGGTGGGGCGAAAAAGATGGCACTGTGACCAATTCAGAGCGGCGCATCTCGCATCAGAAATCTTTTCTGAGCGCTCCCGCAGACGCGAAAGCAGATTGGTGGCACATGGCCGAAGTCGCTAAACGGATGGGTTTTCAAGAGGCTTTTGAGTGGGAAAATAGTGCAGCAATATTCAGAGAATTTGCAGCGCTCTCCGCCTACAAGAATGAGGGTGAACGAGACTTTGATATTGGCGCTTATGCTGCAATCAATACCAAAGACTATCATGAGCTTGAACCATTTCAATGGCCGCAAGCATTAGGGGAGGGGCTCAAGGAAACGCGCTTTTTTGCTGAGGGTGATTTTTATACGCCTGATCGCAAAGGTCGCTTTTTATCTGTTGCCGCTGAACCGAAAAATTATAGCACGCCATCGCATCCCTTTATATTGAACACAGGCCGTGTGCGCGATCATTGGCACACTATGACGCGAACTGGTAAAACGGCACGCTTATCGTCACATATGGCTGAGCCCTATGTTGAAATTCACCCAAAGGATGCGATAAGCCTTGGCATTGGGGATGCGGACCTTGTTCGAGTTTCAAATGATAATGGTGAGATTATCGTGCGTGCGCTGATTACGGATCGTCAACGAAGCGGTTCGGTCTTTGTGCCAATGCACTGGACGGATCAATTCTCAGGCAAGGCACGGGTTGATACTTTGGTGCCACCTGTAACGGATGCGTTCTCAGGTCAGCCTGCATTGAAAACCAGTAGCGTTCAGCTATCGCGCTATCAAGCAGTGCAATATGGGTTTTTGATCAGCCGTAATGAACCGTGCTTTGATAAGGTGCCCTATTGGTCGAAAGCCCGGTGTAATGCTGGTTGGCAGGCTGAAATTGGTTTTGATGCGGTTATTGAAAGCCCAACTGATTTTGCTGCAAAGTTGTTTGATATCCCTGAAGACATCATACCACTGACCTATAATGACGAACGGCAAGGTGAGGCAAGATGTGCTTGGTTTGATGGCAACACTTTGCACTCGGCGATTTATCTTTCAGCCAGTCCTGTATCGGCCTCACGCAGTTTGCTGATTGCGCTGATGGGTGAAGAACAGGATAATCTTGCTGCTCGCGCCCATGTTTTGGCCGCCCGTCCAAGCGCAGATATGCCAGACAAAGGTGCTATTATTTGTTCTTGTTATAATGTTGGTGCCAATGAGATAGTTACTGCTGCGGCTGGGGGGTGTCATAGTGTTGGTATGATAGGCGAGCGGTTGAATGCCGGTACGAATTGCGGTTCATGCCGAAGTGAAATTGCGGGGATCATTGGTCTGAACAAATTAGAAGCTGCGGAGTAATTGAACAGGCAGCAGGATTAGTTCTTGTTGTCGATCGCAGTCACCTGCTCGCACCAGCTTTTTCTTGCTTTATTGCGGCGATAGGGTCTGGCTATATCTTCTTTCAATAAAACATCGCCAACAGAGATGCCGTTGGCATTGTCGACAAAGGCGATAACGCGGCCACCGTATTTGCCTTGTGAAATATTACGCAAGGTGACGGGCATTGAGCCTTTTGATATTTTAACAAGAGAGGCAAGCCGCTGGCGGGCTTTTTGGGCAAGTCTGCGCTCCAAGGGGCAGGAAGCAGAAAGCTCGGGTGTGTCAATGCCACGCAAGCGCACAGAGATGTCTATTGTCTGACCAATCCAGATTTTAGCCCGTACTTTAAGGGTATCCCCGTCGACCACCCGAACAACAGTGGCGGGTATAGGACCGCGTAGACGTTCTGCGGAAAGTGCTGTGGGGGATGCAAAAATGCATAGAAAAAGGAGAAGCCAACGAATCATCATGGCGTGATTTTTAGGCTAAAATTCCTAGGAATACAATCTTAAATTAGAAATCGCTGATAATGCCGTCTTTTTCCCAGTCGCCATATCTTATTGCTTCTGGGCCATCCCGCCCATTGATTTCTTTGGGACGTTGGGTGATTTGTGCATCGCGTTTGGTGCGCCGTTCAGCGGCCTCTTTGAGTGCGCGTTCGGCTGCTGGGGTTAGCTTTTTTTTTGGCGTGTCGGCTTCTTCCACGTGGAGGACATCCATTGTAGTTTTTATTTATTGATACCATATACTGAATACAGTCAGCTTTGAAAGTCTAACACGAGGTATGATGCGTTGAATTATGCAAAAACAGGTTTGCTTCTTGCCGTAATAACGGGGCTTTTCGTTAGTATTGGGTTTTTGCTTGGTGGCACAGGCGGCATGGTGATTGCTTTTGGCATCGCGGTTGCCATGAATGTCTTTAGTTATTGGAACTCGGATAAAATGGTCTTGCGTATGCATAATGCGCGCGAGGTCGATGAACAATCAGCGCCTGAATATTATAATATGGTGGCGGAATTGGCTGATAATGCGGATCTGCCGATGCCTGCGGTTTATATTATTGAGCAAGCCCAACCAAATGCCTTTGCAACCGGTCGAAATCCAGAAAATGCAGCCGTGGCAGCAACAACAGGCCTGCTTGATATGCTTTCTTATGAAGAAATCGAAGGCGTGATGGCGCATGAGCTGGCCCATGTACAAAACCGCGATACGCTGATTATGACAATCACGGCAACTTTTGCTGGCGCGATTTCGATGCTGGCAAATTTTGCTATGTTCTTCGGCAATAACCGAAACAATCCGCTTGGTATTGTTGGGGTTATTTTGATGATGTTTCTAGCACCCATGGCGGCGGCTCTTGTGCAAATGGCGATCAGTCGGACACGTGAATATGCGGCTGATAAGCGCGGTGCGGAGATTTGTCGAAACCCGCGTGGCTTAGCGCAAGCTTTGGTCAAAATTTCAAATGGTGCTGCGCAAATTACAAATGATGAGGCGGAGCGTAATCCGGCGACTGCGCATATGTTCATTATCAATCCGCTTAATGGGCAGCGTATGGATGGCTTGTTTTCAACGCATCCCAATACACAAAACCGGATTGATGCTTTGATGGCCTTTGAACAAGAATTTATACCGCCGGTGGGTGGGAGAAAAAGTAGAAGTTCAATACCCAATACAGGGGCTGGGCAGCGGCGAGAAGGGCCTTGGGGCTAAGTTCTAATCTTGGGGTATGATAGAAATCATGTGACAAGTGCGGGTAAATCGCTAAAACGGGAAATTCTTGAATTTGAAGGATTGTACCCTGTCTGATAAACCGCAAAAATCTAATACGCCCTTTAAGTCTTCTAAATCAAAGGGCACTCCTGGATATGATGCACGTAAACGTGCGCTTGATGTTGTCGCTCGCGTGCTTGATGAGGGTCAGCCACTTGAATATCTGCTTGATCGTAATAACGATGATGCGATGCCTGCAAATGATCGTGCGCTTGCCCGCGCGATAGCGGCGACAACATTAAGACGCAAGGGGCAGATTGATAGGGCCTTAGGCAGCTTGATGCAAAAGCCACTTGGTCGACGAGGCGGTGGCGCGATGCATATTTTGCGCATAGCGGCGGCACAAATTCTCTTTATGGAAGTGCCGGACCATGCGTCTGTCAGCATTGCGATGGATATCGCTAAATCAGACCATAAGGCGCGGCATTTTTCTAAACTGATCAATGGTGTTTTGCGTGCGATGACACGGCAAAAAAAAGAGCTGTTGGCTGATATGAAGGCGCGGGATATTTTGCCTGAGTGGTTGGCAAGAACATGGGATAATGCCTATGGGCGGTCGACATGTGAAGATATGGCCATTGCTCTTTCTCATGAGCCTTATCTCGATATCAGCGTAAAGCCTGAAGCGAGTGATTATGCGGATAAACTAGGTGGTGAATTATTGCCCAATGGCAGTGTGCGATTAAAATCGCGCGGCATGGTGTCTGACCTTGCAGGTTTTAAAGAAGGTGATTGGTGGGTTCAAGATATGGCGGCAAGTCTTGCGCCGGGGCTGTTGGGTGATGTGGGCGGTAAGCGTGTTGCCGATTTATGTGCAGCCCCTGGTGGAAAGAGTGCTTATCTTGCCGCGCGTGGTGCCAATGTCACGGCTGTTGATGTATCGGCTGAGCGTTTGAAAAGACTTGATGAAAATCTCACGCGTCTGCAATTGAGCGCAGATGTAATCGAAGCCGATATTGAGAAATGGATGCCGGACGCTCTTTACGATTGCGTCTTGCTGGATGCACCGTGTTCTGCGACGGGGACCGCACGCAGACATCCGGATATTTTATGGTTGAAATCTCCTGAGCTTGTCGAGCGGTTGGTTTTGGTACAGCGCTCATTGTTAAAGCGGGCCGTAGATCTTTTAAAACCGGGTGGCACTTTTGTGTTTTGCACCTGTTCACTGCAGCCAGAAGAAGGCGAAGCAATTCTTGATTTTGTAAAGCAAGAGGCATTGCCGCTTGAGCTTGTTCCGATCATGCCGCAAGAGCTTGGTGGCTTCTCAGATATACTACGTCCAGATGGCAGCATACGTACGAGACCGGATCACCGCCCCCTTGCCCAAGGTGTCTCACCGGTTGCCAATGACCTGTTTTTTGCAGGGCTAGATGGTTTCTTCATGGCTAAATTTCAAAAAAATAATTAATATTTTTTGTGGTAATAGGCGATAATTTGTTGTGTACATATTAAATAATTACTTATTGATTGAAGAGGGCTTTCCATTCTGGGTGAAAGCTGAATTAATTAGGTCAGTGTATATTCGAAAACAGTTTCGTAAGATGGATAAACGTTGAACGTGACAACAACCTTTGCAGATAAGATAAAATTTGCTCGCCTTTTTAGTGCGGGTGCTTTTTTTTCGATCTTGCGAAAGTTTCATTCCAACCCTTTGACGAGGTTGCGGCTTGTTGGACCAACGGCGTCAGAATTGCTTATCGCCCCACAAGATATTTCTACTGCAGATGCGACACGGGCAAATGATATCTATACTGGATACTTTTCATTTGGCGGTCATACGGTTAATTGTGGTGGCCGCTCTCCTTTTGAGATGGAGGACGAGCCTCTTTTCTGGTTAGATAAGCTGCATGCGTTTGGTTGGCTTAAGCATTTGCGTGTTGCTGAAAATTCTGTATCGCGTACTCAAGCTCGACTTTTCGTTGATGATTGGATCAAGCTAAATAATAATATTGGGTCGGTCGCTTGGGATATTGAGTGCACTGCAAAGCGGGTGATTGCTTGGCTTTGCCATTCACCCTTGTTGCTTGAAGACTGCGATCATGCCTTTTATCAACGATTCATGCGCAGCTTGACGCGGCAAGTGCGGTTTTTACGTTTGACGGTGGGCAATATGCCGGCTGGCTTGCCTCGTTTGCTTGTGTCAATTGCACTTTCTTATGCGGCTATATCCATGTCGGGCCATAGTGTTTTTATTCGTAATTCCACAAAAAGGCTTGATAGAGAATTGAAAGCGCAAATCCTGCCTGATGGGGGACATATTAGCCGTAATCCAAGCGCGGTTATTACAATCCTTGCCCTTTTGATGCCCTTGCGACAAGCCATCATTGCTCGTGATATTGTGCCGAGCGATGTTTTGATTGGTAGTATTGATCGCATGATACCGGTTTTGCGGTTTTTTAGAATGGGCGATGGAACATTTGGTCAGTTTAACGGTATGGGTGACACACCAAGTGATCTGGTGGCAACACTCTTTGTTTATGATGACGTGGGTGGTTCTCCGGTCTTGAATGCTAGCCATTCGGGATATCAGCGCTTGCTGGGTGGAGATGCCGTCGTGCTGATGGATACAGGAAGCGTGCCAGCACAAAGTTTATCGAATGAAATTCATGCTGGCTGCCTATCCTTTGAATTAAGTGCTGAGAGGGAACGTATTGTTATCAATTGTGGCCGTTGCAATTATCATAATGATGATATGGAAGAGGACCGCTATGAAAGAATATCTCGTTCGACAGCAGCCCATTCAACCTTGTCAATTAATGAAGAATCTTCATGTCGGTTTATCACGAATAAAGGGTTCAGTCGTTTTATTGGGACATCATTATTATCTGGCCCAACAAAGATTGATGTTCAGCGTTCACAAAGTGAGAAGGAGGTAAATGTTAGTGCAGAGCACGATGGTTACATTCGGCCCTTCGGATTAAAACATCAGCGCTCAATTAAACTGTCTTCTGATGGGGTATTTCTATCTGGCCAAGATATTTTAACCCACGGTAACGGCCAAAGCCCAAATGCAAATAACCCTAATACTTTCCAGATAAGATTTCATCTTCATCCCAACGTACAAGCTAGCCTTTCATCACCTGGAACTGTTGAGCTTAGTTTAAAGTCTGGGCGCCGCTGGCTTTTTACATGTCAAAATCTTGATATCCAACTGGATGAAAGCGTGTGTTTTTCAGATGTGTTCCGTACCAGACAAACCAAGCAAATATTATTACAAGGCAGGGTTGGGGAACATTCCGTGGTTGATTGGTCATTTCAGCAACTTTCTTGATTGCACAAATTATAAGAAATGTGGTAGCCGCATAGCATTCAGAGCTTTACCCTGATACTGATCTACAAAAATCACTATATGAGGCGTTTTCCATGGCTGTTTCTGCCATTTCTTTTGATATTCCTGATGTTGTTCCAGCCAAGCGGGCTTTGCTGTCTGTTTCTGATAAAAAAGGCATCATTGAGCTTGCTCGTGCATTGAATGGAGCTGGTGTCGAGCTTGTTTCGACCGGAGGTACTCGCAAGACGATTGCTGATGCTGGCATTCCAGTTATTGATGTATCTGATGTCACCAATTTTCCTGAAATAATGGATGGCCGTGTAAAAACATTGCACCCTTCGGTTCATGGCGGTTTGCTTGGTGTGCGCGATCATCCAGACCATGCTAAAGCGATGGTTGATCATGGCATTGTGGGTATCGATATTGTGGTGGTCAATCTTTATCCTTTTGAAGAAACTGTTGCGACGGGCGCGGATTATTCATCGGCTATTGAGAATGTTGATATAGGTGGCCCGGCGATGGTGCGTGCCTCTGCAAAAAATCATGCTTATGTGAGCATTGTGACAGACCCTGACGATTATGATGATGTACTCAATGCTATCAGCGAGAAAGGCGGCACGTCTTATCAACAACGCCAAAAGTTGGCGGCGAAAGCATTTGCCATGACAGCGGCTTATGATGCGGCGGTGTCTAACTGGTTTGCTAATGAATTGAACGTTGAAATGCCCGTCAAGCGAGCTGTCGCTGGCACGCTTTCTTCTGTTATGCGCTACGGTGAAAACCCACATCAACAGGCGGGTTTTTATAAAACAGGCGCGCATCGCTTTGGTGTTTCCACGGCCTCACAGCTTCAGGGCAAGCAATTGTCATTTAACAATATCAATGACACTGATGCGGCCTTTGAGCTGGTGGCTGAATTTGATCCAAAGCGTACGTCAGCCGTGGCCATCATTAAACATGCCAATCCATGTGGTGTGGCTGAAGGGGCGAGTTTGAGTGCTGCTTATGAGATGGCGCTTCGGTGCGACCCTGTCTCTGCTTTTGGGGGTATTGTGGCGCTGAACCAGACGCTGGATGCGCAGGCAGCGACCGAAATTGTTAAAGTCTTTACTGAAGTAATCATTGCGCCTGATGCGAGTGATGAGGCGAAAGCTATTGTTGCAAGCAAACAAAATCTTAGACTTTTAACCACCGGTGGTCTGCCTGATGTGCGTGAAAAAGCATTGAATGTACGCAGTGTAGCTGGTGGGCTTTTGATCCAAGACCGTGACAGTGGGATGGTCGATGATCTCGATTTGAAAGTGGTGACTAAACGTCAGCCGACAGAGCAAGAAATGGCTGATATGAAGTTTGCTTTCCGTGTTGCTAAGCATGTAAAATCAAATGCGATTGTTTATGTCAAAGACGGTGCGACAGTGGGAATTGGTGCGGGACAGATGAGCCGTGTGGACTCTTCTCGCATTGCCGCACGCAAGGCGCAGGATGCCGCGGAAGCTGCGGGTCTTGATGAAAATTTGGCCATTGGGTCGGTTGTGGCTTCAGATGCGTTTTTCCCTTTTGCTGATGGATTACTTGCAGCGGCCGAAGCAGGGGCAACTGCGATTATCCAACCCGGCGGATCGATGCGCGATGATGATGTGATTGCAGCGGCTGATGAAGCTGGTCTTGCTATGGTCTTTACAGGGATGCGTCACTTTAGACACTAGGAAACACTCATGGCTGACATTAAAAAAACGGATACTTCTAGCCTCACTATGTTGGGGGGCACTGTCAGTACGCCGCAAAGCCCTGATGAGGCGACATTAGAGCGTGTGCCAAATAACAATGCGGATATGGATTATGTTGTGCGCTTTGTGCAGCCTGAGTTCACGTCGCTTTGCCCGCTAACAGGCCAGCCTGATTTTGCACACCTGATTATTGATTATATTCCAGATGCTTATCTGGTTGAATCAAAGTCTTTGAAGCTGTTTTTGACCTCTTTCAGAAACCATGGCTCCTTTCATGAAGATTGCACCTTGTCGATTGCCAAGCGCGTGATCGATGCTATTGAACCTCGATGGCTCAGAATTGGTGGTTACTGGTATCCGCGCGGTGGTATGCCAATTGATGTCTTCTGGCAGTCGGGCGAAGCGCCTACCGGTGTTTGGTTGCCCGACCAAGGTGTGCCGGGATATCGCGGGCGCGGTTAGCTATTAATCATTTATGCTTACATAGTATTTAGAATTAACTCCAGAGTGATTCTTTCTGGAGATTTTCATTGGAACATTACGATCTTATTGTTATTGGCAGCGGTCCTGCGGGTCGGCGTGGTGCTATTCAGGCCGCTAAACTCGGCAAGAAAGTTCTGGTCGTTGAACGTGGTCGTCGGGTTGGCGGTGTATCAGTTCATACGGGCACCATTCCTTCAAAAACACTGCGCGAAACGGCGCTGAATCTTTCCGGTTGGCGTGAGCGTGGATTTTATGGTCGAGCGTATCGGGTGAAGCAAGACCTGACAGCCGAAGACCTGAGAACCAGATTGCATATGACACTGGACCATGAGGTTGAAGTGCTTGAACACCAATTCGCCCGCAATCGCGTCACGACTGTGATGGGGAACGCAAAGTTCGTTGATAAAAAAACTATTGAAGTAACCGGTGATGAAGGCGAAGCGATTAACTTTACGGCTGAAAAATTCCTGCTTGCCGTTGGAACACAGCCCTTTCGCCCAGACTATATTCCTTTCAATGACCACTCGATTTTAGATAGCGACAGCATTTTGGAATTGCCTGAACTGCCGCGTTCGATGAGTATCATTGGCGCCGGTGTGATTGGCATCGAATATGCCACAATTTTTAATTCACTAGATGTGCAAGTGACCCTTATTGAACCAAGAGATTCGATGCTCGATTTCATTGACCGGGAATTAGTCGATGATTTTACGTATCAGCTGAGAGACAGAGGCATGGTTCTGCGCTTTGGTAAGAAGGCTGAGCGTGTTAGTGAAACCGAAAATGGTGGCTGTGAAATTACCCTTGAAGGGGGTCGCTCGATTCGCTCTGACATTGTTCTTTTTGCCGCTGGTCGCATGGGTGCAACCACGACACTTGGTCTTGATGAGTGTGGTTTGTCTTGTGATCACCGTGGTCGCCTTACAGTCGATCCCAATACGTTTGAGACAGAAGCCGAGGGCATTTATGCAGCCGGCGATGTGATTGGTTTTCCAAGCCTTGCCTCCACCTCGATGGAGCAGGGGCGCATTGCTATGTGTCACGCTTTTGACCAAAAAGGTCATGCGCCGCCAGAATATTTTCCTTATGGTATTTATTCGGTGCCGGAGATTTCAACTGTGGGCATGACCGAAGAAGAAGTGATTGAACGCGATATCCCTTATGAGTGCGGTATTGCGCGGTTCCGTGAGACATCACGGGGCCAAATTATGGGGTTGGACTGCGGCATCTTGAAGATGATTTTTTCTTTGAAAACAAGACGATTGCTTGGGTGTCACATTGTGGGTGAAGGGGCGACAGAGCTTATTCATATCGGGCAAGCTGTTTTGAACCTGCAAGGAACGCTAGAATATTTTGTCGAGAGCACATTCAATTATCCAACCCTTGCAGAAGCCTATAAAACTGCAGCGCTTGATGCTTGGAACCGTATGCCTAAAGTGGAATAGGTCTTAGAATATTTTGTGAAGGAATGCTTATGTCCGCTACAACCACAATTGATGATGCTGAAGTTGCACGCTTTTCAGCCCTAGCGGCGGAATGGTGGAATCCGAAGGGCAAGTTTCGTCCGCTTCATAAATTCAATCCCGTACGCCTCACTTATATCAAGAGCCAAGTATGTGAGCGTTTTGGGCGTGATGTGAAGACACCGGATGCTTTCAAGGGTTTGCGGATTTTGGATATTGGCTGTGGCGGCGGTTTATTGAGTGAACCGATGGCGCGTATGGGGGCTGAGATTGTGGGTGCGGATGCCTCTGAGGTTAACATCGAAGTTGCCAAAATCCATGCCGAGCAATCTGGCCTAAAAATTGATTATCGCGCCACCACGTCAGAAGCGCTGGCGGCGGCTGGTGAACGGTTTGATGTGGTGTTGAACATGGAAGTGGTTGAACATGTGGCTGATGTTGATCTGTTTATGGCAAGCTGCTGTGACATGGTGAAACCCGGTGGCCTGACCTTTGTTGCCACGATCAATCGCACAGCCAAAGCCCGCATGCTCGCGATTTTTATGGCAGAACAGGTTTTGCGTTGGTTGCCCATTGGCACGCATGATTATGAAAAGCTTGTCAAACCAGATGAGCTGGAAGCCGCCTTTCATAAAGCAGGCCTATCGATTATGGATGAGACCGGCGTTGCTTATAATCCGGTTTTTGATCAGTGGTCGATGTCCAAGGATATGGATGTGAATTATATGATGTTGGCGGGGCGCGATACTTAAGTCTGTGCCTAGTTATTATCTTCCGGCAGTGCTGGCAGTGGCAGGAAGTCGACGCCGTCATCAATTAATTCTTGAGCTTCTTCAAATGTGGCTTTGCCGATGATGCCATGGCGGTCTTCTTCGCCGAAGTGCATTTTGCGGGCTTTATCCGCAAATTTATCTCCGACATTTTCTGTATTGGCCTCAACCCATGAGCGTAATTCGCGCATTTTTTCAACAACAGCCTGCATTGTTTCGTCACCATGAACCAAAGGCTCGGGGATGGTTGTTGGCAATAGCTCAGAATCGCGTGGTATAGGCGTATCAAGGTCTATGGCGTCTGGTTGTTCAGTGCTGTTACCTTGCGTTTTGGTGCCTGTGATTGAAGGGGCCATCAATGTTTTTTTGATTTCCGTTTCACCACAAGATGGGCAGGAGACGAGCCCCATATCTTTTTGTTCATCGAAGGCAACGGAATTGGAAAACCAACCGTCGAATACGTGGCCATTTGAACATTTGAGTGTGTATTTAATCACAGCTTGTTTCTCTAACTATATACTTGTTGAAAAAGACGTATCAAATTCGCGGCCGTGGGTCAAAACAGGAATTTTCTTTCGAGCTTGATAGGCGCTTGAAATGTCGATATCGGCAAGGATAACGCCGGGGCGATCATGATCGGCTTCAACCAGTATGTTACCCCATGGATCAATGATGAGGCTGTGCCCATATGTCTGGCGGCCATCTTCATGGAGCCCTCCTTGTGCTGCGGATATCATAAAGCAGCCGTTTTCAATCGCCCGGGCGCGCATCAAAACATGCCAGTGAGCCATGCCGGTTTGTTGGGTGAAACAGGAGGGCGATGTGAGAATATTGGCGCCTGCTAGCGCCTGCGCGCGGAACACTTCGGGGAAGCGAACATCGTAGCAAATGGCAAGGCCTATGGCTCCAAGTTGTGTTTGGACGACAGGAGAGGATGTGCCTGCTTGATAGGTGTTTGATTCACGCCAGCTTTCGCCGTTGTCCAGATCGACATCGAACATATGGATTTTGTCATAGGTAACAAGACATCGGCCATCAGGCCCAAAGACAAAAGCGCGGTTGGCGACTTTGCCATCATCGCGAAGGATCGCAAGAGACCCTATATGCAATGTTACTTGTAGATCAGAAGCAAGCTTTGAAAATTGGGCCACACCTTCATCATCAGCTTGCAATTTGACCTTTTGCATCAAGTTTTCGCGGTTGCTCGCAACGAGATGAGTCATTTCAGGCGTCTGTATGTAGTTTGCTCCGTCACCCGCTGCCTTACGTATAAGGGCGCTTGCTTCTTCCACATTATGCGAAATAGAACATGTGGCGCGCAGTTGGATGCAAGCAGCCTTGAAAGGGGACATTGGCAGCTAGCCTTTCAGAAGCGGATCCAGTTTCCCTGCATCTTCTAGCGCGTAGAGGTCGTCGCAGCCACCAACATGTGTGTCGCCAATAAAGATTTGCGGAAATGTCATGCCGCCATTGGAGCGTTTAATCATTTCAGCTTTTATAGCGCGATTCATTGTTCCGTCATGTTCTGTGAACTTTGCTCCTTTGCCTGACAAAAGCCTTTTGGCTGCTGTGCAATAGGGGCAGAATTTTCGAGTATAAATTGTAACGTCTTGCATTATGTTTCCTTGAGATAGTGCGCTTTAGCAGGTATCGGGATTTTATAGGGTGATATCGCCTTGTTCAACAACCTTTGCGAAGGTCAGTATATCGATATGGCTGGCTTTTTCACGCAAAAGTGCGCGAGTACAGGCATTTATGGTCGCGCCGGTGGTCACGACATCATCAATCAGGATAATTCTGCGACCTTGAACATTTATGACTTCACTGGCTGGCACCCGAAAAGCGCCTTCGACGTTTTTATGGCGCGCAGTCATATCAAGGGTTGTTTGTTGTTTGGTCGGGCGGATGCGTTGTAGCCCTTCAAGGGCACAGGGTATGCCGGTCAAGGTTGAGATTTCTTTTGCTAATTCTGCCGATTGATTGAAACGGCGGCTGAACAATCTTTTGCGATGGAGTGGTACGGGAATGATGATATCGGCCTCATTTAATAAATCTGTCCCGCTTCGCACCATTAGACGGGCAAGGTGCGGGGTGAGGTCGAGGCGGTCATGAAATTTGAATGATAAAATCATCCGCCTGGCTGTCCCTTCATATCGGGTTGGCGCTCGCATTTTTCTATAGATTGGCGGATTGGCGATGGCCTCAGCGCTCACAATGGTATCCTTAAGATCAAAAGCCATTGGTTTGCCGGTGCGATCACAAAATGGCCTCTCAATAAAAGGCATCTCCTGCCAGCATGTCGCGCATAAACCGCCTTGTTCCGCGACCAATTCATCACAGGCTAAACATCGGGGTGGCAAAATGAAATGAAAGGCGCTTTTTGCAAGCCTGATCAGGGGTAGGGTGCTAAATTGATGCGATATAAGGTTCATTGCGTCTTGCCGAACTTTCTAACATTGCTTATTTCATCAGGATCAGGCTTGAGTTTCAACTCTTAACTCTCGGTTTTTTGAAAAGGCGGTCGCATCCTTGCCTAATGATATCATTATTGATGAACTAGCGTTGCATCGGCATCGCTCGCGGGCTTTAGCGATGGCTCAATCCGGTGCGAGTACTCGCGCAGATTTTTTGATGCACCAAGCGGCTGATGATTTATCTTTAAGATTATCGACAATTACCAGAGAATTTAAGATCGCGGTTGATTTGAATAGCGCTGGCACTGCTGTGAGTGATGCCATGCGTTTGAGCGGAAAATGTGCGCAGATTATCCAAAGTAGAGCGGCCGCTTTTAAAGACAAGCAAACCAGCATTATTCATGGCGATGACATGCTCCCTATTGCCAATGATAGCGTTGATTTGATTGCCTCAACACTATCGCTTCAGTTTACGAATGATTTGCCGGGTATTTTGGTGCAGATCAGGCGGGCGCTTAAGCCTGATGGTCTTTTTATGGGTGCGCTTCTTGGGGGTGGCACATTGCATGAATTGCGCGAGTCATTTTTGCAGGCAGAATCAGAGATCAAAGGTTCTGCCCATGCCCGTGTTTTGCCGTTTATGGATGTGCGTGCGGCGGGTGGATTGTTGCAACGAGCGGGCTTTGCGCTGCCAGTCGCTGACATTGATACGCTCACTGTCCGCTATGAGACAGCCTTGGAACTTATGCATGATTTGCGGTCAATGGGTGCTACTAATTGCTTGTTTGATAGAGATAAAAAAATTCTTTCGCGGGCTGTTCTGGCACGCATGATTGAAATTTATGCGCAGAATTTTAGTGATCCAGATGGGCGAATCAGAGCAACTTTTGAGATTATTTCGCTCTCCGGTTGGAGGCCTCATGAAAGTCAGCAAAAGCCGTTGAAACCTGGTTCTGCTCAGATGAAATTATCAGACGTCTTGGGTGGCAAGGATAAACCATAATTTTCTTGAAGAAATTAATGGTCAAGCACCTTAGCCGTTAATGGCATTTGTAACCAGCTGTATCGTCTCATTATATATTTCGCCTAGACTTTGGCCAGTTCCGAATAAAGCAGTAATAATGGCAACAGCAATAAGTCCTGCAATCAAGCCATATTCAATAGCTGGGGCGGCGCTTTGGTCTTTTGTGAAATATTTTATATTCTGTAAAATTTTAGTCACTGTAATTTCCTATTGCGCGGGTCTTAAACCCTTTGGTAATTGAAATACCCGATAAGTTTTCGCGTTATCGGCGCCTATTTCTACTTTTGTTATTGTATTTTTATTCTTGCTTGACTGGGTTTTGTTAATTGAAGCAACAATAGTGTTATCAATTTCGACGTCTTGGTTCCATGCTGTCAATTCTGGTGTGTACTTATTTCCTACATAGGCAATAGCAGAAACGAATAATACAGATGCGACACAAAGAAATATTGCGTAGTTGATCGTTGCGCCTGGCCGTTGACTCACATTATATTCTTGCATGATTTTAACCCCAAAATACGATTTCTGAGTTAATTTGCATTATCTTGCTTAATAAGTGGTTCACGTGGGCTTATAAATAAAGTCTATCTCATCGGGTAAATCTTATGATTTATGAAATTAAGAGGTCAATGAGAGGTGGTATGAGCGGCTCGTCAGCTGGTGGCATGTCAAAACTGCGCAGTTTGTTTGCTCTCACCCACTTTAGGGTTTGACCTTCTTTTGGCTGCGGTTCTCCCCAAAATCTTCGGCATATATAAAGCGGCATCAAGAGATGAAATTCATCATAGGCATGACTTGCGAAGGAAAGAGGGGCAAGGCAGTCAGTTTTGGTCTCAATTCCCAGTTCTTCTTGCAGCTCGCGCACTAGCGCTTCTTCAGGCCGCTCACCTGCTTCTAGTTTTCCGCCCGGAAACTCCCATAGGCCAGCCATTGATTTGCCTGCCGGCCTTTTGGCAATCAACACGCGATTGTCGGCATCTATGAGCGCGCAGGCGACAACCAAGGTGAGTTTCATAACCTATTCTCCTCACGCGTCGAGTGATGCGTAAATATAACTGTAAAAATCTTCAAAACCGAGGCCTCTATATAAATCAATAGCAGGCGTATTGCTTTGTTCGACCGCAAGCCAGCACCAACTTGCCTTCTCTTGAGTGGCTTGGTTCAAGAGAGCCGCCATGGTTGCCTTAGCAAAACCACGTCGCAGATAGTCAGCTTGGGTGGCAACATTTTGTATTGTCAAACATCCAATATGGTCTACTGCCATGGCTGTTGAAACCGGAACACCTTTGTATAAACCGAGGAGATAGGTTGTCTTATCTAAAATTGCTTCAAGCATTTTTTTAATGGTGTCGGGCTTATCTTTATACCTTGGGCTGCATTGGATGAATGTATCAAGCCATTCACTCGTGCAGGATGGCGATGACATAATTTCAAAGTTTTCAATAGCTGGTGTTGGTTTGGTTTCAAGATTTGAGAGTTGTCTACTAAGCGTTATGGTGGGGTTTTGGAATCTGTAGCCGCGATTTTGTAATTCCTTTATCACTGCAACCGGTGCTAGTGGACTCAATCTTGCCCGTGGGGGAAGCCCTGCACGGCGATATGTTGCCTCCATCCAGTCTAGCCGTATTTGATAGTCGGCATCATCGGTATGGTCGAGGAAAAATAGAGAATTTGCGCGGCCCGACACACCATCAGCCATACCGAGCAACCAACGACCGGACAGGCAGACGTTTAAAGCCGGCCATGAGGAGGCGATCATCGATTCAGCGCGGATGATATCAGCTGCGATAGTCGCCATTGATTGCCACATAGTCTTTGGTCAAGTCGCAAGTCCAAACGCTGGCGGTTCCACGGCCAAGGCCCAAGTCGACGGTTAAGGTAATTTCTTCTGCTTTCATAACTGAGGCTGCCGCTTCTTCGCTATAGTCTGGGTCGCGTTCCCCTTGAACCGCCACTCGAATATCACCGAACCAGATCGCAAGCCGGTCGCGATCCGCAGGCTCGCCCGCCTTGCCAACGGCCATCACTACCCGTCCCCAATTGGCGTCTTCCCCGGCTATCGCGGTTTTAACCAGTGGCGAATTGGCAATTGAGAGTGCTACTTTTTTAGCGGATTTAGCGGATTTGGCGCCAACGACTTTTATTTCTACAAATTTGTGGGCCCCTTCGCCATCACGAACGATTTGATGGGCAAGATTGAGGCTCAGCGATTTGAGAGCTTTTTTGATAGCTCTTAAGCGCTTGTCTTTTGGGTCTGTTATGGGCGAGATGGCCGCTTTGCCAGTTGCGAACAAAAGCACCGTGTCGCTTGTGGATGTGTCGCTGTCCACTGTGATGGCATTGAAAGTTGTTTCAGTTGATTTTGATAGGAGCGTTTGTAAAATTTCTGCGGAAATTGGCGCATCAGTGACAATGAAAGACAGCATCGTCGCCATGTCAGGAGCTATCATGCCAGAGCCTTTTGCGATGCCATTAAAGACAACGTTCGTCCCGTCTATTTTGACACTTGTGGTCGCGACTTTAGGGTATGTATCTGTTGTCATGATGGCGCGGGCAGCGTCTAGCCATGTGCTTTGGCTTGATGACTTGTCCATTGTTTGGAGAACACTTTTAAACAGTGATGCATCAAGCGGCTCGCCGATAACCCCTGTCGAGGCTAGGAACACTTGATTGACGGGGCAGTTTGTAATTTCGGCGACCATCTCTGCGGAGGTACGCACAGACTCCCATCCTTTAACGCCGGTAAAGGCATTGGCATTGCCTGAGTTTATTAGGACTGCCCGTGCTGTCGCGCTTTTTAAAACTTGTTTGCACCAGTCTACCGGTGCTGAGGGACAGCGGGATTTTGTGAAGACGCCAGCCACAGCTGCGGGGGCATCAAAGGTGATCAGTAAAACGTCCGTGCGACCTTCATATTTGATGCCTGCCTGCTCAGTTTTGAGGCTTAAACCTTCAAGCTTTGGACATTCGTCAAAGGTTTTCGGTGCTAGGGGTGATACTTTCAGCAATTATTTGGTCCATATTTTAAGATTCAGCTTATTTCTTGTCACCTTGTGCCGCGGGCTGCGCTTGTGGGTCTTCTTTTATTTCTATTTTCGCCGTTTTGCGTAATTCAGAAACTTTCTCTGCGAACAAGCTATTATAAACTTGATTTTGTAGCTCTGAAACAACTTGTTGATAAGTTGGGGCAGTGCTTTCTCTGATCTCTTCTTTTTTAATGATATGCCATCCAAACTGGGTTTTAACGGGCTCTTTGCTATGCTCGCCTATTCTCAATTTAGTGGCGGCTTCATGGAAAGCGGAAACCATTTGATTTTTATTGAAAAAGCCAAGGTTCCCGCCGTTTGGAGCGCTTGGTCCGGTTGACTTTTCTTTAGCTAATTCAGCAAAATCCTTACCGCCATCAATCTCTACAATCAATGCTTTCGCGGTTTCTTCGGTTTCCACTAGAATATGTCGAGCACGGATTTCTGTCTCTGGTTTGAAACGTGCGAGTAATTCGACGTATCGCTCTTGAGTAAGTTCTTCGGTTACCTTTGGGCGGATTATTTTATTAAGATAAAAATTACGTAAAGTGCGTGCTTTTAGTAGCTCAAAGCGACGTTTGTATTCATCTATTTCGTTAAGTTTCTCTGTCTCAGCTTCTTTGGCGATCAGGATAGTATTTATCATGATCTCAATCACAGCTTCACGGCGTTTATCGGCCGGAGTTTTCTCAAGCTCTGGCCTAAAGTCGATAGAGGCCGCAGCTAAGTCGCGATTGGTATACTCTTTGCCATCTACGGTGAAGACGACTTCGTCTAAATTTTCAGTTGAAGATGGTTTTTCTTGTGCTTGAACCATAGCCGGTAATAGGAATAGGCTGATCATCAACAAAGGGGATGACAGCTTGCGAATTCCAGACTTAGAAATACCTTTTGCGAGCGTAAAAAATGAGGTTTCGCATTTTGAAAAGAGCATCAATTTCTCCAACTTCTTAAGTGTCTTCATTATTTCGTGGCGACGGGTTACATAAGATTATGTCTAAATCCCGACTTTATAGTTTTAGTTGTTATCGCTTGTCTATACATTGTTGGCGTTGACATCGACACAGCCCACTCTTATCTGTCTCATGATATATCGTCCACAACGGTTTTAACTTTACGCATAGTTTTATGATGTAGAGAAACTGTATTCTACTTAATCTAGTGACATCACAGGAAATTCTAATGGTTTTTGGCGCAATTGCCCGTAAATTTATCGGTTCAGCCAATGATCGCCGCGTTAAGGGCTATCAGCCCAAAGTTGATGCGATCAATGCTTTGGAAGCTGAAATTGAAGTGTTGAGCGATGATGATCTTCGCGCCAAGACGGATGAATTTAAAAAAAGATATCAAGATGGTGAGACGCTGGATCAGCTACTTGTCGAAGCTTTTGCTGTCGCGCGGGAAGGTTCAAAACGCGCTTTGGGTATGCGGCCTTTTGATGTGCAGCTTATGGGTGGCATGGTTTTGCATGAAAAAGCGATTGCTGAAATGCGCACCGGTGAGGGTAAAACACTGGTGGCTACGCTACCAGTTTATCTCAATGCGATTACAGGGCGCGGCGTTCATGTTGTCACAGTCAATGATTATCTGGCTACTCGTGATGCGGAATGGATGGCACAACTTTATAATTTCCTCGGTTTGACCGTTGGTGTTGTCGTTCATGGTATTGAAGATGATGAACGTAAAGAAGCCTATGCTTGTGATATCACTTATGCGACGAACAATGAGCTTGGGTTTGATTATCTGCGCGATAATATGAAATATACTGTCGATTCAATGACCCAGCGTGGACATTATTTTGCGATAGTGGATGAGGTCGATTCTATTTTGATCGATGAAGCAAGAACGCCGCTTATTATCTCCGGCCCCCTTGAAGATCGCTCCGAGCTTTATGTCACTACCGATAAATTCATTCCTAAGCTTACTGAGGAAGATTATGAGATTGACGAAAAACAACGTTCAGCGACCCTTACCGAAGCAGGTAATGAGAAGTTAGAAGGATTGCTTCGTGAGGCGGATCTCTTGAAGGGCGAAAACCTCTATGACGTTGAAAATGTGACGATGGTCCATCATGTTACCAATGCGCTTCGTGCTCATAAAACCTTTCAGCGTGATAAAGACTACATCGTGCGCAATGATGAGGTTGTGATTATTGATGAATTTACTGGCCGTATGATGCCAGGGCGACGGTTTTCTGAAGGCTTGCACCAAGCTCTTGAAGCCCGCGAAGGGGTATCAATTCAGCCAGAAAACCAGACATTGGCTTCTGTCACATTTCAAAACTATTTCCGTATGTATGAAAAACTTGCTGGCATGACAGGTACAGCGATGACTGAAGCATCGGAATTTGGCGACATTTACGGTCTCGAAGTTATTGATATACCAACGAATAAGCCTGTCGCTAGAGTTGATGAAAGCGATGAGGTCTATCGCACTGCGGATGAAAAATTCAATGCGATTGTTGAAGAAATTAAAGCGTGTCAGGCAAAAAAACAGCCCGTTCTTGTTGGTACAACATCGATCGAGAAATCAGAATATCTTGCTGATCTTTTGAAAGAAAAAGGGGTTGAAGGCTATAGCGTTTTGAATGCGCGTCACCATGATCAAGAAGCGCAGATTGTGGCTCAAGCCGGCGTGCCGGGTGCTGTTACGATTGCTACAAATATGGCGGGTCGCGGTACGGATATTAAGCTGGGTGGCAATCTGGACATGCGCATTGAGCAAGAGCTTGCTGATGTGCCTGAAGGCTCTAAGCGTGATAAGAAAATAGCTAAAATTGAGAGTGAAATTGAGGAATTGAAAGCGGAGGCGCTGGCCGCCGGTGGGCTTTATGTTCTAGCGACAGAACGCCACGAAAGCCGCCGCATTGACAATCAGTTGCGTGGCCGCTCTGGGCGTCAGGGTGATCCGGGGCGTTCTAAATTTTATCTCTCTTTACAAGATGACCTCATGCGAATTTTCGGATCTGACCGGATGGATGGCATGTTGGTAAAGCTTGGTCTTGAAGAAGGTGAAGCGATCATTCACCCTTGGATTAATAAAGCGCTCGAACAAGCACAGAAAAAGGTTGAAGCGCGCAACTTTGATATTCGTAAGAACCTATTGAAATATGATGATGTGATGAATGATCAGCGTAAGGTGATCTTCGAGCAGCGTGTTGAAATGATGGGTGATGAAGACCTCGCGGATGCGGTTGATGAAATGCGCACCGACGTGGTGAATGATTTGGTGGCAAAGCACATACCTGAAAAGGCCTATGCAGAACAATGGTCGGTGGATGAGCTGAAGGGTGAGGTTGATACCTATCTTGGTCTCGATTTGCCGATTGATGAATGGGCACAAGAAGAAGGTATTGCGGATGAGGAAATCCGCGAGCGTTTGCAGGTCGCCTCTGATGAGGCTGCTGCTTCTCGTGCGGTTCGTATTGGTACAGAAAACATGCGGCATATTGAAAAGGCAGTCATTCTACAGACGCTGGATCATTTGTGGCGCGAGCATTTGGTTACATTAGAACATCTTCGTCAGGTCGTTGGCCTGCGTGGTTATGGTCAACGTGATCCGCTTCAAGAATACAAACAAGAATCATTCGCCTTGTTTGAAACCATGCTTGCAACCCTACGACAGGCTGTTACAGGGCAATTGATGCGCGTTGAGCTTGCGAGTGAAGCACCTGAATTATCAGATGATGATATGCCTGAGATGGAATATGAGCATGGATCACTTGACGAGGGCGCTGTAAATCAAGATGCGGCCCATTCGTCCGGTATCGTCACTATGCCTGTTGTGAACGCTGAAGACCGTGATCCGGAAGACCCTGAGACATGGGGGAAAATTGGCCGCAATGAACTGTGCCCCTGTGGATCCGGCAAAAAGTATAAACATTGTCATGGCGCGCTTTAGCGCCGTGGATAGATGAGAGTCATGGCGCGCTTTAGCGCCGTTTCATAAGTTTCTGCTCGTCAAACCTAAAATGAAGTGTTTATGATCTCTTAGGGAGATATCATGACACTTCATCATATAGATGCTCACAATGCGCTTTATTATGAACATACGCGGCCTGCGCGTGATGGAGCTGTGACCTTTGTTTTTGTTAATGCCCTCACCGGTAATACGCAGGCATGGGAAGCTATTGTCGGGCCTTCTTTGCGGGAGGATGGCTTTGGCACGCTGAGTTATAATTTTCGCGGACAGGACAACTCAGCCTTCGGTGAAGATGTAGCGTTGACGCCTGATTTGATTGCGCGTGATTTAAAAGATTTACTAGATGCGGTTCAGCCAGTTCGCCCCATTGTTGTGGGTCTTTCCATTGGAGGGCTTTTTGCTGCCCATGCTTATCTTGATGGGATGAATTGTGAAGGGCTGGTACTCCTTAATACTTTGCGTGAAATAGGCCCCCGCATTTCATGGATCAATGATGCGATGCCGGTGATTGTGAAGGCCGGTGGTGTGCCACTTTTTTTGGATGCTTTGTTTCCTCTGCTGGTCAATCCTGATTTTGCAAAATCAGTGCGCGCGCAATTTATAAAAGGCAATTATGAGCCATTACCCCCAAGCCACGGCCACGCCAATCTCATGAAACATGCAGCCCTCGCTGACTGGGATATTCCCTATGAGAAACTGGCTCTACCAATTCACGTGATAACGGGATTGCATGACCGTGTTTTTCTTGACCGTGACGTAGTGGAGAGACTTTTTGACCTTTTGCCTGAGGCTACTTGTGAAGAATGGCATGATGCAGGGCATTTGCTGCCTCAAGAACGACCAGAAAAACTAGCGCGGGCGCTTGCAAAATTTGGCCAAGAAATTGAAGCTAAGCGGCCATGAGGATTTCGGCGAAAACAGCTTATCTGGCTGCATTCATCGGTGTTTGCGGCCATGCATCATCAGAATTTTTTGCTGTTCTTTCAGGCGTTTCAGGTCCTGAGTTATCTGTTTGGCGTTATGTTATTGGTGCTTTTGGGCTTGTGGTGTGGGCGCTTTTAATCCCTTCATCGCGCAATTTGCTAGCCCCTTTAAGAGACGGAGGGCTTTATTTTATTCTTCTCTCGTTGATAGGTGTCTCGGCAACCTATCTCGCCTTTCACTGGGCCCTTGATTTTGCTTCCGTCATTCAAGTGGCAACTGTTGTAACAACCATCCCAATTTTTGTTGGCCTTTCTAACCTTGCGATCAATGGTGAGCGGATTACATGGGTTAAAATTGTGACCGGTTGCCTAGCGGTTGCTGGCATTATTGTGATGATTACTGATGGTTATCTGGCGGAACTTACTGGCGATAGTCAGTCACTGTTTGGTGTCGGCCTTGCCGTTTTTTGTGCGGCCGCGGGATCTGCTTATTCCGTTTTAGTGAAACCGATAATTGCCAAACACGGTGCCTTGCCCACGACCGCTATATCACTTGCTATCGGTGCTGTTGGGCTTTGGGTGGCGGTTGGCTCTTTTTGGGGAGTCTGGGTTAATCCTGCAACGCTATTCGATAGAAGCAGCAGTGAGGCGACCGTATATGTAAACCCGGGATGGTGGATTTTGGTTCTAGGGTTGTGGAATACCACAATTACTCAAATTTTATGGTTTGGAGGATTGGCGGCCGCGCCCGATATCACACGCGCTTCTTATTTGTTTTTTTTGAAACCGGTGGTCGCTGCTTTTTTGGCTATTTTGTTTTTATCAGATCATCCGACCCTGTTGCAGGGACTTGCTATTTTGTTGGTAACAGGATGCGTTTTTGTTGAGTTATTATGGTCGCGGATCTCTACGCGCCTGACTTAACTTTTCCCGTTTGTTCGGCCGCGGCTGCGTTTGTTGGAGCGAGTGGGCGCTGTATTGGCAGGTTAGGCGTGATTTGTTGTGCCGGTGAAACAGGTTCAATAGTCGTTACACTTGGTGCGGCTGCATCCGGTAAGGATCCATCTGGTGTATAACCAAGTTTAACAAGGGCTGCTTGTATCTCTAGAATGCGCCGCTTTTGATGTGAAGAATAAGCAAGGCCTCTGTCTTCAAATTTGCCGACTCGTTCTTTCTCGATTTTCAATTTGGTGAGCAGTTCCGTGTGTTTGCGATCTCTGGGTGTTGTCCACTGTGCTGCAATAGCTTCTTCTTGTGCACGATCTTTTTTAATTTCCAGATCAACGGCTGCTGCTAATCTTGATGGAACTTCATAGGCGGGGCATTCGTTATTTGCATTGAAGCTGCCGCCGTCAGTCTCTACAGCGTTAAAAATATAACCTCGGTTACACGCATCTACCTTTGGGGCGACCTTGGTGAGTTCAAAATGTTCATAGCCAACTTTGAGGGTGCGCCAGAAAGGCATAAATTCATTGTCACGGAATAAGGCCATGTTTTCAGCCGTCATGCGGAAAGGGAAGGCATGAACTTGAAATTTTTCTTGTCCGCCAAGAAATGCTTCGCGCGCTAAGGCATAAATTTCTTCAATCTGTTCATCTTCCATAGAATAACAACCAGCAGATGAGCAGGCGCCATGAACCATTAAGAATGAGCCAGTGCGCTCATGTGATTTATCATAAGAATTGGGAAACCCAAGATTGAATGATAAATGGAATGATGAATTCGGGTTCATCTGAGCTGGTGATACTTTGTAGAATCCTTCAGGAGCCTGCCTGTCGCCTTCTTTAAATTTTGGTCCAAGCTCACCTGACCACGCACAAATTTCATAGGTTTTCAAAAGGGCATATCGTCCATTTGATGTTTTTTTCCAAACTTCAAGTTCTGCTTCTTTTTTGAAAATACGTATAAAAATTGCATCACGCTTGTCGACGTTGATTCTAGCCATTTCTTTAATGAGCGAGGATGTAATGGGCGCTTCATGCTTTTCAAATTCTGCGCCGAAGCAGCCAGCCAAAATCATTGCTGCACTGATTGTTCCCAAAAGAGACACTTTACGGGCAAATGCCTTTTTGGCAGTATTTTTGCTTTTATGGGTTTGGAAAGCAACCAAGAGAAAATCCTATCCGTCAGTGATGATCTAGTTTTGGCGTAGTTGATACCGCAGCATGCTTGTTAGATATTACTTTTTGCCCAATTCATAGCACAGAATATTATCAAACTTTGTAAAGGCTTTGTGATTGGCCTTTGTGATCCGCATTATAATAAGTTTGTCTTTGTGTTCTTAGTATGAGTTAAATAGGCAGAAAATACCTCTACATTTTTCTGTTTCAACGAAATATCGCTTTGCACCTACATGAAGCGGCAAGAGCATTTCTTCTGTAGAGGCGTCTCGATGAAGTTCTTTTGCTGCATCATGAAGCGCCTGCACGAATGTCAAATTTTCGAAAAGCGTTTTTGTGATTGTGTAAGCATCTTTCTTATTGAAGTTTTGGCGAACCACCAAAAAATTGGCCTGAGAAATACTGTTGATCGGGTTCAGCTGATTTTTATATGTATTTGCTTCTATAATATGGCGTTGCCAGATGGGGATCTGTGTCTCATTGATAGCTTTTAAATGTTTGTTGCTAATATGGAGCAGTGTGGAATTGTTGTTTGGCTCTGCCAAAATGCGGGCTATATTTTTGTTGGCTTGATGGGTGAATAATGCTGCGCCACTCAACGTTCCGTCAATGAAAGCCTCTGTGGTCCGATAGATGCCATAGTCTGACATGCGAAACATCTTATCGTGATAGATACCGGTCTTGTTAAACAGCTCACGCGCTGCGAAGGCAGAAGCAGTTGTTTGGGAACCAATAGAGATGTTCTCACCGATCAAATTTCGAAAGTCACCAACATCGCCACTGCTTACCTGTGGCTCTTGGATAATGAAATGAGCAATATCAGGCCATAGTGATGCGAGGGCCTGAAGTTCGCCAATATTAGTGAATTTGTCGAAAGGAGGCTTTTTCGTAAAGGCAGCAAGTATTGTGGAAGCATCAACGAAAGCAATATCGGCTTTACCTTCCAAAAGGGCAATCAGGTTTGCCTGAGCGCCTTCTGATTGGTGTACGTCGAGTATAATATTTTGTTTTTTTGATCTTTTGAGGGTCAAGAGTGTTTTTAAAGCGATGCCGATTGGATAAAAATCACCACTTGATATGCCTGTGCTGAGCTGATAGGTGCGTTCAGAAGAGCGGGCAGCTGTTGTTATTGAAAGTGAAAACACGCAGGCAATGAGTAAAGTAACTAGCTTTTCCCATGGTAATTTTCGCATCACTCTATCGTTATGATAAAAATGCTTCCTGTACTGGCTGTATAGCGTCATCTTGTTTATTATCCGCACCAATGTTCAATGTTACTAACTTCAATCGACGGCCATTGATTCGACGAAGTTTCGATCAGTATCGCCTAAAACCCTAAACGACCACTTACCAAAGGCTTTTTTGCTGGATGTTTTCTGTTTTCAAGATATGGGCAATCACTCTTTTCGCTGGTTTCTTTTTTGTGGCATCTGCTTTTGCGGGGCCGTTCATTCTGGTTGATATAAAAAATGGAGAAGTTATCGCCGCTGATCGACCAACTGATCCTTGGTATCCGGCCTCAATTACAAAATTGATGACGCTTTATGTTGTGGCGGAGGCTGTGCAGGCGGGCAGACTGTCTTTAACCTCCACATTGACCATGTCGAAGACGGCGGCGCGTGTCCAACCAAGCAAAATGGGCTTTAAGCCTGGCACAAAAGTCACAATAGAAAACGCTTTGCCTATGCTGATCGTAAAATCAGCGAATGATATTGCTGGCGCTATTGCGGAACGTGTGTCCGGTTCTCAATCTGCTTTTGTGGCGCAGATGAACAAAACGGCACAACGCTTGGGAATGAGTGGTAGTCGCTTTACCAATCCTCACGGTCTGCCGTCAAAAGGTCAGTATGTAACGGCTCGGGATATGGCGTTGCTTGGTCTTGCTATTCACAAAAACTTTCCTGAACTTTTGCCTCTATTCGATATACCGGCTATTCGCAGTGGCGATAAAGTATTGCGTTCGTATAATCTTCTTTTAGAGCATTATCGCGGTGCCAGCGGTATGAAGACAGGTTTTATTTGTGCCTCTGGTCTCAATATGGTGGCATCAGCAAAACGCGGTAGGAAGCAATATCTTGCAGTGCTATTGGGAGAACCTTCGACAATTGACCGGACAGAAAAAGCAGCATTGCTTCTAGAGCATGCATTTTCCGGTAAAGCTAGGAAAATTGGCAAACGTGTAGATCGCTATAATCCTCGGCCCACACGGACGACTCCCGTTAATATGCGGCCTGTGATTTGCGGTGGAAATAGTAAAATTCGCTCATACCAACTAATTACGCCGCCGCCAAAGCCAAAGAAAGGTATTTTTGCGCGGGATAAATATGTCTCGCCACAACGCAAGAATTTTGGCCGTAATCTTGGTGATGCAACTCACCCCCAAGGTGCCCTAGTTCATGCTCCAAAGGGGCGGAAATACCGCTCTCATATTTTGCAACCGCGCCAGTCACGCGACATTTTGCGAGTGCGTACAGGATCAGGGCAGCGTGTTGTCAACGCAAGATACACGATCAAACAAAGTGCAAAAGCAGCCAAAAGGCAAAAGGCAGAAGCGGTTGGAGAGAGTAATCTATTAGATTCTAGCTCTTCTGTTGCTTTAACTAATATTCCAAAACCAAAACAAAAACCAACGAGTTTGTCAGCGGCATCTGTGCCAGCCAGCGCCAGTGCCTTTGCTAATGCAAATAATGGTGTTGGCGCATCTGCGCCTGCAAGAAACGGTAGTCTTCTTGTAGAGACAGAGAAACCAGATGTGGTGACCGGAACTGGGGTTATTGCCTCTTCTAAATCACGCGCCTTGAATGCGGGCGGTGTTGATGTTGGCGGCGCGCTTTTGCCTCGCCCCAATCCAGTGCGATAACCTTGTTATGTCGGTCCCTGTTGTTATAGTCACCGGCTTTCTAGGCGCAGGAAAAACCACATTATTGAATCATCTTTTACAAGACCCAGCCATGGCCAATGCTGCTGTGATTATTAATGAGTTTGGTGATGTATCGCTGGACCATCTTTTGATAGAAAGCAGTGATGACAGTATTGTTGAGCTGTCGTCAGGCTGTATTTGCTGCACAATTCGGGGTGAGTTGATTGAAACTCTTGAGCGCCTTTTTGAGCGACAATCACAAGAGGACATCAATCGCGATCCCTTGAAGGCAATTGTGATTGAAACGACCGGTCTTGCTGATCCTGTACCTGTTATGAAGGCTGTTATGGCGCATCCTGTCTTGCACGATCAATTGCATCTTAGTGGTGTTGTGAGCGTGGTCGATGCTGTGAATGGCCTTGAGACGCTTGGCACTCATGACGTGGCTGTGACACAGGTGGCCGTTGCTGACCGGATGCTTGTTGCTAAGTGTGATCTTGTGGGGGGTATGATCCCTGATGACTTGAAGAGCCGTCTTCGGGCCCTCAATCCAACAGCTATAATTCGTGATCAGTTTGATGCCTTGTTTGATGGTCTTTTCGATGAAGGGGATTCTTCATTTGCGCAACAAATAGCGCAGGAAGTAACACCGAGTAAAAAGGGCCATTCCCATCATGCGGGCCACGGCGAAGGTATCAAGACTTTTACTATTTTCCGCGATCATCCAATTGAAAAGGCGGCTCTCACTGCATTTCTTGATCTCTTAGCCTCAGCGCATGGGCCGCAGCTTTTGCGGATGAAAGGGCTGGTTCATGTGAGGGAGCATCCAGATAAACCAGTATTATTGCATGGGGTGCAAAATATTTTTCATCCGCCAAAAGTGCTTGATCAATGGCCGGATGATAACCAGCAATCGCGTTTGGTCTTTATCACGAATGGATTGAATGAAGATTTTGTCAAACGGCTTTATGATGGGTTTTGCGGTGTTCCGCAAATAGACATGGCGGATAAAGATGTTTTGCTTGATAACCCGCTGGCTATTACCGGTTTTAAACCGCGATAAGCACAGGATTTTGCCCTCAGGGAGACGGTTTATCCATTTTTAATCTTCATCACAGATACTACTACTTATATTGTATGGAGTATTATTATGTCTATCCCTGCTGTTAGTACCGCTTCCTCAAGTATCGCTCTTGCATCGAGCTTGCAAACTGCGGAATTAGTTGTCGGAATTTTGGAGCAAGGCCAGCAAAATCTTCAGCAGCTTGCCTCGCAAATTGCGCCGCCTCCACAACCGCCAACACCCACTCTCGATGGAACAGGCGCAACCGTTAATCGATCGGTTTGAAGGCTTTATCAAAGTTCCAATACAAAGGGGCCGCCGTTTGGTGTTCGAGTGGTTATGATAACGGCTCGTATTTGATCTATTTTTCTTAAACTATTTTAAGATGTCTATGGCAGTATATATGTCTAGTATGGAGTTTAATCATGTCGTCTATATCAGTTGATGCCGTCGCAAATTTTATTGCTGCAAGCAATACGGTTGAAGCTACATCGGCTGTTGCGGCGCGGGTTTTAGAGATTGATCAGCAGGCGGCGGTCGGGATTCTTCAATCATTACAGCAAAGTCAGTCGAGCCTTGATGAGGCTGCGTCCAATCTTTCCGTGCCGCCAACGCTTGACGGCACCGGCGGTGCTGTGGATCGATCTGTATAGATGGTCATGTGAGTGGGCGTGAGCGCCTATTCTTGCCGCTAGGTTTTTGCACCAAGCTCTTTTATTGATACCTCAATAAGGTTTCTAGCATCATCCGAGTTCCAATGAGCAATGCCTGATAAAACACCTTGCACACAGCCGTGAGCGTCTAAAATCATGGTTGTTGGCAGGCCGAAAACCAGTCCTTTTGACCGCAAGTCCTGAAAAGTTTTATTTTTCGGATCAAGATAAAGACCCAATGCTGTGGCTTTAATTGATTCTAGGAACTGTTGAGGCTTAACGCCACCATTTCGATCGACGTTAAGTGCCAGCACCTCGAATGTGTCGCCACCATATTCTTCTTGTAATTTGGCAAGATCCGGCATTTCTTCCCGGCATGGTCCGCACCATGTGGCCCAAATGTTCAAGAGCACCACTTTGTCTTTCCAGTCACCAAAGGTTATATCCTCGTCATTTGGCAGTTTAAAGCCTATATGGGCGAGAGGAATAGGCTTCTTGGCAATGCGCATTGCTGCCAAATCGCCGATTGCTGCAGCGTCCATTGAAGCCTTTGTGGCATCTGTCATGGTGCAGGCTGCAGCGGCTTGTGCTATATTTGTCTCTTCTTGCCCATTGCCAGACTGGCCAGCAGTCCAGTATACCGTGATCGCACCGGCTATAACGCCCATGGCAAGGGCGGCAATTGCAATGAATAGACCAGACTTTTTGGGCGCATCAGACATAATTTCATCCTTAGTATAAAATAATTCGAACTTCTATTGAGACCGCACATGACACAAAACAAATCAGGCAACAAGATGTGGGGCGGGCGCTTTGCCAAAGGCCCTGACGCTATTATGGAAGAAATCAACGCATCGATTGATTTTGACCAAAAGCTGGCATCTCAAGATATCACCGGTTCAAAAGCTCATTGTGCCATGTTGGTCGCTTGTGGGATTATTACCAGTGATGATGGCGAAATAATCAATAAAGGGCTAGACACAATTGCGTTAGAAATTGCCAATGGTGAATTTCAATTCTCTCGTGCGCTTGAAGATATTCATATGAATATTGAGGCGAGACTGCGTGAATTGATCGGGGATGCTGCTGGTAGATTGCACACAGCCCGCTCGCGCAATGATCAAGTCGCGACAGATTTTAAGCTGTGGGTGCGTGATACCTTGGACACTTTGGATGAGCAGCTTGCTGGTTTGCAGCTTGCCTTTGTCGAAGTGGCAGAAAAGAACGCCGATGCGGTGATGCCTGGCTTCACCCATTTACAGACTGCGCAACCTGTTACACTGGGTCATCATATGATGGCCTATGTGGAAATGATTTCTCGCGATAGAGGCCGGTTTAGCGATGCACGAGCGCGGCTGAATGAATGTCCATTGGGGTCTGCGGCCCTTGCAGGCACGCCTTTTCCTATTGATCGTCATATGACAGCCAAAGCATTAGGCTTTGATCGCCCATCCGCCAATTCGCTTGATGGTGTATCAGATCGTGATTTTGCTTTGGAAGCCTTGAGTGGTGCTGCCATTTGTTCTGTTCATTTGTCGCGCTTTGCAGAAGAACTTGTGATTTGGTGTTCGGCGCAATTTGGTTTTGTGTCCTTGTCTGATGCCTTTTCAACTGGTTCATCTATCATGCCGCAAAAGCGTAATCCTGATGCGGCAGAGCTTGTGCGGGCAAAGGCTGGGCGGATTGTCGGGGCGCTGAATGCGCTTTTGATTGTTATGAAAGGCTTGCCGCTTGCCTATTCAAAAGACATGCAGGAAGATAAAGAGCAGACATTTGATGCGCTTGAGAATTTGTCGCTGGTCATTGCCGCGATGACAGGCATGGTGCGTGATTTAACACCGAATCTTGATAAACTAGCGGCTGCTGCCGGTCATGGGTTTTCCACGGCAACGGATCTGGCCGACTGGCTGGTGCGTGAGCTTGGTATGCCCTTTCGTGATGCGCATCATGTGACCGGTGCTATTGTTGCCCTTGCGGAAGCGAAGGGTCTGACGCTTGATGCTTTGTCCTTGGCTGACATGCAAGGGGTTGAGGCGCGGATTAACGATGGAATTTTTGATGTTTTGTCGGTTAAAAAATCTGTGGCGAGTCGCAAGGCTTATGGTGGTACGTCGCCAAGCAATGTGGTCGAGCAGGCCGCACGTTGGCGCAAACATCTTGACGCTGGCGCATAAAAGGCCGATTAAAAGCAAATTAAAGAAAGGCATGGAATGACGCATTTGGTTTCAAAATCTGGACTGGCCCTGATAATCTGCGCTGGTATTAGCGTGGCGCTTGTTGGGTGTGGGCGCAAGCCAAGCCTTTCTGATTTAAAACCTCCGGCGGCTAAATCTGAAGAAGTCAGAGTTGCATCACCGCAAACCACAGAAACGCTGGATGGCAATATCGATGGGTTGGAGCCGGTGGCCAAGACAAAACCTCAGCGTTCCTTTCTTCTTGATTTTCTTCTTTAAAGACCAAAACCATGCATCACTTTGCTTATAAAAATGGCGTTCTCCACGCTGAAGACGTGCCTTTGCCAGAAATTGCGGCTAGGGTGGGGACTCCCTTTTATTGCTATTCAAGTGCTACTTTTGAGCGCCATTATCGTGTTTTCAAGGATGCTTTTGAGGGCATTGATACGGTCGTCTGCTATGCGATGAAAGCGAATTCTAATCAGGCAGTATTAACGACGCTAGCGCGGCTAGGTTGCGGGGCTGATGTTGTCTCTGGTGGAGAACTGAAACGCGCGCTTATGGCTGGTATACCGCCTGAGAAGATCATGTTTTCTGGCGTTGGCAAAAAAGCTGAGGAACTACGGGCGGCCATTGATGCGGGTATTTTATGCATCAATGTGGAATCGGTGCCCGAACTTCATCTGTTGAGCAAGGTTGCAACCGATCTTGGCAAAGAAGCGCATGTGTCTTTTCGCATCAATCCTGATGTGGACGCAAAAACGCATGCGAAAATTGCAACAGGAAAATCGGAAAATAAATTTGGTATTCCGTGGCAAGACGCTGAACGGATTTATGCTGAGGCCGCACGTCTGCCCGGTGTGAAAGCCACAGGCATCGATATGCACATTGGCAGTCAGATTACTGATCTTCAGCCCTTTGACGATGCTTTTTCGCTTCTAAGTGGCCTCATTAAAACCCTGCGAGGGCAAGGCCATGTGATTGACCATGTTGATGTGGGGGGTGGGCTTGGTATTCCTTACAAAGCAGACAATACCCCACCGCCAGACCCGCTCGCTTACGCTAAAGTGGTGCGTCGTCATGTGGATGATCTTGATTGTCAGGTGATTTTTGAGCCTGGTCGGCTGATTGCTGGAAATTCAGGCATTCTGGTTGGTGAAGTGATTTATGTGAAAGAAGGTGAGCGTAAAACTTTCATCATTGGTGATACAGCCATGAATGATCTGGTGCGCCCGACACTGTATGAAGCACATCACGATGTGTTGCCCGTGAATGAAGCAATTGAGTCTAAAGACTGGATAACCGCCGATGTGGTTGGGCCTGTTTGTGAGACGGGTGATTATATGGCGCTTGATCGCAAAATGGTGAAACCTGAATCAGGTGATCTTTATGCGGTTATGTCGGCTGGTGCTTATGGCGCTGTGCAAGCTGGTACCTATAACACACGGGCCTTAGTGCCAGAGGTCATGGTGAAGGGCGATCAATACCATATTATTCGCCCCCGCCTGAGCGCGGACGATATTATTGCAATGGATAGCGTTCCAGACTGGTTTTAAAACTTATCTAGGTGGATTGACCATTCCTTTTCCAACGGCAGGACGCGCCATGCAGCGGGCAAGATATGCCGTGACATTTGGATAGTCATTCAAGCCGATTAAATCGGCGGCCCCATAGCTTGCATCCAATGCATTAACCCACGGGAAGATAGCAATATCGGCGATTGTATAATCATTGCCCATAATGTAAGTGCGCCCTTCGAGGCGTTGGTTCAAGACATTGAGTAGCCGTTTGCTTTCATTGAGATAGCGCTCTTGTGGATAGGGGTCGTTCACTTTATCTGCAGCATATTTATAAAAATGCCCAAATTGACCGAACATCGGGCCAACACCACCGATCTGAAACAGCATCCATTGAATGCATTCATAGCGTTGTGACGGGTCTGTCGGGATAAATTTACCTGTTTTTTCAGCCAGATAAAGTAAAATCGCACCGCTTTCGAACAGCGGCAAAGGTTTGCCGTTTGGTCCATTGGGGTCGATGATGGCCGGAATTTTATTGTTTGGATTAAGGGACAAAAATTCCGGTGTCATTTGATCATTTGTGCCAAAGGAAACGGTATGAGCCTCATAGGGTAGCCCCATTTCTTCCAAAGCAATCGAGATCTTTACGCCATTTGGAGTGGTCAATGAATAAAGCTGAATAATGGTTGGGTCTTTGGGTGGCCATTTTTTTGTGATTGGAAAATTGGATAAAGTGCTCATGCGGGTGTCTTTCGTTTAAATAGCTCATTTTACTGGCCAGATTACTGATTTATGCTAATTAAGTGGTCCTAGCCTTAGGCTTTGATGAATACAATCGTATTTGAATTACTTGTGCAATGCCGGTTTTGTGAGCGAATCGGTTGTTTAAGATATCGACATTGATCGATATGGTCATATATTAAGCTCATTGCCGCTCTATTTGGGTGCTGAAGGCCTATATCGGCAGTTCACGGTTTATGATTGGATCTCATGGAGAAATCTCACTCTCTTACACGTAACGGTTTTTCACGGATCAAAAGTGTTTTGCGCCGTGCAAAATTGATATTGTTTTGGGAACGGATTTGGCCCGCGCTCTTTTCACTTTTGATGATTGCGATGGTTTATGCCTGCGCGTCATGGTTTGGTGTTTGGTCATTCATGCCGGTTTGGCTGAAAGTGATTGCGCTTGGTTTGTTTGCAATCGCTATTTTATTGACGCTATCGCGGGCCTCGCGCCTTACATTGCCAAAGGTTGATGAGACAATTGCGCGCGTTGAGATGGTGTCGGGTGTTTCCCACCGGCCATTGACTGCTTCACTCGATTTGCCTGTTGGCGAAACAGCAGATCCTTCATCGCCACAAAGCACTTTATGGCGCGCTCATCAACAACGTATAGCCGAGGGATTGTCGAAACTAAAAGCCGGTTGGCCACAGCCACTTACTCAAAGGTTGGATCCTTTCGCTTCGCGTGCAGTGCTTATTTTAGCGACCTTCATAGGGTTTAATGTGGCAGGCCCAGATCGATTGCAGCGCCTGACAGATGGTTTTGATTTTTCGATAGGGAAAGCAACTGTTGTTGCCCGTCTTGATGCGTGGGTGACGCCGCCGCGATATACTGGCAAGCCACCAATTTTTCTCACGAAAGAAGACGCCGAATTTGAGGTTGGCTCTGTTGTGGTGCCAGCTGGTAGTCTTTTAAAAATCCGCAGCGTGAATGCGGACGCCACAGTGGTTACTTTTTCTGGTGAAGCAGCTTCTGGTTCAGTGACTGGACCTATTGCAATTGCTGCCCAAAAATTGAATCAGGCAGAAAATCCAACGAGCAATAGTAATCAAACGGATTATGAGTTTAAGCTTGATGAAAGCGGCACCATCACGGTTGGTAAGGCGGAGCTGAGCCGTAGCTGGGCTTTTGATGTCTTGCCCGACAGCCCCCCGATTATTGCTTTCATTGATGATCCCGAAGTGCAGCGATCGGGCGCTTTGCAAATCTTAGCAACAATGAAAGATGATTACGGTATAACGCAAGCTGATGTTGTGATTGAGCCTATAGGTGCTGGGGTTGCTGATACAGCTCGTCCTCTTTATGAGGCGCCGCAATTTCCTTTATCATTGCGTCGGGACCAAGCGAAAGATGGAACGTCTAAAACAGTGCGATCGCTGACAGATCACCCGTGGGCAGGTGCAGAAGTTGCCATGACACTGCGGGCTGTTGATGCGGCTGGACAGGAGGGGTTGAGTGAGGTTTTAACTTTATCCTTGCCGTCTCGGCGATTTTTCAATCCACTTTCTCGCGCGCTCATCGAGCAACGCCGAAGTCTGGCTATGGATGGAAATTATGCCAATCAGTTGGTTGATGTGATTGATGTTTTAACAGTCAGACCAGAACAGTTTAATGATGATTACGCTGCGCTCATAACACTTGCCTCGATTCAAAGAGGCCTTTTGGATGCGCGTAATGATGATGCTTTGCGCAAAGTTGTTGATGACTTATGGGACTTGGCTGTTGGTCTGGAAGATGGTGATCTTTCAGATGCTGAACGCGCATTGCGTGAGGCGCTTGAGGCTTTGCGTGAAGGTATAAGGGATGGCGCTTCAGAAGAAGAGCTTGCCCGTTTATTGGAAGATGCTCGCGAAGCAATGAATGAATTCATGCAAGCCTTGTCGGAACAAGCGCAGCGCAATAGTGATACGGCGCAAAACCAGCAGCCAACTGATCCTTCACAAACCCTAGACCCGCAAGATCTTCAAGAAATGCTGGACCGTATTCAAGAACTAGCGCAAACGGGATCGCGGGATGCGGCTGAGCAGCTTTTGTCTGAACTACAGCAGATGATGGAAAACCTGCAAGCGCAAAACCAGCAACGGCAGCAAGGCGAAAGTCAAGAGCAACAAGCGCTGAATGAGCTTGGTGAAATGATACGTCGTCAGCAGCAATTGTTGGATCAGACCTATCGTGAACAGCAAGAAGGCCCAGGTAATCAACAAGGCGAGCAACCCGGACAATCGCAGCAAGGCCAAAGGGGTCAGCAACGAGGCCAACAGCCTGGTCAGCAGCCTGGCCAGCAGTTTGGGCAGGATGGCAGACCATCACCGGGGCAAGGTCAACAAGGCCAGCAAAGTCAAAATGGGCAGAGTCTTGAACAAGGGCAAAGCGCGCTTGCAGATCAGCTGCAACGTTTCATGGATGGTCTTGGGCCAGGACCGCATGACCCAAGCGGGCAGCTGGGTGAGGCGGAGCGCTCGATGCGCGGTGCAGCAGGGCAACTTGGAGAAGGAGACCTTGGTGGCGCCGGTGAAGACCAATCTCAGGCACTGAATGAATTGCGGGCAGGTGCACGGGCATTAGCTGAACAAATGGCAGGAGAAGGGCAAGGCGAGGGCGATCAATCTATTGCAGGTGGAAATCGCGGGACAGACCCTCTTGGTCGACGCGACGGGCGTAGAAGTTCTGACTTTGGGGATGATGTGGAAGTGCCTGATGAAATTGATACGCAGCGAGCGCGCGAAATATTGGATGCAATTCGCGAGCGCCTTGGTGAAACGCTTAGACCTCAGATAGAACTTGAGTATCTTGAACGCCTTCTACAAAGCGAGTGAGTTTTTGAGTTAAGCGGCGTGAGTAATTTTTTCCAGCGTATCGCTTACGGCTTTGCGAATTTGGGCGAGGGAAAACGGCTTTAATACAACATCATCAACGATTTTATCGAGACCATCAGCGCGTTCACGCTGGTCAGCATAGCCTGTCATCAAGAGAATGGTTATATGCGGATGGTCGCGCGCAACATTAAGAGCTAGCGCTATCCCGTCCATTATAGGCATTTTTATATCAGATAAAAGAAGATCAAACTTGTCGTCATGCGATAAGACGCTCAGTGCATCTGTGCCATCTTCTGCTGTGGTGATTTCATGTCCGTCAATCATGAGCGCCCGTGAAACAAATGTGCGTACTGCTTCGTCATCTTCGGCGATTAATATTTTGGCCATAACTGATGCTTCCTTATCTCTACTCTATGTCAATCTAAACATAAGAGACTTGTGATCAGGTAAAAAAATACCGCTGGGTTCATTTATAATAAATATTTCGTTTAACTGTCTGTGAATTGTACTGAAATATTTCGGCCAAGGTGTGGTGGTGCGGGCAATCTGCTTTGGAATCGCGTCGTACCGCGAGGTACAATTGTTGGTACCGACAAATCGTGGTCCCATGCATAAATCTCTTCATTGGTATTACTTTTCAATCCAAATCGTAATTTTGGGGCTGGTGCGATTACATTTCTCAGGTTTTTAATTTCACCTGTGACGATCAGGACTGGACCGGTGTTTTCAATAACGCGTTCTGAACGAATATTGAGAATTTCAAAACCTCGCAGATTGACGTCAAACCCGACTGTACTATAGAGGCTTGCAAGATCTGGCGCGATGCGCACAATTGGTTCGCGCATATGAATAATGCCTGCGACAAATGCTAAGCTTGCAACAAATGATAGCGGGCGCAAAAAGGCATTGCGTTTTACTCTGTTTTGCTCGCTTATTTCATAGCGATTGACTTTTGTTTGTTTGTTTTTGTCAATGCTGCTGCGCATCAATGGATTGATGGGTCTTGAGCGCTGACGGGGTAATTCTTCAATTTCTGTTGGCATATGCAGCGATACATCGCTGCCATCAACATCTTCGAAATCGGCATCAATAGGCGTGTTTTGATTTAAGGACCACTCATCTGCCGGGTTAATGTCTTCTTGCCCCGTGGAAATAGAATCAAGTAGGGGGTCTTTCACTTCAATAGTTTCTGGTTTGGCTAACCATTTGCTCCCACATGAGGCGCATTTTACCTTACGGCCTTTTGAATCAATTGATCCGTCGGGTAATTCGTAAGATGTGGAACATGATGGGCAAGTGATTTTTGGCATGATGAAATCCGGGTTGTTATATCATTTGTTCAACGTTTATGGTTAACAAGTTCTTAATATAGCCGCCTCAAACATGGAAAATGTGCCTCAAAAATGGTTTCATCAACAAGACTTAACCCGCGCGGTAATTAACTTTGACAATGGTTGAATTTGAAAATGTCGGA
Organism: Hyphomicrobiales bacterium; assembly: GCA_039989895.1. Taxonomy (NCBI): domain Bacteria; kingdom Pseudomonadati; phylum Pseudomonadota; class Alphaproteobacteria; order Hyphomicrobiales; species Hyphomicrobiales bacterium. The sequence continues at coordinate 209,754 of JBDXGY010000002.1, forward strand.
CTTCGGTATGGCTTAGGGCCAGAAATTTTGCGCGACCTAACTTTTCAAATACCTGATAATTCATTTCAGTTTTTAACGGGACCATCTGGTGCAGGTAAAACCTCATTGCTGAAGTTACTGTTTTTGTCACGGCGACCATCTCGCGGTTTGATTAAGGTGTTCGATCAGGATCCGGCGACCTTTACCAAAGCAGATTTACTAGATGTGAGGCGTAAAATTGGGATTGTGTTTCAGGAATTTCGTCTACTTGATCATTTGACGACTTTTGAAAATGTGGCGTTGCCGCTGCGGGTTGCTGGCCAAGATGAAGCAACTTATGGGCCGGATGTAAGGGAGCTGCTTGAATGGGTTGGTCTTGGGGAGAGAATGGATGTTTTCCCACCCATACTTTCTGGAGGAGAAAAACAGCGCGCTGCCATTGCGCGAGCGCTTATTGCCCAACCAAAACTGCTCTTGGCAGATGAGCCGACGGGTAATGTTGATCCACCGCTTGCCAAAAGGCTGTTGCGCTTGTTTCAAGAGCTACATAGATCGGGTACTTCGGTCGTTATTGCGTCGCATGATATCAATTTAATGGATCAATTTGATGCACGGCGTCTTGTTCTGGATGAGGGACGGTTGGTCATTTATGAATAAAAAGAGCAATAAAAAACGCAGAAAAAATACAAAGGCTATGCAACCGTCAGCCTTTCAAAAAGGCGCATCGATACTGCGCGATTTTATGTTTTCTTCTTTCGGTAAACGCAATCTTGGCAATCCGATTGTGCCTGAACGGTCTGTCTCTAGCCAAACCCTTATTATTGTCGTCGCGATTATGAGCTTTCTCACTTGTCTTACTTTTGCAACGGTGATGATCGTCTGGCAGCAGGCGTCAGATTGGCAGAGTGATATTTCAAGCGAGGTTACGATACAAATCAGGCCGATTGAAGGGGTGTCTTTAAGTGAAGAAATAACTAAGGCAATTGCCTTGGCTGAAAACACGCCTGGCATCGCGCGTGTGTCTAACGTAGATGATGAATGGTCAAAAAAACTCTTAGAGCCATGGCTTGGTCGTGATTTTGATTTGAGCGAATTGCCTGTCCCTAGAATGTTGATTTTGGAGTTGGACCCGCAAAGAGGCGCTAACCTTGAAGGCTTGGCCGAAAGACTGACGACAAGTGTGCCTGGCGCTACCCTCGACGATCATCGGCTATGGCTTGATAGATTAGGTAGCGTTGCAAATACGGCGGTTCTTTTGGGGTTCATTATCATGGGCCTGATGCTGACGGCCATGATTTTGAGTGTCACTTTCGCCACCCATGGTGCGATGACAAGTAATCATGATGTGCTGGAAGTCCTCCATTTTGTGGGTGGCCGTGATGATTTTATTGCCTCTGAATTTCAACGGCGCTTTTTATTACTGGGTTTAAAAGGGGCGTTTATGGGTGGGGGCGGTGCTATTTTATGTTTGCTGGCATTGAATTTTTGGTCGTCCTTATCCTCTAAGGCACTTGAAGCAGATCAATTGGCTGCCCTGTTTGGACGGTTTCAAATTGGCTTATTGGGTTATTTGGGCGCTTTTTTGTTAATTATTGTGATCGCTGCGCTGACTGGATTAACCTCACGCATTGCAGTTTTTCGATATTTGGCCAAAATGTCATAGTACAAGCGGAATTATTATAGGCCGTTATAGCAGGTTAGCTTTTTTAGAATGGTAGACGAGATCAAAAAAGAAGATGCAGATCTGGTGATATATCCAGAGACATCTGAGAAGCCGACTAATGGTATTATTGCAGGCCGTTCCCGCATGCGCCGAATAGGCAGCCGTTGTTGGTCGTTTGTTCTGCTGTGTGGTTTTATTATTGCTGGCCTTCAATTGGGTGGTTTGGTGCGTTATGCGCATATGGTAACCACACCCACAGCCCCGATAGTTGATAAAGCTGATGGGATTGTTGTTCTCACCGGTGGTGAAAATCGAATCCATGCAGCGATGAAGCTTTTATCTGAAGGCACAGCGGAGCGGTTGCTTTTGACTGGGGTTAATAGCGTTTTGACGCAAGACTCATTGAAAAATATATTCAATATTGATGAAGCGCTGTTTGAGTGTTGTATCGAAATCGATTGGATGGCGCGGGACACAATAGGCAATGCGCTTGCTACCAAAAAATGGGCCGAGCAGTTTAATGTAAAAGACCTTGTCGTTGTAACTGGCGCTTTTCATATGCCGCGGGCTTTAAAGGAATTAGACCATGCTATGCAGGGTGTGGAATTCATAGCGGCACCCGTCAATGTTCCTAGCGGCAATAACTGGTGGCGAGATTACTCTCGTATACGGGATATGTTGCGGGAATATGCTAAGCTTATATTTGTCAGTGGCCGTGATTATGTGAATGCATGGACAGGTAAGCCATGGCCGACAATGCCGCTGCGCCGTTTTGATGAAAGTGTGCATTTGTCGACTGAGAAGAAGAACGAAAAAGTGAGCCCACTTCGTGGTAGTGCTGGGCACTGAAGAGTTTGGGAAGGTTTTGGGCTTGTGTGCTTATTCAACAGCCATTAGACCATACAGACCTTTTGTAACGCTGATTATTCGGGATCAGAGATGATTTTTTTGCGCTCGCTTCTTTTCCAGATTGTCTTTTATCTGAATTTTATTCTGTTTGCTTTGGTATCTCCTGTCGTTCTGTTTCTGCCTAAGTCCATTGCATGGTCTTATGCCGTGGCTTGGATGCATGCCGTTTTATTTCATTGGAAATGGACCACGGGGTCTACTTATGAATTCAGGGGCCTTGAAAATGTTCCAAAAGGGGGCTGTATACTCGCTTCAAAGCACCAATCTGCGTGGGAGACTATTGGGCTTGGTGTCGCCATTCATAATGTCGCTTTTATTATGAAGCGTGAGTTGATGTACATTCCTATTTTTGGCTGGATTGCACAGAAAACAGGTATGATTTCTGTGCGTAGAAGTGATCGCTCTAAAGCGATCGGTCCGATGATTGAGGCGGCCGGCGCAGCTATTTCCAAAGGTCGTCAGATTATTATTTTCATGGAAGGAACGCGCATGGCTGCTGGCACAATGCGCCCCTATAAGGCCGGTGTTGCGCGTATGGCCAAGACGCTTGAATGTCCGATTGTGCCGGTGGCTTTGAACACGGGTCTTTTATGGCCGCGCAACAGTTTTAGGCGCTATCCCGGCCATGCGATTATCGAGTTTATGCCGCCCATATTGCCCTGTGGAAAAGTGCAAGATGTTTTGAAGAAACTTGAAGAGGATGTGGAAGAGGCTTCCAATGCGTTGATACTTGAAACAGCAAGGTCAAACAATCCGCCAGCAACAATTCATAAGGCGCTTGATGAACTGGAAGCGCGCGGCGTTGATGTTAGCTCTCAGCGTTGATCTGCTCGCAAAGAAGACTTAGATCTTCATCATGAATGCCCTCTTTTACAAGATGGCTTTGTGTGTTCAAAATATAGTCTCTGTTGATGCCGCTTTTACCAACACCTTGTTTTATAAGACGAACTTGATCAGCATGATCTAGATTTCCAGCATATTGCTCGTGATTCTGCACAGCAGTATAAAATAGCGCCTTGACTGTTCGTGGGGTAGCTCCGGTTAGTTTCAGTGGTTCAAGAGTTTCTTGATAAACATCGGTTACGAGTTCACGGCCTCGTAGCATAGCTACCGTATCTTTTCGTGCATGTTTGGGAATATTAAAGGCAAAACCGTCGCAGTTTCTCCCTTTATCAAGCCCGAAGACAAGCCCGGGGGTTTCGGGAGTGCCGCGATGCACCCATGAATAGATGCAAAGCGCGCGTGAATAGCCATTGAGGGTGGCAGGTTGGCGTTCGGTATATTCAAAACCTGGGTTCCACATCAAAGAACCATAAGCGAAGACCCAAAAGTCGACATGATTATCATTGAAAAGTATGTGATCAGGTAATGTGGTCTTATGATCTGTCATAGTTTGTGGTAGCAAGCTCACTAATGTCTCTCAAGGGCAAATATTGACTGTTTGAAAAGGTACTTCATGAAAACTCGTTTTATCGTGCTGATTACAGCTTTGATCGTTACTTCAATTGGCTGGGTTGTTGGTTGGAACTATCTATCTGGCGAAGCTGAAAAAGCCTTTGTTGGTGTGATTGACAAAGCCAACCATGGTGAGCAGCGCTTCAGTTGTGATCATCCGCGCTCCAGCGGGTTTCCCTTTCGCTTAGCCGTCGAATGCGACAAGCCGTCATTCGCAAAGGGTGAAGGTATCAGTTTTGAATTTGCCGGTTTAAGCGCACAAAGTGTGGTCTATAAGCCGCACCATCAGCTGATTAATTTTAAATCCCCTGCTTTGATCGATGCTGGACGACTTGGGACGCTGCAACTTGTGTGGCAAAAAGCGCGACTTGGTTCCCAACTTCAAAAGAATGGTCTTAGTGCAGCTACCGCTAAAATTGAAAAAGCCCGCTTGAGTCTGATTAATCCACCGATAGAGGTTGGTGATACGGCCTTGAGTGCTGAACTTATAACGGTCAGTGCCCGTCGTTCTAGCGGTGACGAGGCCGCTAATTCCGTTGTGCTTGGTCTTGTTTCCAGCGGCCTTGAGGTTCTTGGCTCGAAATACCGCCTGCCACCAGTCGCGGCAGATGCCTCTATATTGGTCTATGATATTGCCGGCGCTTTTGAAGGGCGCGGGTCGCCTTTCCCGCTTTGGATTGAAAAGGGTGGAGAGGCGGATGTGAATGGGGTGAGCTTGATTTCAGGCAATGCACAGATTTTTGCCAAGGGCTGGGTGAAGCTTGATCAAAATGGATTTATCCATGCTGACCTTGATGTGGATAGTGCGAATGTGGATGAATTCATTGATGCGATGGGGCCGGAACTGGTGCAAATTCAAGCAGTTGCCCGTGCCATTGTTGGTGCGATTGAAGGCTTGGGTGAAAATGTGACGCTGGGTTCACAGGCAGCCAAACGGGTCAAGGTAACGATCCGAAAAGGCTTTGTGAACATCGGCCTCATCCCGCTTGGCACGATACCACAGATTGATTTGTCAGGTATTTAATCCTTACGCCCGAAATCTGGTTCATCTGTGTCTTGGCCGGCATCTATGATGGAGCGGCGGATGTCGCGGGTACGGCTGAACAATTCAAAAAGTTTGTCTCCATCTTCCCAGCGAATGGCGCGTTGCAGGGATGAGAGATCTTCTGAAAAGCGGCTCAGCATTTCTAAAACGGCTTCTTTATTGTGCAAGAATACATCGCGCCACATGGTTGGGTCGGAAGAGGCAATGCGAGTAAAATCGCGAAAGCCGGAAGCGGAATATTTGATGACTTCAGACTGGGTGACATCTTCAAGGTCTGCGGCGGTGCCGACAATATTGTAAGCAATTAAATGCGGCAGATGGGACGTGGTGGCCAGCACCAGATCATGATGGTCGGCATCCATGACATCTACATTGGAACCAAGAGCCTGCCAAAAAGAAATGAGTTGATCGAGTGCCCCACGATTGGTCGCCTCAATCGGCGTTAAAATACACCAGCGGTCATCGAATAGGCTCGCGAAGCCTGAGGCGGGGCCGGAATATTCTGTGCCAGCTATGGGATGGCCGGGAATAAAATGCACGGTATCCGGCAAATGTGGTTGCATTTGATTAATCACGGAGCGTTTGACCGAACCGACATCAGAGATGATCGTGCCTGCTTTGAGGTGAGGGCCAATTTCTTTTGCGACCGCCTCACAAGCGCCAACGGGAATACAGGCTATAACAAGATCAGCGTCGCGTACGGCCTCGCTCATATCAAGGGTATAGTGATCGCCAAGATTGAGCCGTCGGGCTTCGGCAAGGGTTTCTTCGCGCCGTGTTGTGATGGTGATTTCATCCACCAGATTGGCACGCCGACAGGCATGGGCGATGGATGAGCCAATGAGGCCGATACCGATCAGCGTGAGTTTATTGAAAAGCGGAACGTCAGGTTTTTGGGTCATGAGAATGCCGGTGCCTTAACACCCATGAAGTCGGCCAAATGTCCAATCACGGCGCGATTAGCGTCTGCCGTGCCGATTGTCATGCGCAAGGCATTGGGAAAGCCATAGCTTGTTACACGGCGCAAGATGCAGCCTTTCGACAAAAGGTAGGCATCTGCAGCTTCTGCGTTCTTGGTGTCATTTTCGGCAAAGTGCATGAGTACGAAATTACCCGCACTTGGCGTGACGCGTAATCCGATTGCTTCGAGAGCTTTTATGACTTTTGGCAGCCATTCTTCATTGTGGGTGATGGCGGCTTCTAAAAACGTGCGGTCTTCAATGGCAGCAATACCCGCCTCGATCGCTGCACCATTAACATTGAATGGGCCGCGAATGCGGTTTAAAGCGTCGATGACATGGTCAGGCGCATAGGCCCAGCCAAGGCGGAGGAAAGCAAGACCGTAGACCTTGGAAAACGTGCGAGTCATGACAACATTTTCGCTCGTTGCCACAAGTTCAATGCCTGCTTCATAATCATTGCGGCGCACATATTCCGCGTAAGCCGCATCAAGCACGAGCATCACATGAGAGGGCAAAGCATTGTGCAAGCGGCGCACTTCATCAAAAGGCAAATAGGTGCCTGTTGGGTTGTTTGGATTGGCGATAAACACCATTTTTGTGCGCTCAGTGATGCAGGCTAAAATAGCATCAACATCGGCTGTTGCATTGGTCTCAGGTGCCACGATAGGCGTTGCTCCTGCTGCCTGAATGGCAATTTTATAGACGAGAAAGCCGTGCTCGGTGAAGATGGCTTCATCGTCCTTGCTTAAATAGGCATAGGCGAGCAGGCTCAAAATTTCATCTGAACCAGTGCCACAAATAATCTGATTGTGGTTGAGGCCATAAACACCAGCGATAGCTTCACGCAGGCGGCTAGAGGCGGGATCTGGATAGAGCTCTAATGCTTGTCCTGCCTCTTTAAAGGCGGCGATGGCCTTGGGGCTTGCGCCAAAGGGCGTTTCATTGGATGACAGTTTGTGCAATGTCGGGGCATTGTTCCCCGCTTTGGATTTGCCAGGAACATAGGCGTCAATTGCCATAACACCCGCACGTGGGGTTGGCCTTAGCATCTGTTCATTTGATCTATTGGCAGGCATTTTCTATTGTCCTTGGCCTATCCTTAAAGATTTGGCCTAAATTCGGTAATGATCGCCGTATTCATACGGTTTTACTCTCTTAAAAGCCGTTCATAAGCGACGAAAAGAAGAAGAGCAAACAAAAGATTGCTTCCTATATAAAGGTAGTGGGTGATTGACATCAATATAAGACCCGCTCTACCTAGGTTCTGACCTTAGCAGTTGAAAACAAGAACTGAGATTTTAAATGGGACGTGAAGCAGTGCCTCCTAGTCAAGATGCGAGTAATTCAGTGCGTGATGTGGCGCTGCGTGAAGCCCGCTCACCCAGTAGTGAAGTTTGTGTTGTTGAGCGCGGCATGAAGCTTGATTGCGGTGCCCTATTGCCGGAATTGACAATTGCCTATGAAACTTACGGCACGTTGAATGCTGACAAATCAAATGCTGTGCTTGTGTGTCATGCGTTAACGGGTGATCAATATGCGGCCAGCGATAATCCGGTCACCGGCAAGCCGGGCTGGTGGCTCTCGATGATCGGTCCAGGCAAGCCAATTGATACGGAAAAATATTTTGTCATCTGCCCGAATGTGCTTGGGTCATGTATGGGATCAACAGGTCCCTTATCACTCAACCCTGATACGGGGCGTGATTATGGCGTTGATCTTCCTGTTATTACTATTCGCGATATGGTGAATGCGCAAAAGCTCTTAGTCGATGCTTTAGGCATAGAGACCCTTTTTTCTGTGGTTGGTGGATCAATGGGGGGGATGCAGGTTTTACAATGGGCGACGAGCTATCCTGACGCTGTCTTTACAGCGGTGCCAATCGCGACCGGTGCGCGTCATAGCCCGCAAAATATTGCGTTTTATGAAGTTGGCAGACAGGCCGTAATGGCAGACCCTGACTGGCGTGGTGGGCGCTATCAAATTGAAGGCGTTCTCCCGTCTAAAGGACTGGCTGTTGCCCGTATGTTTGCGCATATTACTTATATGTCTGAGACGGCGCTTCAGCGAAAATTTGGTCGTAGCCTACAAGACAAAGAAAAAGTTGGCTTTAGCTTTGATGCGGATTTTCAGGTGGAGAGTTATCTGCGCCATCAGGGGATGAGCTTTGTGGATCGTTTTGATGCAAACTCTTATCTCTATTTGACGCGGGCGATGGACTATTTTGATTTAGCAAGTGATTATGGCGATGTTCTTGGAAAAGCTTTCATGGGCACTAAATCCCGTTTTTGCATCATCTCTTTCACGTCAGACTGGATGTTTCCGACAGAGGAAAACCGAGCCATTATGCATGCATTGAATGCAGCAGGTGCGAGTGTTTCTTTCGCAGAGATTGAGACAGATAAAGGGCATGATGCGTTTTTGCTGGATGAGCCGGAAATGCTTGAGATGATTGACGGATTTTTGATGTCGGCTGCTCGTGCTCGTGGTCTTGTCGCCTCTGACGATGTTGAAGGATAAGACGATGGTGGTGCGTGTTAAAAAAAATATGCAGGAAGCTCGGCGGACTGATCTTGAATTGATCGCTGATTTGATCGAACCAGGCACGCGGGTGCTCGATATTGGTTGTGGCGATGGTAAACTGCTGCGCATCCTTGAGAGCCGCAAAGACGTTGATGCTCGAGGCATTGAGATTAGTCCGGAAGGGGTGACCAAATGTTTGGCTGAAGGTCTTTCCGTGATTCAAGGTAACGCAAACTCTGACCTTGGTCCTTATCCTGATAAATCTTTTGACTGGGTGATTTTGAGCCAGACTGTGCAGGCGGTGGATGATCCAAAACATGTCGTAAGAGAGCTTGTTCGTATTGGTAAGAAGGCGATCGTTTCATTTCCGAATTTTGGCCATTGGCATATTCGGTGGCAGGTTGGTGTTGAAGGGCGTATGCCCATGAGCAGTCACCTGCCCATTGCTTGGTATGAAACCAAGAATATTCATTTTTGTACGATCCGCGATTTTCGCGATTTACTGGATGAAATGAACTTGACTATGGAAGCCCATTTTGCTTTGCGCTCAGATGGCAAGCCTATTGCGCGCCGAAGTCCGTGGCTTTGGAATCTGTTTGGTCGTGAAGCTATTTTTGTGATTTCCGAGTAAAGCGCGAGGTTTGGGAGCTTGGTTGAGGGGACGGCATAAGGATGGGTTTGAAGGCCGATGAAAATGAGCGCTTTTTAACCACCGGAATGCCTTGATAAAGCTCTTTTTTAGCTTCCATTAAGAAGACACCCGACAGGCGCGAAAAGAATCGCTCACCAGCATTTTCTATCCATTTGCTTGTTATGAAGGAGCGTCTTTCAATTGGCGGGGTGTGCAGAGCACTGACCCAGCCTACAGGTGAGAACAGGGCTTCACGCATGAGCTTGTTCAGTTGGCCTCGACTGAAAGGGCGACCATAACCAAATGGAGAATTCTCCATGCGTGCCCAAAGGCCAGCTCGGTTTGGCACCATAACGAGTAGTCGCCCGCCGGGGGAGAGAACGCGCCAGATCTCAGATAAGAGCTCGCGCGGATTATCGGTCATTTCCAAAGAATGAGTGAGAAGAACACGATCAACAGCGGCGTCAGGAAGAGGTAGCATATTATCGGCAATCAAGGCTGTGGCCGATGCATCACTGTCCTTGCCCTCCTTGCTTTGTGGCCAGCGAAACACGCCTTGGCTTGCGGGCATGAAAGCCAGCACGCGTTCGGCGTCATTTGAGAATTTATCCAGAAACGGCGTGGGGTAGCCAAGTCCTAAAATGCGATCGTCGCTGACTTTTGGCCAGACATGGCTGATCTTTATCTGCAGTTTCTCAAGGGTTTGCTGCCCTAGGTGGGATGAATAAAATTCTCTTAGATCAATAGCATCAAGATACATGGGGGTATTTTAAAGGCTTGCGAAGCTCAAAGCCAGTACTTTAAAATCAGTGTTGTGAGACTGGTTATTGACCTTTTACGTCGTGCAATCATACTAAGAGGTCTCACCAATCTTACAGCAGCGAGCTTTTTATGACTTCACTCAACATTCACCAGTTCATGTGCCGCTCAGACAATTATGGCGTTCTTATTCATGATGAAAGCGCGGGCACGACCGCCACCATTGACGCGCCAGAAGCTGCAGCCATAGAGGCCGCCTTATCAGAAACGGGCTGGACTTTAACTCATATTATTACAACACATCATCATTATGATCATGTGGAAGGCCACGAGGCCTTGAAGCAAAAATATGACTGTAAGGTCATTGCACCTGCGGCGGAGGCTTCAAAAATACCGGGTGTTGATGAGATGGTTAGTCAAGGTGATAGCTTTATGTTTGGCAACTTTAAAGTCGAGGTGATTGAGACGCCCGGCCACACTTTGGGGCAGGTGAATTATTTCATTCCCGATGCCAAAGTGGCTTTCACGGGGGATACGCTTTTTGCACTTGGCTGTGGTCGAATATTTGAGGGAACACCAGCGCAAATGTGGTCTTCCATGCAAAAGCTAAAAGCCTTGCCGGCTGATACGGTGATTTATTGCGGGCATGAATATACGCTTTCTAATGCTAAATTTGCTGTATCGGTTGATCCTGATAATGCTGCTCTTGCCGCGCGATTGAAAGAGATTGAGGCGCTGCGGGCTGATGATAAACCTACACTGCCCACCACCATGGCGCTTGAGCTTGAAACAAATCCCTTTTTGCGACCTGATGATGCTGCAATTCGTGCGCATCTTGATATGGCTGGCGCAAGTGATGAAGCGGTGTTTGCTGAAATTCGTCGCTTGAAAGATAATTTTTAATGCTGGGTGTGAGTACCGAGACGCAATCGGCAAAAGACATCATCCGACTTCTTGAATTGAAACCGCATCCTGAAGGGGGCTTTTATAAAGAGACCTTTCGCGATGGTGAGGGGGGTGAGCGTGGTCACTCAACGGCGATTTATTATCTGTTGGAAGTTGGGGACTGTTCCGCGTGGCATCGGGTGAATGATGCTGTGGAAGTTTGGCACTATTATGCTGGGGCGCCACTGGCGTTGACAGTATCGCCTGATGGTCATGATGCAGAAAGCCATCGGCTTGGTCCCAATATCGATTTTGGCGAACGCCCGCAGGTGGTTGTGCCGACAGGCTGGTGGCAGACAGCGGAAAGTCTGGGCGAATGGACGCTTGTGGGGTGCACGGTTGCGCCCGGCTTTGAATTTGCAGGCTTCGAAATGGCCCCGCCAGATTGGCGGCCGACCCCGCGCAAAGAATCTTGAGGCTAAGATTTTTTTGCGATTATTTCTTTCGCCGCAAGCAAGGCACCGCTTGTGATCAACAAGCAGGCGAGAATGACTTGCCATGTGAAGTTGCCATATCCAAAAGCAATCAAAAGTAGCGTCGATAAAAGCGGAGCGGCATAGCTGCCAACCCCAAGTAATTGGATATTGCCGCGCTTCATGCCTATATCCCATGTGTAAAAAGCAAGACCGACAGGTCCAAGACCAAGGCCGATAAGGGCAAGCCATTGGGTTGTTGTGTCAGGCCATTTTGTTGTTTCAAAAGCGAGATGGCAGAGCGCGGACAAAAGGGCGGTAGCCGCGCAAAAAGCAGTGACAATATCACTCGGTGTTTTAGCGAATTGGCGTGATAAAACAGAATAGAGTGCCCATATCAGAGCGCTAAGAAAGGCCGCGCCATAGCCGATGATATAATGGGTATCGAAGGTAAGGCCTGTGCCACGCTTCACCAGAAGAGCTGTGCCTGATAATCCCATGAGTGCGCCAATGAGATGAAACCAGCGCAACCGTTCGCCCGGTAACATCGCCGCCATTAAAACGATGAGAAGCGGCCATAAATATGCAATCAGGCTTGCTTCAACGGGCGGGGCATTTTTGAGGGCTGTGAAATAGAAAAAATGATAACCGAACAAGCCACCAACTCCTACTATCCAAACGGGAAGAGGCTGTTTGAACGCGCTGAAAGGGGTCTTTTTGATTATGCATAAAACCAAACCAACAAGGGTTGCGATGGTGAAGGTTAAGGCGGCGAGTTGAAAGGGTGGCACCATCCCGCTTGCGGCGGTCAGCAGTGCAAGGAGTGACCATAAAAAAACAGCAGTGAATCCGTAAAAGGTGGCCATGGTTCGTTTGGTGTTTTGTGAAGCTCAAAATTTAAGGAAGATGATAACAACAAAAAACCCTGACCGCTATGGTCAGGGTTTTTAAAGGGTCGTCAATTTTTGATGACTTAGCCGTTGGCGAAATACTGGCCACCGTTGGCTGTGATCACTGAGCCTGTGATAAAGCCTGAATCGTCTGATGCGAGGAAGACAACGCAGCGTGCAATTTCTTCTGGTTCACCAAGACGACCAACAGGGATTTGCGGAATGATTTTTTCATTCAAAACTTTTTCAGGAATGGCGCGCACCATTTCTGTGCCGATGTAGCCCGGGCATACAACATTGGCTGTAATGCCTTTGAAGGCGCCTTCTTGAGCGAGTGCTTTGGTAAAGCCGATGTCACCAGCTTTTGAGGCTGAATAGTTCACCTGACCGGCTTGGCCTTTTTGACCATTGATTGATGAGATGGTGATGACACGACCAAAACCGCGTTCGCGCATGCCCGGCCATATAGGGTGGGTCATGTTGAAAACACCATTGAGGTTCGTTCCAATAACTTCGTTCCATTGTTCTGGGGTCATCTTGTGGAACATGCCATCGCGGGTGATGCCGGCATTATTGACGAGAACGTCAATCGGGCCAAGATCAGCTTCAACTTGTGCGATGCCTTCTTTGCATGAATCATAATCGGCAACATTCCATTTGTAAGTCTTGATGCCTGTTTCTGCGGTGAAGGCTGCTGCCTTCTCATCATTGCCTGCATAGCTTGCCGCAACGTTGTAGCCTGCGTCTTTAAGGCCTTTTGCAATTGCAGCGCCAATGCCGCGTGTTCCGCCTGTTACGAGTGCAACTCGTGCCATATCTTCTTCTCCTATTTATAAATAAATAAGGGCACCAGATGGTGCCCTTTTAAAACTCTTAGCGCTCGACTGTGAGAGCAACGCCCATGCCGCCGCCGATGCACAATGTAGCAAGACCTTTTTTCGCATCGCGCTTTTGCATTTCGTGCAAGAGCGTTACGAAAACACGGCAACCAGATGCGCCGATTGGGTGACCGATGGCGATAGCGCCGCCGTTTACATTGACCATGTCTGTGTCCCAGCCGAGGCCTTGGTTCACGGCACAGGCTTGTGCTGCAAAAGCCTCATTGGCTTCAACAAGGTCAAGATCACCAATAGACCAGCCCGCTTTATCAAGCGCTTTTTTGGAGGCTGGAATTGGGCCCGTACCCATGATTTTAGGATCAACACCGGCAATCGCCCAAGAGGCGATGCGGGCAAGGGGTGTGAGGCCGCGTTTTTCTGCTTCAGATGCTTTCATCAAAACAACGGCTGCTGCGCCATCATTGAGGCCAGAGGCATTGGCCGCTGTCACGGTGCCTTCTTTATCAAAAGCGGGACGTGGTTTTTTGATTGCGTCGAGTGTTGCGCCAATACGAATATATTCGTCTTGGTCGACAATTGTTTCGCCCTTGCGGGTCTTGATTGTGAAAGGAATGATTTCGTCTTTGAACTTGCCAGCCTTTTGTGCAGCTTCCGCTTTGTTTTGCGACTGAAGGGCAAATTCATCTTGCTGGTCGCGGCTGATTTGGAATTCTTTGGCAACATTTTCAGCGGTGGTGCCCATGTGGTAGCCGTTGAAGGCATCCCAAAGACCATCTTTGATCATGCTGTCGATCATTTTGTAATCGCCCATTTTAACGCCTGAACGTAGGTGCTGAACGTGGGGAGATAAAGACATGTTTTCTTGACCGCCAGCGATCACGATATTCGCGTCACCAGATGCAATTTGTTGCATGCCGATGGCAACCGCGCGAAGGCCAGAGCCACACACTTGGTTCATACCCCAAGCTGTTGTCTCAATAGGAAGGCCAGCATTGATGGAAGCTTGACGAGCTGGGTTTTGGCCAGCACCGGCTGTCAGAACCTGACCGAGGATGACTTCATCCACATTGCCGCCCTCAATGCCTGCGCGTTCAAGAACGCCAGAAATAACGGCAGCACCCAGATCGTGGGCCGGTGTTGCGGCAAATGCGCCGTTGAATGAACCCACGGCTGTACGCCCTGCACTTACAATTACAATATCATCTGAACTCATAGAGCTCCCTTTCTATCTCAGTATGAAATGCTGCACTGCAGCATTTGTTGAAATTTCTTTAATAGTCTTAATTAAAAAAAGCAAATGCTAACTGGCATTAAAACCACTTTATCAGTTAATTTGCTAAAGTGTATCGCAATATTGGTTGTACTAGGCGTGAAGAAAGGTATGATATTGAAACATATTTATCTAAGTTTTTGGAAGTGTCATGGCTAAAGCACCTGAGAGAATAATAATCAAAAAATACGCCAATCGGCGACTTTATAATACGGGTACAAGCACTTATGTAACCTTGGAAGACTTGGCAGTCATGGTGAAAGATGAGGAAGATTTCATCGTTATTGACGCAAAAACAAGTGATGACATTACCCGGTCAGTTCTGACACAAATTATTTTTGAGCAGGAAGCCAAGGGTCAAACTCTTTTGCCCGTTAAATTTTTGCGCAATCTTATCCAAGTTTACGGGGATAGTGTGCAGACAATCGTGCCAAGCTATCTTGAACACTCAATGGAATCCTTTCGCGAGCAACAAGATAAATTCCGTGAGCAGATAGCGACTGGCTTCGCGCCCGCAACTGGTCTTGAGATGATTAGCGAACAAACAAAACGCAATACTGAAATATTTCAAAATGCGATGAGTATGTTTATGCCGTTTGGTGGTCTTGCAAAGAAAGATGATGATGAGGGCGAAAATCAAAAGCCTGCTTCACAATCAGCGCAAGCGGATGATGTCGATCTGGATAAGATGAAAAAGCAACTGGCAGAAATGCAGGCGCAAATTAAAGCGCTCGATAAAGGCTAATTAAGAGCCATATCAAGTAATTGGCATTTGGCATGCCACTTGCGAGACCTTATCTGAAAGCAGACGAGACACGATAGAATGTCTCGCGATAAAACAGATTGGGACCATCCGTGATGCAAATTGTATCAAAATGGCACAACATCGGTGCAACGCAACATACGACAACAAGACGTATTGAACGTCTTTCGCGTGCCTCTAAGGCAAAAACGAACCGCCCAGAGGTGCGTTCTCAAAAGCCCCTTGCTGCGGCATCATTCGGAATTGAAGGCCATTCATTGATAGCGACTCAAGTTGTCGCTACCCGTTTTGCTGATACTTTTGATTTATCCTATGAGGCAAGTAATTCTATAGCTGGTGCTGAAGCCTATGGTGCTGCGCTGGACCGAAAAATACACCGTATGGATCATGGTAGCTTCTATCAAGAAGCGGTTTAAGCTGACCCATTGGTTATATGGGTGTGATTAAAAGCGCACCCTATTCTAATATCCTAGTGCACAGCCGTCTTTGCGTGGGTCCGAACCAGCAATCAAAACACCGCTTTCATGGTTGAGTTCGATGATCTGGCCGCCGCCGTGCGGGGATGATGTCCAGCCAACTGGATGACCTTTTGCCTTCAATCCGTCAAACACATCTTGTCCAAGCGTTGGCTCTAGTTCAATCACGCCATTATCATTCCAAAAAATGCGTGCGCTATCGAGAGCTTCTTGCGGATCCATGCCATAGTCAAACATATTGGTCATGACATGGGTGTGACCGGTGGGCTGATATTGTCCACCCATCACGCCAAAGCAGCGTGTTGGCTTGCCGTTTTCCAAGGCCATGGCAGGTATGATCGTGTGAAGCGGGCGCTTGCCGCCTTCTATTGTGTTCGGGTGACCCGGTTGAACAACAAAGCCTCCGCCACGGTTTTGCAGCGTGATGCCGGTTTTTTTGGTGACGATGCCGGAGCCGAAGCCTTTGAAAATTGAATTAATCAGCGACAGCGCCATGCCGTCTTTGTCGACACAACTTAGATAGATTGTATCGCTTTGCTTGCGTGGGTCTGGAGAAGGCAACGTTTCATTGCGCCTTGTCGGGTCGATTGTGGTCGATAGTCCGGCTGCAAATGCTTTATCTATCAAGGCTTCAACAGATACTTGCATGGTTGTCGCATCGGCAATTTGTGCATCACGAATGGCGTACCCAATGCGGGAAGCTTCCATTTCCAGGTGAAACCGCTCAGCGCCATGTGGGTCAAGGCAGCTGAGATCAAAGCGTTCCAGAAGATTCAAAATGATCTGGGCCGTGATGCCGGTGCCATTTGGTGGCAATTCGGCAAGGCCAATATCGCGGTATGTCGATATGACAGGCGTTACAACATCTGCGCTCATTGCCGCCATGTCTTCTTCACTCATCACTCCGCCACGGGTTTTGAGTTCTGAAACGATATCAGCTGCAACCTCGCCTTCATAAAAGCCTTTAGCGCCTTTTTTCGCGATGATTTTTAATGTAGCAGCAAGAGCTGGTAGTTTGTGAATCGTGCCCATTTTAGGCGCGCGACCATTGACTAGATATTGGTTTGATGCAGAATTTTGTCGGGTTAATTTTCCCACTTCATCATGCCAATCAGACCAGACACGAGGCGCAACGGGCACACCGTCTTCTGCGGCTGCGATCGCCGGCTGTAAGGCTTCTTCAAGGCCAATGGTGCCATGGCTTGCCAGTAAGCTTTCCCAGCATTTTACAACACCTGGTACGGTGACGGCATGGGGAGAATTCAGATCCATAGCGTTCATGCCTTGTGCCATCAACATCTCTGTTGAAAGAGCATTGGCAGCGCGGCCTGATGAATTTAGGCCATAGAGGGGTTCACCTGGTTTTGCAATCATGGCAAAACCATCACCTCCAATAGACGTCATGGCCGGCTCGACCACGGCCAGAACGGCAGCTGCAGTTACGCCTGCATCTACGGCATTACCGCCACGGCGCAAAACAGCAATTCCGGCTTCGGTCGCAAGAGGATGCGATGTTGCAAGGGCTGCATTTGCCGCATAGATGGGCGATCGTTTTGGTTCATGAAAGTCGCGCATTCGGTATATCCGGCGAATAGAGTGGTTCAAAGACGTAGTTTAATAATAACAACTTGAAGCATCCATTGGATGCACCCAATTTGGAATAAGAGTTGTGCTTATTTGTTCTAAGCGATCTCTTGTAGTCGTACAACAACATGCTTAATAAGAAACGACAATCTTTCTCTTATCAGGAATAATAAAAATGACAGATGTGACGCTAGCACAAGCTAATGTAATTATTGAAAATGCACTTAAAAAAGGTGAAGAGATGGGCTTTAAGCCGCTCACTGTTGCGGTGCTTGATTCTGGTGGGCATCTAAAAGCGCTGGCTCGCGCAGATGGCGCATCAACAATGCGCCCAGAAATGGCGGCAGGTAAAGCTTATGGCTGCATCGCGCTAGGTGTTGGTGGACGTTGGATCAATCAAAACGGAATTGATCGCGGCCACTTTATGGACGGCGTTGTTGCGCTATCTGGCGGCAAGGTTCTGCCTGTTCCCGGTGGTGTATTGATTAAAGATGGCGGCGAGATCATAGGCGCGGTTGGTATCACTGGCGATACATCGGATAATGATGAGGCAGCAGCTGTCGCAGGCGTTGAGGCTGCAAACCTTACGCCTGATGTTGGTTAGATACTGATATTATTTAAATGTTAGCTGCCGAGGGTCACATCGCGCGAAGCAACGCGGATAGAGATTGAATAACCGGCAATGACATCAAGCAGTGCGACCATCAGGCAGATAAAATAGGTGGTGGTCGCGGCCGCTGGGTCAACAATAAACTGAATCAGATAAATGATAAAAACCAACGTCGATAGCAAGTGATCGATGATAGTTGAACGTGCTGTACGGGTTGCTTTTAATATTTCAATGAAAAGCAGGCTAAGCGCGATGGTGACAATCATGCCCCCGCGTGTGAGCGAAAAAGTCGCGCCGGAGATCATGTCGAAGCGAAAAATTTCTCCAGACCATATCTCGCCGAGGCTACTAATAATGCCTAAACTGAAGGCGTTATAGATAAGAAGTGGTAGGATAAGCAGGGGAAAGTTGCGGATAAGGGCCATTTTTTTCCTCGATTTAGAATCAGATTTATATTTTAACTGCCTTGTTTGCAGAACAAAAGAGCAAAAAAAAAGGCCAGCTTACAGCTGACCTTTTGTAAATTTATTTTTTCGACTTAGATGTCGTCTTTTGGCTCAAGAATTTGACGTCCGCGGTACATGCCAGATTTCAGGTCAATGTGGTGTGGACGGCGTAATTCGCCAGAATCTTTGTCTTCGACATATGTCGGGTTTTTTAAGGCGTCTGTAGAACGACGGAACCCGCGTTTCATGCGCGAAATTTTACTTTTTGGAACTGCCATGTCGGTCTCCAGTGGTTTGGCTGGCCTGTTTCGCACTTGGAAACCGCATGAAACAGCGGTTGGCGTCTTGGCACAATATCAGTTAAGTGACGGGCTTATACAGTCAAAGCCACGCTTTGACCAGTGCAATATCAGAAAAAATACATTCTGAAAATAGCCTTTTTTGTTTGTCGTATGCGTTTTATGATTTGAGACACCCAACATAGGGGCTAGCGGCGCGTGCGCGGGCGATAATTTTCTTGGCTAAACGGTTTAAGCTACGGGTCGGTTTGGCGGGGTTCCGCTTTATGGGACTTGGTAATGTAACGGCTAAAAGAGCGGCTTGCCGGCGGGTTAATTTCGATGCTGGTACATTGAAGTAATGTTGAGCCGCACCATCAATGCCATAAACGCCCTCATCCCATTCTGCGATGTTGAGATAAATTTCAATAGTGCGTCGTTTGGACCAAAATAAATCTGCATAAAGTGCAATAGGCAATTCCAGCCCTTTGCGGATGAAAGAGCGGCTGTTCCATAAAAACAGGTTTTTAACCGTTTGCATGGTGATAGTGCTGGCGCCGCGCCCTCTGCCGCCTTTTTGGATGGAACTCCAGGCTTTTTTCATTTCAATCCAGTCTACACCATTATGAACACAGTGGCGTGCGTCTTCAGAGACCATGATGGAATAGACAGCGCGAGTAGAAATTTCATCATAGGAAACCCAGTTGCGTTCATAGCCTTTGAGAGTGACAAGATCTTTGATCATCAACATGGAGACAGGTGGGACAAAAATATAAAGCGGCACGAGAATAAAAGGGAGCGCGATGATAAGGAAACATACCATTATAATGCGCTTCAAAAAGCGCCTCCATGAGCTGGGGGCTTTTTTTTCTTGATCTATTTTTTTTGACATATAGGTGCTTATTTTGAGAAGTCCCTTAAGCGAATGCAGATTGCGTCATTATCATCTCTTTAAATAGAGGGTTAGGCTCGTGAATGCAAAAACACGTGATTTATGATCTCGGCCTTGGTGTTTTATACTAATTTGTGGAATAAGGACGCAAACGGATAGCGAGGGATTATCAATACATTATGACGTCTTCAACCCAATCTTCTTTCAAGGATCGGCTCTCTCAAGTCGCATCAATCGTTGAGGCTGACCTCAATGACCTTTTGACCTTCACGCCGCCTGCGGGGATTGGCTGGCCTGATAGGCTCTTTGATGCCATGCGCTATGCAAGTTTAAATGGTGGCAAGCGGGTGCGCCCCTTTTTGGTCATAGAGACGGCTCGTTTATTTGGGCTTGAAAGTGTGGGTGTTCGTCGTGCGGCGGTCGCGCTTGAATGTATACATTGCTATTCACTGGTTCATGATGATCTGCCTGCAATGGATGATGACGACCTTAGGCGCGGTGTGCCGACGACCCATAAGAAATTTGACGAGGCAACAGCCATTTTAGCTGGTGACGGTTTATTGACGCAGGCCTTTGTGATCCTCGCTTCAAGTGAAACACATGTTGACCCTGTCATTCAGGCAGAGCTCGTGGCCTGCCTTGCAACGGCTGCTGGTCCTATTGGTATGGTTGGTGGCCAAATGCTGGATATTGACGCTGAGCATAACGAGAAGAACGAAAAAGAAGTGCGCACTTTGCAAGCGATGAAAACTGGTGCGCTATTGCGTGTTGGCATTGAGATGGGTGCGATTATTGCCGGTGCCAGCAAAGAAGATCGTGCGAGGCTCGTGCGCTTTGGTGAAGTAATTGGCCTTACTTTTCAACTAGCAGATGATTTGTTGGATGCAACAGCTGACGCAGAAACCATGGGTAAAGCCACTGGTAAAGATGCTGAACAAGGTAAGGCAACGCTATTGAGTATCCATGGTATTGGAGGCGTTCGTCGCTTGTTAGATGAACAAGTGTCTGAGGCAGAACAGCTTTTAGCGCCCTTTGGCGACAAAGGAGAAACGTTGCGTGAGATGGCTCGCTTTATTGCGCATCGTGCTAATTAATTTACCGTATTCAATGGATGAATTAAGCGTGCACGAAGAGGTCTTTTTAGAAAAAGAGAAAGTGCTATTATGGCGAGAATTGAAACACTTGAAGAACTGCGCAGTCTTTACAACACCGTAAAGCCTCATACAGCAAAAAAAGAACTCGATGAATTGGATATTCACAGCCGTCGCATCCTTTTGCTCTCGCCGTTTTGTTTGATCGGGTCAAGCGATGGTAAGGGCAATGCCGATGTAACGCCGCGTGGTGATGCGCCCGGATTTGTACAGGCTTATGACAGCCGTACGCTTCTTGTGCCTGATAGACCTGGTAATAATCGCCTCGATACCTATACCAATATTTTGACTAACTCGTCTGTGGGGATGCTGTTTCTCATCCCTGGTATTGGCGAGACATTGCGGATCAATGGGGATGCAGAAATTCGTGATGATGAGGACCTTCTTGAGCGATGTGCTATTAATGGTCGGTTGCCAAAAACAGTGATGATGGTGTCTATCCAGACAATTTTTATTCACTGTCCCAAATCGATTATTCGTTCGAAGTTGTGGGATAAAGAGGCCCAAATCAAGCGTGAAGCATTACCAACATTAGGGCAGATGTTACGCGATCAGTCTGGTGTTGTGTCGACGGACGAAAGTGATGAAGGATTGATTGATCGCCTAAATAAGACGCTCTGGTAGCTCATTTTGATCACATTTTGATAATAATGGTCACACAAGGTTGTTAGAGTACTATTCGGTAGAGTTTTGTTAACCAAATACAGCTTTGAGTATGAACCAAGATTAACATTTTAATGTGTTGAGATTCGGAGAACATAATATGCGACGAACAAACTCTATTTTTGCAATTGTATTTGCAGTTTTGTTGACACTTTCTAATTTCAGCTTCGTTGAGGTAGCAAATGCGGCGAGCTATCAAGAAAAGCTTTCAGCCTATCGTGCGGCATATGCTCAATACCAAAAGCGCGAGAAAAGCTATTGGGCAGCGATTTCTAGAAAGAAAGATATTCGTACAGCCAAACGCCGAGCTGGAAAACCCTTCGTGCGTGAAGATTATGTGCTATCCCAGCCGCCAAAATATACTGGCCCCAAACGGCCGCGTGATCCAAATGCAGGCCCGATTAAGAAAAAACCACGCAAAAAGAGCACATTGCCAAGGGCTAATGATCTTCGTGCGGCGATGAAGGATTTATATGGCCATCAGTTGCCAAAGGTTAAAGAAAAAAATTTCAAGCTTGCTTTTGCCCGTGAAGCTAAACGCGTTGGCATCTCTGCTGAACAAGTAATTGGTGTTTATGCGCTTGAGACAGGCGGATTAGGACCCTTTGATCGCGTATCTGGTGAAATCCCTAAAATGGATCGGAAGTGTCGGGTAACTAGTTATGTTGGTCGGCCGCTTTCTACAGCGCTTGGCTATTTTCAACTTCTTACGGCTAATACATCAAGCACGGTTGCAGGCAATGCGAAGGGGCCGAAAGCTGAACGCTTCGCCAATCGTCTGCGTGCGAAAGCCAAGGAGCATCGTGGCAAGCGTAAGCGGCAGTTGAAGAAAAAAGCCAAACTGGTGGATCGTATGATTAAAGATATGAATGTTGCGATTTCGCGAATGAATGTGAAAAAGAATAATTGGGCAGAATTCCGCGCGCTTGGCCGAACTAAACTGGGCCGTGCTATTCATGCACTTAACCTTGATCCTGATATTGGTCCAATGATTCAGATGAGTAAATTGGCGTTTGTGCGCAATATTGCGGTCGAAAAAGGCCTTGGCAATGTGCCTAGTGATCGTCTTGAGCTGATGAATCTTGTGGGCTGGCCGCGTGGTGTCAAAATGCTCCAGCCGGTTGCCTTTGATGTGCCGACCGCCAACTTTATGAGTGCTGCAGAAATCAGAGCTAATCGTTCTGTATTAGGCGATAAGACGGTTGCTGAATCGGTTGCGAAAATTCGGCGCGTTATTGGCAAGCGTAAGCAAGAATGTGGCTCGCAGGAATTTTTCAAAATGTGGAAGAAGGCTTAAAAGCCTTTTTCACCTATGGTTATCGTGTCGGGATGGGTTCTTCGCCGCGATAATCATAAAATCCGCGATTTGTCTTGCGGCCTAGCCAGCCAGCCTCAACATATTTCACAAGCAACGGGCAGGGACGGTATTTACTGTCCCCCAGCCCATCATAAAGTACCTGCATAATTGATAGGCAAGTATCAAGACCAATAAAATCTGCAAGTTCCAGTGGGCCCATCGGGTGGTTGGTGCCAAGCTTCATGGCTTTATCGATTGCTTCAATAGAGCCCACCCCTTCATAGAGCGTGTAAACGGCTTCATTAATCATCGGCATTAAAATGCGGTTGACGATGAAGGCTGGGAAATCTTCGGAAACGGCTATGGTTTTGCCCAAGCCTTCTACGAATGTGCGACTTTGAGCAAAAGTTTCATCATCTGTTGCGATGCCACGGATTAATTCAACGAGCTTCATAACTGGTACAGGATTCATGAAGTGAATACCGATGAATTTTTCTGGCCTGTCAGTTGAGGCGGCAAGGCGGGTGATTGAAATTGAGGATGTATTTGTTGCTAAAATCGCATCGGGTTTGAGGGTTTTGCAAACCTCTGTGAAGATTTCTGTTTTGATCTTTTCGTTTTCTGTGGCGGCTTCAATGACCAAATCGCAATCGCCGAGCTCAGCGGGTGTTGTAACCGTGGTTATGTGATTAAGGGCGACTTCTTTTTGTGCTGCTTCCAGTTTGCCACTATCAACCTGACGCATCATGTTACGGGCAATATTTTCAAGGGATTTATTGAGGCTTTCAGTGTTGATATCTTGTATCACAACATCATAGCCCGCAAGGGCAGCCGTATGGGCAATACCAGCACCCATCTGACCTGCGCCAATAACACCAACTCGTTTAATAGTCATTTTAGTCTCAATTTTACACGTGCCAACTTTGAGACATCATTGCTGATAAAAAAATGCAGCGCAAGACGTTATCTTGCACCGCAGCATTTTTTGCTCAATGTCGTTAATTCGAAGCTCAGCCTGCTTTGATCGCTGCTTCAAATTCCGGGAGCACATCAAACAAGTCTGCGACAAGACCATAATCAGCAACTTGGAAAATAGGTGCTTCTTCATCTTTATTGATGGCGACGATGACTTTGGAATCTTTCATACCTGCAAGATGCTGGATTGCACCTGAAATGCCTGCAGCGATATAAAGGTCTGGGGCGACTACCTTGCCCGTTTGGCCAACTTGCCAGTCATTCGGTGCGTAGCCTGCATCAACAGCGGCGCGTGACGCACCAACGGCAGCGCCCAGTGCATCAGCAACTGGAATGATAACTTCTTGAAACTTTTCAGAAGAACCGAGTGCTCGCCCGCCTGAGATGATGATTTTAGCTGATGTCAGTTCTGGACGATCCGAGCTTGATAGTTCGTTGGAGACAAAAGAGGACAGAGCGGGGTCTGCCACAGCTGCCACGCTATCAATGCTGGCTGAGCCAGTGCTGGCGACCGCTTGAAAAGAGGACGTGCGCACGGTGATCACTTTGGTTGCATCGGCTGATTTGACGGTCTGTACGGCATTGCCTGCATAAATAGGCCGTTCAAATGTATCTGGGCTGATGACGGCCATGATTTCGGATATCTGCATCACATCCAAAAGAGCTGCAACACGGGGCAGAATGTTTTTGCCTGTGGTCGTTGCAGGCGCCATGATGGTGTCATAGCTCGATGCCATTGAGACAATGAGATCGGCCATTGGCTCTGCTAGATGAGCTTCGAGTTCAGCGGCTTCCACCATGAGCACCTTAGTTGCGCCGTCGAGTTTGGCGGCGGCGTCTGCTGCGGCCTTGCAGCCGTTGCCTGCAACCAGAATGTCAATGTTCGCACCAATGGCGCTGGCGGCGGACATGGCTTTTGCTGTTTCTTCAGAAAGGGCGCCGTTTGAATGTTCGGCAATTAAAAGTGTTGTCATAATTCTTTTCCTCTTATTGCCAGTTAAATGACGCTTGCTTCATTTTTGAGTTTATCGACCAGTTCTGCAACAGAGCCAACGATGACACCGGCTTCACGTTTAGCTGGCTCCACGGTTTTAACCACTGTGAGGCGAGGCGCTGTGTCGACGCCATAATCGGCTGTGCTTTTCTCGTCTAGAGGTTTTTTCTTTGCCTTCATAATATTGGGTAGCGAGGCATAGCGTGGCTCATTGAGGCGCAGGTCAGTTGTGATAACCGCTGGCATCTTCACGCTGATGGTTTGAAGACCACCATCAATCTCGCGGGTTACAGCCGCTTTATCTCCATCAATTTCCAGCTTGGATGCAAAGGTTGCCTGAGACCAGCCCAAGAGGGCTGCGAGCATCTGGCCGGTCTGGTTGCTGTCATCATCAATTGCCTGTTTGCCGAGAATGACCAAATCTGGACTTTCTTGTTCAACGACAGCTCTGAGAATTTTAGCGACACTTAGCGGCTCTATTTCATCATCGGTTTTGATCAAAATAGCCCGATCAGCCCCCATAGCTAAGGCAGTGCGCAGGGTTTCTTGACTTTGTTGGGGGCCAATTGAAACTGCGATAATTTCTTCCGCTTTGCCAGCCTCCTTAAGGCGGATGGCTTCCTCGACGGAGATTTCGTCAAATGGGTTCATGGACATCTTCACATTGGCTAGTTCAACGCCAGACCCATCAGCTTTGACGCGGATCTTCACGTTGTAGTCGACAACACGTTTTACGGGGACCAGAATTTTCATGACTTTCCTTCCAAGGCGCCTCATTCAAAGCTAATTGGCTTTTGGGCAGATTACTTTGTTGTTATCGTTATGTAGTGGCTTCCTTATTAATGGCTTATTTGAGCTTTTGAGAAAAGTAAAAACTTGAGTTGATGACATGAACCTTATGTCAGCCTTATCTTGGTCTATGTAACAGAGCGTTTACTCGGTGAGATCTTTTTGTGTTGTGCGATCAAACAGTGGCACATGGCGATGTTTAAGAATGACGACTAAAACAGCGCCTGCTGCAATGCCGCCAACATGGGCAATCCAGGAAACCTGACTTTCAGGATTTGTCAGTAATTGGAATATTTGAAAAGCAACCCAAGCCCCTAAACACCAAAAGGCGCTAATGGGGAGTGGAATTTTACCGAACGCCAAAACCCAAACCTTCATGTTGGGGTGTAGAATGAGATAGGCAGCGACGATGCCGGCCACCGCCCCTGATGCTCCTATGAGAGGGCCTTGACTATCGCTGTACAAGACAGCATGGGCGAGACCTGCTAGCACCGCGCAGGAAATATAGAATATGAAATATTTCGCGTGTCCCATGGCATCTTCAATGTTGTCCCCGAATACCCATAGAAAGAGCATATTGCCGATAAGGTGCAATGTATCGCCATGAAGGAAGGCATAGGTGATATATGTTAAATCCTCAGGAACCCACACGGCCTCTTGCGGTAAATTGGCTATATCATTGACGACGGCGGGAATGAGGCCCAGTGAGAGATTGATGGCATCACCATTCTCAGTCTTTTGGAAGGCAAAAAAGATGAAAATATTGACCGCAATCAAGCTCCAATTGACCCATGAGCGTTTAATATTAACAAGAGGATTGCCATCATAAATTGGTATAAACATGCGTGATTCAACTATGGGTTCTTGATTGCTATTGTGGGGCAGATCATGTGTGATGGCGTTTACAATGTAAAGCAAAGCCATTGGCTTGCTATTATTTGATGCAGAAAAAATATTGTGTGCGGGAGTCTTCCATGAAGCCGGGACTAAAAAATCTTATTACAGATGTTGAGGGCCTTGTTGTTGGTAACGCGCAAAGTGAGAGGCTTAAAACGGGGGTTACAGCGCTTATTGGGGATGCGCCTTTTACAGCATCGGTTGATGTGATGGGCGGTGCGCCGGGTGCACGGGATACGGAATTACTTTCTCCTGATAAGTCCGTTGAGAGGATTGATGGGCTTGTTTTGTCCGGTGGTTCGGCCTTTGGGCTTGATGCGGCTTCTGGCGTCGTTTCCGCGTTGCATGAAAAAGGGCGAGGGTTTCAAGTTGGATCAGCGTTTGTGCCTTTGGTGCCGGCAGCTATCCTTTTTGATCTTGAAAATGGTGGTGATAAAAGTTGGCAGACAAATCCCTATCCGATGCTTGGTTGGGCGGCCTTTGATGCGGCTAGCGTTGAATTTGATCTTGGTAGCTTTGGTGCGGGCACTGGCGCTTTAACCGGACAACATAAAGGTGGCCTTGGTTCGGCCTCTCTGGTTTTGGAGAGCGGGATTACTATTGGCGCCTTGGTCGCTATTAATCCTTTTGGTAGTGTGACAACACCTGATGCATCTCATTTTTGGGCAGCTCCTTTTGAGATAGGTGATGAGTTCGGTGGTAAGGGTGTTGATCCACGATCTGCCCTTTCTGTGCGTCCGACAAGCTTCAAAAATGATGCCTTCAATCCCCACGGTAATACCACGATTGCGATCGTCGCAACGGATGCAGTGCTTACAAAAGCACAGGCTAAACGTATGGCTGTTGCTGCTCAAGATGGTATTGCGCGGGCTATTGTGCCTGCCCATACACCCTATGATGGTGATTTGGTTTTTTCAGCTGCCACGAATCAAAAGCAGCTCACTGATCCGATGGTTGATTTGCTCGAAATTGGCCATGCGGCGGCTCTGTGTTTAAGTCGTGCGATTGCGCGTGGTGTTTATCATGCCGCACCCAAACAAGACGATTTGCTGCCGTGTTGGCGCGATACACTTTGAGCATGCTGGGGGCTAAAGTCTTATCCTGCGCGTACTGTTGTCAGGAACTCAGATACTTCCGTGGATAATTTGTCAGCTGTGTTTGATAGCTCATCGGCTGAGCTTAGCATCTCGTTTGCTGATTGAGCGACAGTATTGGTTGTGCCGCTGATACCCTCGATGTTTTGGGTGACGTTTTTATTGCCTTCAGCGAAAATATGAACATTTTGTGCAATCTCATCTGTGGCTCTTTCTTGCTCTTTAACGGCCTGTGCAATACTGCAAGCAATAGTGTTGAGGTCTTCGATGATAAGAGATGTTTGCTCAATCGCTGACATGGAAGATTCGGTTCCTGTCTGGATTTGGGAAATTTGTTCGGCAATTTCAGATGTGGCATTTTCAGTTTGGCTTGCAAGAGATTTCACTTCGCTTGCGACCACAGCAAAGCCTTTGCCAGCTTCTCCAGCACGGGCTGCTTCAATGGTTGCGTTCAATGCCAGAAGGTTGGTCTGACCGGCGATATCTTGAATAAGGCTGACAATAGAACCAATCGCCTCGGCGGTTTTCGCCAGCTTACTTACTTCATTAACAGTCTCTTTGGAGGCTGATGAAACCTCAATTGCTTTGTCAGCGGTTTCGGTTGCTTGGCGACCTATTTGCTGAACAGAGGATGCAAGCTCTTCAGCTGCACTTGCAATTGTTTGGATGGTTGAATTGGACTCATTTGCTGTTTCCATCACTGCATTCGATTGATTGCTCACATCGCTTACTGATTGGCTCATGGACTGGGCAGTACCACGTTGCTGGCTTGCGCCCGTAGAAACATTATTGACGATTGTACCAACGCTTTGTTCAAAACGATCGGCCATATCATTCATCATTGCCTTCTGGCGTTCCGCTGCCTGTTCGCGCTCTTGTGCGGTGGCTGCTTCCAACTGTTTGTTTTCTTCCATGTTGTTTTTGAAAATGTCCATGGCTTTTGAAAGATCACCAATTTCATTGATGCTTGATTTTGGAAGATCAACACCCAGTTTGCCGCTTGCTAACAAGGAAAGGGCATTGACGGCAGCTTTCAAAGGACGCGCGATCGTAAACATAGACATAGCAACCGCCGCGATTGAGAGAATTGTGAGTGCGATGACGACTATCGAAATAATGATTTTGCCTGTTGCTTTATTGTTTGAGACAATATCAGTTTGTTTTGTGTTGAAGCTGTTTTGCGTAATAGTTTGCAGACTGGCAGACACATTTGTGAGAAATTGCGAGGCGCGTTGCAGGCGATCGATTGTTGCAGCCATGCGAAAGCGTTCTTCAAACAGATAATTCGTTTTTGCTTCATTTATTTTATCATTAGCCAGAAGTTCATTCGTGCGCTTATGAGAATTGATAGCCAGCTCAAGCAGCTTTGGGACGCTCACAGCGCTTCGCAATACATAGTTATATTCACGTATTAAAACATCATCAGCTGTTGCATCAATGGTATTTTGCAGACCTGATAACGCGTTAATGGCTGTGCTGTAAGCTTCGGTATTTTTTTGTAATTGATTGACCCGCGCAGGGCCCGCTTTTAACGCAGCCTTACTATTTCGCAGGAGTCCGATTTGTTGCTCATTTGCAAGCGTTGATGAGCTGATAAAAAGCTGATTGGATGTAACAAGCGCAGTTTGGATTTTTGCTTGTGTCTCCATGATGTCAGTTGACTTGCCTGATAGCTCGTTTAGCGAGGTTACCATTGTGTTCGTTGTGTGCATTGATTGCCAAATCATGCCTGCACCAAGAAGCAATGCGGGCAAAAGGACAAGCATGATAATTCTAAACGATAGACCGTTTAATATTAGCTTTTTAGATTTAGTCATGGATACAATATCTCTACTGCTAATGGGCAGGTCCTATTTAGTTTTCGACAAAGCTTTGATGTGATGACGGGCTTCGACAAGTATGTTTTTAACATCAGCTGGATTACGACCCGCTTGAGCGGGCGGTAATACAAGATCTTTTTTGTAGCCAGTTGCCACTTGTAAAGAATAGACGTCTGCGAGTGCGAATTGTGTCGCCAGTAATACATTTGCAGGTGTCACCGGATCGCCTAATTGAGGTCTTGGTGGTGTTGCTACACCATTTGGTAGTGCATATTGTGCATTAGACTTCGATAATTTGTCTAAATCATTAATAAGACCGATTACTTCTGCAAGAGCATCGGCGGGGGATGCTTTTTTTACATTTTCGATCTTGTCAGTGATGGTAATGCCCTGTGAACGTGTCATCGCTTTGGCTTGCTCGTTAATGCCGAGAGAAACGCGATAAACGTCATTTGGCAGCGTTTTCGGCGCGCCCAGTTTAACAAGGTCTTTATTGACTGCTCGCAGTCTTGCCATTACCTCGCCCGGGGTTTTTTTGGCCGCAACGGCAGGGGCTTGGAAGTTCAAATCTACTTTGTAAATGGGAGCAAGCGCTTTTGTGGACGCAATTGCCGCATCCAAAATAGCAACCACATCATCCGGTTTTACTTCTTTGGCGCTGGTCGAGATGATTTTATCTTCGGCTAAGCCATTGAGTGATTTCAGGAATTGCACATTTTCATAGGCATGAGATGCCAATCGCAGGACATGCCTTGGACGGCTAGGAGAAATAGCTGGATCTTTGGATAAAGTAGCTTCATGCAGATCACTGTGCAAAAGCCGCTCAATCATTTGTCCAAGGTGCTGTGCCCTTTGAAATGCATCAGCCGGACTGGCTGCTTGTGGGGCAGTGGTTATCAAAGATGTGGCGAGCGCGGACGCGAGTGCCAATGAGGTTTTTCTTTTATTTAATAAATTTAAAAAAAGTAACATTGATTCACCAAAGCCATCAATTCAAAAAAGTACATATTATATGGCTGTAAAGTATAAGCTTAGAAGCTATACAAAATATTAATTGAGACCAGGTTGGTGATATATGTATTTAACTGTGATTGTTACCGATTTTCCCCCGGCACCCAAAGCACATCACCGCCAGCCTTCGCATTGGCATAACGGCTTGCGACGAAGAAAAAATCAGATAACCGGTTGATATATTTGATAGCAGCTGGACTGATCTCATTGTCGTCTATTTGGGCAAGGGCAACCATCAGGCGTTCTGCGCGACGAGCAACCGTTCGGGCAAGGTGAAGACCAGCTGCTGCTGGTTCACCGCCGGGCAAGACGAAAGACTTCAATGGTTCTAAATCGACATTGAGCAGGTCAATTTCGGATTCAAGACGGGTAACTTGTTTATCGATAATGCGCAAAGGCTCATAACCGAGGTCTTCACCTGTGTCTGGCGTCGCCAAATCAGCACCTAAATCAAAAAGATCATTTTGAATGCGAGCAAGCATAGTATCTAAGTCTTTTAGGTCGACTATTTTCGCTGTTTCCAATCGAACAATACCGAGGCAGGCGTTGGTCTCGTCCACAGTGCCATAGGCGTCAATGCGCAGGTCATTTTTCAAGCGGCGTTCACCATTGCCAAGGGCTGTTGTGCCTGCGTCACCTGTTTTGGTGTATATTTTGTTCAAAGTAACCATTGTTATTTCCCGAAAATAAACAGACCCAGCATTAAAATACCAACAGCAATTGCTTGCATCAAAATGCGCAATCGCATCAGTTTTTGCGATACATTGGCTGACCCGCCGGTTGCCATATTTTTCAAACCCAGAAAGAGAACGATCGCAACACTGATAAGGGAAGCAACGATGATGAATTTATAGAAGAATTCCAAAATATTACCTTTCTGATTATCGTAGTTATATGGCGTGCCATGCCTTGACGTAAAGGGTTACGGCTATCCTTTTGCTAGAATACGTTCAGCAAGCGCGGTTGGCAGCAGGCGGCGAATGATGTCAGCGATATAAGTCAGCTTTGTCACTGAATAGGCTGGTTTCGGGGATTTGGCCTCACAAGCATGGATGAGTTTGGCCAGCACAGCCTCAGGCCCGAGCTTGAAGGCCGATGACTTGTTGCCTTTGTTCATTCGGCTGAGACTTGCCTCATAATCTACTTTATGGGCTGTGTTTTCCATATCCACTTTCTCGTGCAAAACTTTGAGTGCTGTTGCTAAGAACTCGGTCTCTATTGGGCCGGGGCGAATGCAGGAGACACGGATATTCCACGCTTTCAACTCCATGCGCATGGATGTAGCTAAGGCTTCAACCGCATGTTTGGTTGCAGCATAAGGCGAGCGGTGTTTGCCGGAAACAATGCCAAGCACAGAGGAGCATTGCACAATCCGTCCGTGCATCTGTTTGCGCATTATAGGTATTATCAATTTTGTGAGGCTATGCCAGCCAAAGAAATTAGCTTCAAACTGCTCGCGCAAATCGTCGGTCTTTATGTCTTCTATTGCACCAAGTAAGCCATAAGCACCATTGTTGAAAAGAACATCTAATGTGTCGCCGGTCTCGGCCATGACGCTGTCAAAACAGGCTTTAATTGATGCTTCATCACAGTAATCGAGATAAAATGTTGTGAAGCCTTCGGATTGAAGGCGGGCGATGTCTTGGTCTTTGCGGGCAGTAGCAAATACCTTCCAGCCTCGGGCTTTCATGCCATGGGCACATGTGTAGCCAATGCCTGTAGAGCATCCGGTAATTAATATGGTCTTTTGCGTCATGGAATGATTAAACCCGTGGTTTAAAGAATACATCGGAGGCAAGCGCCACCGCTGCAGTTGTTACCATCATACCGATCAGTTGAATAATCGAAAGTGTTTCGTTGAAAAAATAATAACCTTGGACGGCTGAAAAAACAGGGACGAGATAAAACACACTGGCGACTTTTGACGCCTCTCTTTGTTGCAACAGGTACATATAAAGCGTGAAAGCGCCACAAGATAAAATCAGGGTCATCCATAGATAACCAAAGATGAGTTGAGGGGAGAAGGTGAAGGAAAAATTCTCAGTAAAATAAGCAATTGGTAAGGCGATAAATAGCCCGCCGATGAGCTGCAAGCCCGGTTCTGTTTTGAAATCCATTGTGCCCACAAAACGCTTTTGGAAGAAAGAACCAAGCACAATTCCTAAAACCGCGATTGCATGTGCCCCCACGGTTAAAGGGGTGATGCCGATTGTGTCGAGGCTGAATTTGGGGGAGATAACAAGCGCACAGCCAATGAGACCAATAATTAAACCAAGCCAATGGCGTGGACGGATAACTTCACCAAGCATGGGATATGCTAAAAGGGCGGTGATGAGGGGCTGTAGGCCAATTAACAGCGCGCTGATGCCTGCGGGCATGCCGTTCTTGATGCCCCAAAAAACCGCGGATAAATAAACGCCATGGATCAGCGCGCCTGATATCGTGATGATGAGCGCGCGTTTTTTTGAGGGCCATTGGCCACGCGTGATCAGTCCAAAAAGAAAAAGCAGGACGGCCCCGCCAATAAAGCGGAATGTTAAAATTGAAAAGGGTTCTGAATAGGGTGCTACCAGAGCTGCGACTACATAACCGGTCGACCACAAAAATACAAAAAGAAGAGGAAGTCCGACTGTCATTATTCTCATGGGATGACTTAATGCAGGAGTTTTTATGAAATGCAAATGTGAATTTATGTTGAGCGCATCATTTATTTGATGCACTAGAATAAGTCTGTGCTGCTATGAAAAAAATACAGTTCTTTTTATAGGTTTTATCATGTGGTCTCTTCTTCAAATTGTTTTGCCTGTTTGTGCGCTTGTGGCGGTTGGATTTGCGGCGCGCGCTTTTGGCTTGGTGAAGGAAGATGCAGATGACATCATTGGTGATTTTGTCTTCAAGATTGCAATCCCTTGTTTGCTGTTCCGGCTCATTGCAACATCCCACCTAGACGGTGTCGATCCATGGTCGATCTGGGCAACCTATTTTGGCAGTGTTGCTGTTGTGTGGCTTGTTGCGGCGACGCTATTGCCGCTCGTGTTCCGCCGTGAGGTTCTTTACGGCGTCATCGGCGGTGTTGCTTCTACTTTTGCTAATACGGTGATGATTGGCATTCCTGTGATTATTCAAGCCTATGGCGAGGAAGGGATGATCGCTGTGACCATTCTTTTATCCGTGCATTTGCCGATCATGTTGTTTGCAACAACGGCTCATCATGATCTTGCGCAATGGATGGATGGGCAAGGGGGTATTGAGGGGCAGTCATTTGCTGAAAAAGTGAAGAAATTTGTTTTGAGTATTGTCAAAAACCCTATCTTGATAGGTATCGTTCTTGGCGCAATTGTTCGGACAACGGGGGTGGGCCTGCCTGAGATATTTTGGGATGTGACAGGGAAAATTGCAGATATTGCCGGGCCAATGGCGTTGATTGTACTTGGCATGGGGCTAACGAAATATGGCATCAAGGGTAATATTGGCCCTGCTTTTTTAACAAGCTTCCTGAAGCTCCTTATTTTACCTGGGATGGTTTTTACATTAGGGGCTTTCGTCTTTGATTTGCCGCCGGTCTTTACGGCTGCCCTCGTTATCGCGTCAGCCTCTCCTTCCGGTGTAAATTCCTATCTGTTTGCGCAGCACTTTGGCACGGGTCAGGCATTGTCTTCTAATTCAATCTCCATCACGACGCCGCTTTGTGTTTTCACAATGACATTCTGGCTGTGGATGCTGGCAACTTATGTGCTTTGAATGATGAGGCTCTGATACAGCGTTTCAAGCTCGCTTTCATCCCAGTCAATACGCTCTAAAATATCATCTAAAGTGGCACCTTCGTCGCGTAGATGTTTAAGACCAGTTGCCTTATTGGACTTTGATAATTTTGCGCCCTCTTCATCAAGAACTAATCGATGATGAAAATAACAGGGTGATGGAAGGCTGAGTAAATTTTGTAAGAGAAGATGCACGGGCGTTGCGGCTTTAAGGTCGAGACCACGCACCACATGGCTGATATTTTGTGCTGCGTCATCAATCACGACAGATAGATGATAGCTGGTAGGGGTATCCTTGCGGGCAAGCACAACATCGCCCCAGTCTTTTGCGCCTTCAATCGGAAAAAGGGTGAGCGCTTTTTCCATGTCGAGCCGCCATGCGAAGGGCGTGCCGCTTGCTATGGCTTCCGTGCATGTAGGCTTATCCCAGTTTTTCTCAAGGCCGGGATAAAGCGGTGCGCCGTCTGGGTCATGGGGCCAATTGGGTTCTACGCGCGCGTGTTTTTTAATTTCGCCACGTGACATGAATGCGGGATAAATCAGCTCGCGTTCAATTAATTTATCGAGGGCTTGTTGATAAATGGCAAAGCGCTTGGATTGCTGCATCACAGGTTTTTGCCATTCAAGCCCCAGCCATGTGAGATCATCAAACATGCCAGCCTCTAAAGCAGGCGTACAACGTGTGATGTCTATATCTTCAACGCGGATTATAAAGTTGCCACCGGTCTTTTTGGCAAGGCCATGATTGAGAAGGGCGGAATAGGCATGCCCCAAATGAAGAGCCCCGTTAGGGCTTGGTGCAAACCTGAAGTGTGGCTTTGAAGCGGCATAAGATGTCATACCGCTTATTGATTGTGTTTGGTGACGCAAGGTCAAGCTTTAACTGCATGGCATGGACGCAAAAGGGCACATAAACCCAGATCAGCCTTGTTTGATATTGCGGTTTTTTCTGCTGTGGCTTATCACCTCGCATATGAAACCAATTCAAACCCTTGATGATATTGCTGCTGGCCTTGACGCTTTAAAGGTACTCGATCCGCGATTGATTCCTGTTGTGGAAAGTGCCGGGCCACTCTCATTGCGGCTGCGCGAGCCTTCTCTTGCTAGTCTTATGAAGATTGTGGTTTCACAACAATTGTCGGTCCAAAGTGCGGCGGCGATTTGGGTGCGATTTGAGGAGGCGTTTAATCCCTTAAACCCTGATGAGATTGTGAAAGCTGATGAGGATGCGCTGCGCGCTGTTGGCCTTTCGCGCCCTAAAATCAAAACACTGAGAGCCATTGCCGTTGCAGCAAGGGATGAAGGCTTGGATTGTGCGGCCCTTATGGGCCGCCCTCGTGAGGAGATTGCCGCGCGGTTGACGACGATCCATGGTGTTGGGCCGTGGACCGCAGAGATTTTTACCCTGTTTTGTCTCGGGCATCCCGATATTTTCCCCGTTGGTGATATTGCGCTTCAACAAGGAGTGATGGATGCTTTTGGTCTGTCGGCTCGGCCAAAAGGGGATGATTTAGCAGCAATCGCGGCGCAATGGTCACCGTGGCGTGGGGTTGCAGCGCGTCTTTTCTGGGCGTACTACGGCGAACAACGTAAAAACCGTAATGCGCTACCTGTTTGAGGGTAGGGCTGTTTAGGAGATACTATGGCTCATAAACCTCTTGATGGGACCCGCCTTGAAGCGCTTTCAGGCAAAACGGATAGTCTTGTTATTCTATTGCACGGGTATGGTGCAAATGGCGATGACTTGATCGATCTTGGCAAACAATGGGCGCCACAATTTGTCAATACGTCCTTTGTTTCGGTTAATGCGCCTGAACCATGTGCCATATCTCCCACAGGTTTGCAGTGGTTCCCGCTTACCCATAACCCCGGCGGCATGAGAAGTCCTGAGGAATATTGGCAAGGCGTTTGCCACTCAGAAGAGGTCTTGCAAGCATTTATTGATAGTGAGCTTGCAAAATACGGGATTGATGAAACATCTTGTGTGCTGGTTGGTTTTTCGCAAGGCACGATGATGGCACTGCATGTGGGTCTGCGTCGCAAGAAGTCATTTGCGGGCATTATCGCCTATTCCGGCGTGTTGGCAGGATCAGAAAAACTTGATACGTCGATTAAAGTCAAACCACCGGTTCTTTTAGTGCACGGCGAGGCTGATCCGGTTATTCCCGTGGAGGCTTTATCTCTTGCGAAAGAGGCGTTGCGAACCATTGATATTGATCCGGAGTGGCATATTGTCGATGGTCTTGGTCACGGGATTGATGGCCTAGGCTTTCAGCTCGGCTATAATTTTTTGAAGCGCGTGCTGCGATAGTTTGTTATTAAGGAAGCTTACAATAGTTGATTGTAATTATATGAATTCGAGCAATGCGACCTTACAGTATGTTTGATATTACACTTATGATTTTACTATTATTGGGTGCGGTCATTTTGGCCTTGGCCATTGGCCGTCATAGTGATGATAATAGGCCACAAAAAAAACGGTGGGATGACCGCCAAGGTGGCGACACAACATTTAAGCCCTTTGATTCAAGTAGTTCAGAACCAACTCTTTCGGAGCAGGTTTTAGAAGGGCGTGCCTATGTAGTCGATGGGGATAGTTTGGTTATAAACAAAGTGCAGGTGCGTTTGTTTGGTGTTGATGCGCCAGAAATAAATCACCCATATGGGCAAAAATCCAAATGGGCATTGGTTGCTTTGTGCAAGGGGCAAAGAATAAAGGCAGAAATTACCGAACAAGATGATTACGGTCGAACTGTAGCGCGGTGTTACTTAGAAGATGGGCGTGATTTATCCGCCGAAATGGTTAAGCTTGGATTAGCTATTGATTGGCCAAAATATTCAGGCGGTTTTTATCAAGTATTGGAAGTGCAAGGCATCAGGAAGAAGTTATGGCTTGCGGATGCTCGCCAAAAAGGGCGGATGCATGTATGGGAAAAATTTGAAGCGCAGCAGAAAACCCGCAATCAATAAGCAATCCTTTTCCCATCATTGTGCATTCGATAGTTTGTTCTCCTCCTTATGCATTTGTGGAACAGATGACGTAAAAGCTTCACATCTGTGTCTTTAGCCCTATAGTTATCTTGAATGAATGCTATGGGAGGATATCTTGACGATACATGTCTCGCCAGAGGCCCATCCAACGCTGGTGCTTAATGCGGATTATCGTCCGCTGAGTTACTACCCTTTATCTTTATGGTCGTGGCAAGATGCGATAAAGGCGGTTTTTCTTGATCGCGTTAACATTGTCTCTGAATATGACCATGCTGTTAGAAGCCCTTCCACAGAGTTCAAAATTCCAAGTGTCGTCTCTTTAAAGAATTATGTGAAGCCTGTGCGGTACCCAGCTTTCACGCGGTTTAATGTGTTTTTGCGCGACAGGTTTGAATGCCAATATTGTGGCTCAATGAATGAATTGACATTTGATCATTTGATACCGCGCTCAAAAGGCGGCGTGACCTCTTGGGATAATGTTATCACGGCTTGCTCGCCCTGCAATTTGCGTAAGGGCAATAAATACGCTCATGCGATTGGTATGAACCCACGCATGAAGCCCTATCAGCCGACGGTTTATGATTTGCACAATAATGGTCGTTTGTTTCCACCAAATCATCTGCATGAAAGCTGGATGGATTATCTCTATTGGGATGCGGAGCTGGAACCTTAAGGCCTGCACGCGTTTTGTGTTTAGTTTATGAATTCAGCCTATAGGCTTTATTACAGATGCTGAGAATAATAGCTGGCTGTTTTCTCGATCAAGGCTTTGTCTTCTCCGCCAATGAGCAGATACTCATATCCATCATCTACCCAAAAGGCTGATTTCATGCCTTCGGCTTCCCCTAGTTGAATCTGTGTGTTGCTGACGTCTTTGCGAATAATACATAAAGCAATTGGCTTGCCGTCAGGGGTTAAAAAGGCGAGCTGAATAAGAGGTTTTCCCTTGAAAGACAAAATCTGTGAACGCTTATAAGAGAGATTTTGATCCTCAGAGAATGTTTTGTAATCAAAGTTTTTGCCAATCGCAGCTGACACACGTGTCAGCTCTGCTTTTGCGGCTTCCTCTGTTATCTCAACGTGGGATAATGTGGCGTGGGAATAAAGCGATTGGTAGGAGGCGACATAAGCGCGCCAACCTGGGGCTTTTTGCTCTGATCGTTCTGGTAATAATGCGCCAGCGCCTAGCCCAACAGTGAGAGCGACCACAGCGGCAGCAGCCATTTGCTGAAAGTTCCATTTGGGCGGTGCGATGATGATAGGAGCCATTGTGGGGGCTTCATCTAACAAGGCGCTAAAAGTGCTTTTTAGATGATCTTTGTCGATTGATAGAGCATCCAGTCGCGCGCGTAAGGTTTCATCATGGGCTAGGACTTCATTTATTTCGGCAATTTTAGCGGCCTTCAACTCACCATCGAGATAGGCGGTCAATTCCTCATCGGTGTGATTAATTATTTTGCCCATTAAACAGCACCCCTTGTATTGTGCATTTTGCC
Source organism: Hyphomicrobiales bacterium (assembly GCA_039989895.1). Taxonomy (NCBI): domain Bacteria; kingdom Pseudomonadati; phylum Pseudomonadota; class Alphaproteobacteria; order Hyphomicrobiales; species Hyphomicrobiales bacterium. The sequence continues at coordinate 248,022 of JBDXGY010000002.1, forward strand.
CGCCAGTTTTGTTCTCGCTGTTGAAAGCCTGCTCATCACAGTGCCAATCGGTATTTCCAATATTTCGGCAACTTCTTTGTAGCTATAGCCTTCAATATAAGCCAGTACGACAGCGCCGCGCTGGGCTTCGGGTAGTGCCATTATTTCTAATAACACTTGGCGAGCAAATAAATTCATTTCTTGATTTGGTTTGTCGTCTGGCAGATCAATCTCATCAACCGACGAAATGCCGCCGCCTGTCCTAACGGCTTGCTTGCGCAGCTCATTGATCCATAGGCGTTGTGTGATTTTGAAGATCCATCTGTCTAAATGAGTGTCAGCCTTAAATTGGTGCGCTTTTTCTAAGGCTCTCAGCGCTGTCATTTGTGCAAGGTCATCGGCTTGATGCTTGCTTCCTGTCAACACCAGACAATAGCGCCAAAGACGAGGATATATGGCTTGTAATCCGTCTGTGACCTGAGATTTTGTTTTTTTGTTCGAGAACATTTGAATATATTTCAAGTTGAAACGTTTGTTGAATGCCACTTAGACACTGTGCGCTGAGATTAAACAGGAGAATATTGATATGAAGAATTTTTTAATTGCCCCAACCGTTATTGCGATGATGATATCAGGCACAGCACTTGCTGGCGAGACACCATCTGCAAAAAATGCTACACAATATATTGTTAATATAGAAGATGGGGATATTGTTTCCAGCCCCGTGAAAGTCATCTTTGGTCTTTCAGGGATGGGGGTTGCTCCCGCTGGTGTTGAAAAGGAGCTTACTGGACATCATCACATTTTGCTTAATCGTTCAGCGTTTGGCAAAGGTGAGGACGGCGTCGAGGAATTTGAATTTAATCTTCCAGCAGATGAGCAGCATATTCATTTTGGGAAGGGCCAAACAGAGGCGACTTTAGATCTTGAGCCGGGCCAACACACCATTCAGCTCGTTCTGGGAGATAATAATCACATTCCCCATAACCCGCCTGTGTATTCAGAGGTCATTACAATAAACGTTCAATAATTGACGCAAAGTCAATTAATAGCGGTACTTTATTTGGTTTGACGTCATCGCGATGTCAGACCTTTTTTCTCTTTTAGTCTGCTTTGAGCTCCAGAGCTAAAGCATGAATGGGATTATCCATTTCATCGGCCAGCACCTCGTTGACTGCACGATGCTGTTCGATGCGCAGTTTTCCTTTGAAAGCACTTGTTGTCATGCGCACACGAAAATGACTCTCGCCTTCTTCACGGTGACCAGCATGTCCAGCATGTTGATGAGATTCGTCAATCACCTCCAGATTGGAAGGCTCGAATGCGGCTCTTAGCTTTTTTTCTATTATCATTTTAGTAGACATTTTTGCATCAATCCAAATTGTTTCTATTTCTGGGGTGATTTTTTGAATCCTTTTCAGCTATAGTTATGCGTCGCGACTTGTACAGACAAGATTTTGCGAAAAATGCATTTAGCCACCCCCTAGGCAGTTTAGGTTTTTATAAAAAATGACGTCCAAATCCTCTATTTTTGATTCAATTCGTGTAAAGCCCAAAAAAAATGAAGAGCCCGCGAAAGATGGCGAGCGTGAGTGCGACTGGGAGGGCTGTGAGAAAAAGGGCACAAATAAAGCGCCAAGAGGCCGAGATCGGGAAGGCGAGTTTTTGTGGTTTTGCACTGAGCACGTGCGCCAATATAATAAGAATTACAATTATTTTTCCGGTATGGATGATGATTCTGTTGCGACTTTTCAAAAAGCCTCATCCACAGGGCACCGTCCTACGTGGGAAATGAGCGCTAATTCATGGGGTTCTAAAGCGCGTACAGCAAGTGGCGGCATTCCAGGCAGCAAGCCATGGCTTCATCGTGGGAAGGGCGGCGATGGCGCATATCCTGGCGGAGCAGGTGGGGCGGCTTCTCCTGAAGCTCGCCGTCAACGCAAATTGAAAAGGTTGGAAAAACAAAGCCTTGATAAGTTGAGTTTGCATGACAATGCGACATCCAAAGAGATTAAATCCAAGTATAAGCAGCTCGTGAAAATACATCACCCAGATGCAAATGGCGGTGACCGTTCATCAGAAGACCGGCTGCGTGAAATTATTCAGGCGTATAATTTCTTAAAATCTGCTGGCTTTACGGACTAAGAAACACTAGATAAAGCTTGAGCTTAAGCGGGAACTGATTTGATGATTATCGGCCTTAGGTAATCGCGAATGATGACACTACCAGCGTTGTAGCGGGGTCATTCACCCAAAATTTGATCGAAACACAAAATCGACCCTGCATTATGCAATGCAGAAAAGGGTCGGAGGTACTTATGAACGATATGACATCCCCATCTGCCGGTCTTCCTGACACAAAAGTCTCTGCAAGTGATGCTTTTGGCTTTGAAAGCGACATGATGGTTCCAGCTTATAAGGAATCAAGTGAGCATGTGCCCGAGCTTGATCCGGATTATCTTTTTGACAAGCAGACAACACTAGCCATTCTTGCTGGTTTTGCTTTCAATCGTCGCGTCATTGTTTCAGGTTACCACGGCACGGGTAAATCTACCCATATCGAACAGGTGGCCGCTCGTTTGAATTGGCCAACTGTGCGTGTCAATCTTGATAGTCACATCAGCCGTATTGATCTGATTGGTAAAGACGCGATTATTGTGCGTGATGGCAAACAGGTGACAGAATTTCGCGATGGCATTTTGCCTTGGGCTTTACAGACCAATACCGCGCTTGTGTTCGATGAATATGACGCTGGGCGTGCTGACGTAATGTTTGTGATCCAGCGCGTGCTGGAGCGGCAAGGTAAACTGACCTTGCTTGATCAAAGCCGTGTGATTACGCCGCATCCCGCTTTCCGTATTTTTGCGACGGCAAATACAATCGGCCTTGGTGATACGTCAGGCCTTTATCACGGTACACAACAGCTGAACCAAGGTCAGATGGACCGTTGGTCGATTGTCACAACTCTGAACTACCTACCCCATGACAGTGAGGTGGATATTATTCAAGCGAAAGCCCCTAAATATTCATCCCCTGAGGAGCGTTCCACGGTGTCGAAAATGGTTCGTGTCGCCGAAATGAGCCGTAATGCATTTATGAATGGTGATATTTCCACAGTGATGAGCCCGCGGACTGTTTTGACATGGGCTGAAAACGCGGAGATTTTTGGCGATATTGGGTTTTCTTTCCGTGTGACTTTTTTGAACAAATGTGACGAGCTGGAACGTCCGTTTATTGCTGAGTTTTATCAGCGCGCCTTTGGCGAAGAATTGCCGGAATCAGCCGCTAATCTGGTTATGGCATAACGAGGCATAACGGATGGCTCTTGATAGCAAATCCAAAAAAACTGGTACTGGCAGTAAGGGCGCGTCACCGGCTGATATATTCAAGCAGGCAATAACTGGTTGTATGCGCGCCGTATCTGGCCGCGAGCTGGAAGTGACTTTTGCTAATGATCGTCCTTCTATGACAGGGGATACAGCTCGTTTGCCGGAACCGCCGCGCAAAATGTCATCACGCGAGATTGCGATTACGCGCGGCTTGGGTGACAGTATGGCATTGCGCAAGGCGTGTCATGATAGCAAAATTCACCGCAAACATATGCCGAGTGGCAAAGCGGGCGCTGCTGTTTATGATGCCGTTGAGCAGGCGCGGATTGAAAGTCTGGGTGCTCAGCGAATGCCTGGCATGGTCCCAAACCTCAACGCGATGCTCGAAGAAAAATACCACAAGAGTGATTATTCTGAAGTAACCGACCAAACCGATGCGCCGCTTGAAGATGCGGTTGCTCTTTTGTTGCGTGAGCGCATTGGCGGCTTGGCTATTCCTGAAAGTGGCCAGCGTCTTGTTGATATATGGCGTTCTTTCATTGAGGAAAAAGCCGGAGAAACGATTGACCGTTTGGGGGAGGTTGTAGGTAATCAAAAAGATTTTGCTAATGGCGTGCGGGATCTTCTGACTTCGCTTGAGATGCAAGATGAATTTGGTGAAGATAATCAATCGACCAATCAAGATGAAAGCGAAGACGAAGAAGACCAAGGCGAAGACGGTACCGAGGAAAATGATGGCCGTCAGGACCAAGCTGACATGGAGGATCAAGGCGATCCTGAAATGTCTGAAGCTTCTGGTGATGAGCAAGAAGCTGGCGAAACCGAAATGGGTGAAACCTACGCTGATGATATGTTCGATGAGGACTTCGCTGATTTCGATGAAAATGATGGTGATGCGCCACGTCCAGACCACAATCTTACTAATGAGCCACCCACGATTGATTATAAGATATTTGCTAATGAATTTGATGAAATTCTGGGTGCAGAAGAGCTTTGCGACGCCGAGGAGCTCGATCGTTTGCGCGGGTTTCTTGATAAGCAGTTGAATCAGATGCAGGGCATTGTGGCAAAACTTGCTAATCGCCTTCAGCGCCGTCTTTTAGCGCAGCAAAACCGAGGCTGGGATTTTGACCTTGAAGAAGGCGTTCTTGATACTGCACGTCTTGTGCGCGTGGTCACTGACCCTATGCAACCACTTTCGTTTAAAGCAGAGCGCGAAACAGAATTCCGCGACACTGTTGTGACATTGCTTCTTGATAATTCAGGCTCGATGCGTGGTCGGCCAATCACGGTTGCTGCTGTTTGTGCTGACATTCTGGCGCGGACCTTGGAACGTTGTGGTGTGAAAGTTGAAATTCTAGGCTTTACTACCAAAGCATGGAAAGGCGGACAGTCTCGCGAAAAATGGCTGCAAGGTGGCAAGCCAGCAGCACCAGGGCGTCTTAATGATTTGCGGCATATTGTTTATAAATCGGCTGATGCACCATGGCGCAGAGCAAGACGGAATCTTGGGCTGATGATGCGTGAGGGATTGCTCAAAGAAAACATCGATGGTGAAGCCCTGTTATGGGCGCATAATCGTCTTGTTGGGCGACCGGAAAACCGTAAAATTTTGATGATGATTTCTGATGGTGCGCCTGTGGATGATTCAACTTTGTCGGTGAATGCGGGTAATTATCTGGAGAAGCATTTGCGCGGTGTGATCGAGGAAATTGAAAATCGCTCACCGGTAGAATTGCTGGCAATTGGTATCGGCCATGATGTCACGCGTTATTACAAGCGTGCTTTGACCATTGTTGATGCGGAAGAGCTGGCTGGTGCGATGACCGATAAGCTTGCAGAGCTCTTTGAAGAGAACAATAGCTTTGACCCGCGCACGCAAAGCCGTGCACCCATTGCAACGCCGACAACCGACACACCAGATGGCGTAATGAGTAAACAAAAAACAGCTTCTAGTGCTAAGGGACGCATGGTTCAATGATAGAATTATTTGGAACTATCCATCGCTGTCTTATTCGTTTTTCACTGGTTATTTTAATTGGTGTTATGACGACTGTTGGGCTGGCTCAACAAACGGCTACAGCTGATGACATTAAAAAAATTGATGTAACGGTGGATTCGTTTTCTGATTTTCAACCACAATTCCCCAAAAAACGAGAATTTGGATCGCTGCTGTTTAAAGGCGGAGGGGTATTTGCGGCACAACCAAGGTCTTTTGGTGGGTTTTCTGGTATGCAAATATTAGATCAAGGGCGAAGCCTGTTGGCTGTTTCTGATACAGGCTTGTGGTTTGTCGCTGATATTAAACGCAATAAACAAGGTGAGATATTGAGCCTTGAAAATGCCCGAATGGCGCCGCTTTACTCAGGTAAAGGTCCGCGTAAAAATACTCTAAAATATTTTGTTGATGCTGAGGCTTTGTTGACGGATGGCAATGATGTCTATGTGGCTTTTGAGGCAATCAATGTCATTTCAAAATATAAGCTTGATACGCTTACTTTGAAAATGGAACCAACTATTTTACCGCTACCAAAAAGTATAGATCTTGCGAGTATTAATAAAGGTATGGAGGCCTTGGCGCGGGTGCCGGGAAATGGACAACTTGCGGGGCATTTGGTTGCTATAACCGAACGAGGTAAAAGCCGGCTCGGGCCGACTTTCGGATGGATATTGAATCCAGAAGGCAGTTTAGAAAAAACCGGTATGTTTACCGTCAAACGCGATAATCTTTTTGATGTAACCGAGGCAGGGTTCTTAAAAAATGGTGACCTTATTATACTTGAGCGTCGCTTTACGATTGCTGATGGTGTGGCTATGCGCCTGCGCCGAATTCAAGGCGATCAACTCAAAGCAGGTGCGGTTTTAACTGGCGAGGTTATTTTGGAAGCTGGCCTATCTCATCGTATAGATAATATGGAAGCAATGTCGATTTATGAAAATTCAAAAGGTGAGACTGTGCTTGCCTTTATGTCTGATGATAATCATTCACTTTTACAGCGTACAATTTTTTTGGAATTTGTTTTGTCGCAAAGTTGATATGATTGCCTGATACTAATTATCTTTATAAGGAATTTTGGTTTTTGCCATAAAAGGGCTACCACCTTGTGTCAAAGGTCAGGCCTTAATCACTGGGAATTTGAAATGAACTGTTATTTGAAAGCTGTGATGGTCTTGGGTTTTATGGGTTTCCCCATTTTTGCCCTAGCGAATGTGCCTCACCCCAAAGCAAATCCGCTCACAAAAGCCCCAGTGCAACAACAGGCCGGTCTGGATTCCAAAGAGACTATTAATTTACAAAAGCGTTTCACTTTAGAAGGGTTCTTTGTTGGTGAAACGATTGGCCGTGGTTCTATTTTTTCAAAAATTGCGGGTGTTGGTCGATCTTTTCGCACAAGTTCATCAGGCGTATGGGATGGCAAGGTTTTAACGCTTGTTGAAACCTATCAATATGCTGCGACAAGTCCCGAGACGCGTGTATGGCGTTTTACGAAAACGGGAAAAGGCACTTATACGGCTGAAAGCGACGAGATTTTAGAGAAAGCAACAATCAAGATTGAGGGACGTGTTGCTAAATTAAAATATAAGAAAAATATCCCGCGACCAGATAAGAAAAAGCCTGCTAAGGTGACATTTAATGAAAAATGGACGTTGCGAAAAAATGGCGTCCTTGAGAGTAGATCCGAGTTGAAAAAAATTGTCAGAGTAGGGCGTGAAGCTATAAATTTTGTCCGTGTTGGCAATGAATCAGCGCTAAAATCCCCGTAATGACGGCACATTAACGAGCGTTCTGGCAACAAATAACTTGCCTTTCTTGCTGTTTTATCAAATGACAGGGCCATGAAATTTCTTGATCAAGCTAAAGTATATATATCCTCCGGTAATGGAGGGGGTGGGTCAATTTCGTTTCGGCGGGAAAAATACATCCAGCATGGTGGCCCCGATGGCGGCGATGGCGGACGCGGGGGGCATGTTTATGCTGAATGTGTTGATGGTCTTAATACACTGATCGATTATCGCTATCAGCAGCACTTCAAAGGAAAAACCGGCGGTCATGGTATGGGCCGTAATCGGCATGGCAAAAATGGCGAAGACTTAACGCTTAAAGTGCCCGTTGGGACCCAGATTTTTTATGAAGACGATGAGACGATGATCGCCGATCTTACCAAAGTGGGTGAGAAGATACGCATCGCGCGCGGCGGCAATGGTGGTTTTGGTAATGCCTATTTCAAATCAGCTATCAATCAATCGCCACGTCGGGCAAATCCGGGGGAAGACGGCGAGAAGATGACGCTTTGGCTTCGTTTGAAACTGATTGCGGATGCTGGCCTTGTGGGGTTGCCGAATGCAGGGAAGTCGACATTCCTTGCAAGTGTCACAGCAGCAAAACCGAAAATTGCTGACTATCCTTTTACTACGCTCCATCCTAATTTGGGTGTTGTGCGCATTGATGAACGTGAATTTGTGCTGGCGGATATTCCTGGCCTCATTGAAGGGGCGCATGAAGGCGTGGGTATTGGCGATCGGTTTTTGGGCCATGTAGAGCGCTGTGCAATTAATTTGCACCTCGTTGATGGCACCGAGGATGATGTGGCTGAAAGCTACCGCGTTGTGCGAGGCGAGCTTGATGCCTATGGTAATGGTCTGGAAGGCAAGCCAGAGATTATTGCGCTGACTAAGGTGGATGCATTGTCAAAAGACGAGATTAAGTCGAAAATGAAAGTATTGAAGAAAGCTTCGGGCTGTAATGTCTTGCCGCTTTCTGCGCCAACGCGCCATGGAGTAGAGGATGTTTTGCGCGCGATCATGGAGGCAATCGTTGCCAAACGGGATGCGGACAATGCGCCGGTAAATGAGGAGTCGGGGTGGAGTCCCGTTTAATATGGCAAAACTTTCATCTTATAAACGAGTGGTAATAAAAATCGGTTCTGGCTTGCTGGTAGACTATGCAACGGGCGAACTTCGCATAAAATGGCTTGCAACATTGGTCGATGATATAGTCGCTTTACGTCAAGCGGGATGTGATGTTGTTATTGTCTCAAGTGGCGCGATCGCGCTTGGCAGGCGCATATTGGGCTTGGACGATGGTCCTTTAAAACTTGAAAAAAGTCAGGCAGCAGCCAGTGTTGGGCAAATTGCGCTTGCGCCAGCATGGGGTAAGGCGCTGAGTGCGCGGGACCTAACGGCTGGTCAGATACTCTTAACACTATCCGATACAGAAATACGCCGACGTTATTTAAACGCGCGTGCGACCATTTCGACGCTTTTGAAGCTGGGTGCTGTCCCGATAATCAATGAGAATGATGCCGTGACAACCATGGAAATTCGCTATGGGGATAATGACAGACTGGCCGCAAGAGTGGCGACAATGGCATCGGCAAATTGTTTGATCTTATTGTCTGATATCGATGGTCTTTATGATAAATCGCCGATAGAAAATCCGGATGCAAAACATATCCCCGTTGTTGATGTTATCACACCGGAGATTGAGGCGATGGGTGGCGCGCCGGACACATCTTACGGTTCAGGTGGCATGGCAACCAAAATTGACGCAGCCAGAATTGCAGTGAATGGCGGCACATCGATGGTGATTGCATCAGGTGAGAGAATGTCTCCACTTTCTGCAATTGATAATGGTGCTCGCTGCACTTGGTTCCACGCCAGCGATAAGCAAGTTGCGGAACGTAAAAAATGGATATCAGGTCACTTGAAGCCAGAAGGTGCTTTGACAGTTGACGAGGGCGCAATTGAAGCCCTGCAAGGCGGTAATAGCCTGCTTCCTGCGGGCGTTACAAAAGTTTTCGGCGCATTCGAACTTGGCGATACAGTTTTGATAGAGAACGCTGAAGGGGTGAAGGTAGGCCTTGGATTGGTTGCTTATGATATTGATGATGCGAGACGGATTATCGGTCAACATACATCAAAGATTGAATCTATCCTTGGGCACCCCGGACGCTCAGCCATGGTGCATCGTGATGATATGGTTTTACGTGATGCAAGTGGGTATAGTGCCAATGATGAATGAGATAAGCCTAAAGAATGAGGCATTTGGAAATGGTTGAAAAACCTTCGCTTGTGAAGAAATTGAATGTGGACGATGTTGCTGCAACCATGCGTGTGATTGGTCAAAAGGCAAAGGCGGCTGCGCGCATTTTGGCGAATGCATCGACGGTGAAAAAAAACGAAGCCTTAGGGGTCGCCGCTAATAGCCTGAGAGCGAATAGCGCGAAAATTTTAGAAGCCAATGCTTTGGATATGGCAGCGGGTAAAACCAAAGGGCTTGCTGCATCCTTTCTTGATCGATTAGAGCTTGACCATGAGCGGATTGAAGCGATTGCCAAAGGACTTGAGGCTATTGTGGCTCTTGATGATCCGGTTGGCAGTGTGATCGCAAGCTGGGAACGTCCAAATGGGCTTCAAATTGACCGTGTCCGCACGCCTTTGGGTGTGATCGGCGTAATTTTTGAAAGCCGTCCAAACGTAACAGCGGATGCTGGGGCGCTTTGTTTGAAAGCGGGTAATGCGGTTATTTTAAGGGGTGGGTCGGATAGTTATCATTCGTCGAACGCTATTCATGCCTGCCTTGCTGACGGGCTTTATGCTGTGGGTCTGCCAGAAGAAGCTATCCAGATTGTGCCAACAACAGACCGTGCCGCTGTTGGGGCCATGTTGAACGGGCTTGATGGCTCGATTGATGTGATTGTGCCGCGTGGTGGACGCAGCCTTGTAGAGCGCGTTCAAAGTGAGGCACGTGTGCCGGTCTTTGCTCACCTCGAGGGGCTTTGCCATGTTTATGTTGATAAAGATGCGGACCTTCAAATGGCGATTGATGTGGTGGCCAATTCGAAAATGCGCCGCACGGGTATTTGTGGTGCTTTGGAGACGCTGCTGATTGATAAAGCGGTTGCTGACACTTACGTCGAACCAATATGCAAGGCGTTGGCTGATCGGGGCTGTGAAATTCGCGCAGATGATACCGCGCGATCATTGGTGGCAGGCGCAAGTGAAGTTAGTGAAGAAGATTGGCGCACAGAATATCTTGATGCTATTTTATCGGTGCGTGTTGTCGATGGGATTGACGGGGCTTTGCAGCATATTGGCGATTATTCTTCCAGCCATACGGATGCTGTGATTACAGAAAATCCGGCGGTGGTTGAGCGTTTCTTTAATGAAGTGGATTCAGCGATCTTACTGCATAATGCCTCAACGCAATTTGCGGATGGTGGCGAATTTGGTATGGGCGCGGAGATCGGCATTGCGACCGGCAAAATGCATGCGCGTGGGCCGGTTGGTGTAGAGCAGCTGACAAGCTTTAATTATCGTGTGCGTGGCTCCGGCCAGACGCGGACTTAAATACGCGATGGCTGCCACTCCGATTTTATCTTCTACCGCTTATGATGATGCGCTGAAAATTCCTCATGTTGAACCGGGTATGTCGGTTGGGCTGTTTGGTGGCTCTTTTAATCCGCCGCACGATGGCCACCGCCATGTGGCATTGTCTGCTTTGCAAAGACTTCAACTTGACCGCTTGTGGTGGCTGGTTTCACCTGGCAATCCATTGAAACAAAATGATGGGTTGCCCCCACTCAATCAACGCTTGGCGCAGTCGCGTGATTTGATCTCGCATCCGCGTGTTGATGTGACGGGATGCGAAGCGACATTGGAGACGAAATATTCAGCTGATCTGGTTTGTCATTTGGTCAAGCGATTTCCAGCTGTCCGGTTTATATGGATTATGGGCGCGGATAATTTGACGAATTTTCACCGCTGGGAACGTTGGGAAGATATCGTTGCATGTGTTCCCATCTGCGTGATTGATCGCCCGGGTGATACACTTGCGACCCGCTCTTCACGGGCTGCGAAGAAGTTTGGCTATGCTCGTATTGATGAAAGTGATGCCAAGCTTTTAAAAAACTATAAGGCACCCGCATGGACTTTCATTCATGCGCCTAAAATGGCGCTGTCTTCTACTGTGCTACGGCAACAGCAGGCTTAAATTTGAAGAGGGATGATGACGTATAAAACGATCAAGCTTGAAGAAGATGGACGCGGTATATCAACCTTAACCTTGGCGCGGGCTGAAAAGCACAATGCGTTGAATGTAGAGATGATGGACGAATTGACAGCTGCCGCCCGTGAGATTGCTAATAGCCAAACCATCAGGGCGGTGATATTGGCCGCTGAAGGGCGTAGCTTTTGTGCGGGTGGTGATCTTAACTGGATGCGTGCGCAGGCTGATAAGTCAGAAGCTGAGCGTGTCAGCGAGGGAATGAGACTCGCCACCATGCTTCAGGCACTTGATGATTTGCCAAAACCATTAATTGGTAAAATACATGGTAATGCCTTTGGTGGTGGCGTCGGCATGATGTGCGTTTGCGATATTGTTTTAGCGGCCGATCATGCGAAATTCGGTTTGACCGAAACAAAACTTGGTCTTATCCCCGCAACCATCGGGCCATTTGTCTCGCGCCGGTTGGGTGAAGGTGCCTCACGGCGCCTTTTCATGAACTCTAAAGTTTTTGGATGTGATATTGGGCTTCAAGTTGGCCTTGTTTCTGAAGTGTTTGCGGCCGAAGCACTTGATGCGGGCGCGATGTTAGAGGCGGAGGCTTTTTTGCAATGCGCGCCCGGTGCGGTTGCCGATGCTAAGGCATTTGCCAAATATCTTGCTCGAACACCTGTTGATCCGACTGACTATACGGCTGCTCGCCTTTCTGAACGCTGGGCAAATGAGGAAAGCGCTGAAGGTATTTCCGCATTTTTTGAAAAGCGCAAACCAAAATGGATTTCATAGGCTTGAGCATGCCGCGTTATTGAATAAATGATCATGCTGATGATAAAGTGACTGTTAATTTTCAGTCGTTGAGGATAGATCAATGCCTCCCGTTCTCACCAAGGATTATTTTTTGATTTTACTTCGTCTATTTCTTGTTCTCATTCTCCCTCTCTTGCCTGTTACGCAATCGATACGGGCTGATGACAAGCCTATTTTAGTTTTTGCGGCGATTAGTATGAAGAATGCGCTTGAGCCAATTGCCGCTGGCTATGAGAAAAAAACAGGGCAAAAAATCACGTTTTCCTTTGCAGGAACATCGACACTCGCAAGGCAGATTGCTGCTGGTGCACCGGCTGATCTGTTTATTTCAGCTGATATTGATTGGGTTGGCTGGTTGCAGGTTCAAAATCTTACTTTGCCGGAAACACAACGCACGATTGCTTTGAATCGATTGGCGCTTGCAGCCCCCGTCGACAGCAATTTTTCCAGTGAACAGGATATAGCTGAAATATTGAATGAATGGCGCAAAGGTGGGGTGGGGCGTATTGCTGTTGCTGACCCGGAGCACGTACCAGCAGGGCGTTATGCTCGCTCAGCCCTGATGGCGCTTGAGAGCGAGATCGGTCCATATGTGGCATTAGAAAAGCGATTTGCAATCGCGGGAAATGTTCGCATTGCATCTCTTTTGGTTGCCCGCAAAGAGGTCTCATTGGGTGTTGTCTATAATTCAGATACTGTGATTGAGCCGCGTATTAAGCTCGTTGGTCTTTTTCCTCCCGATAGTCACGCAGATATTGTATACCCTGCCGTTAGAACCGTAGAGGGACGCCCTGAAGCGGACTCGTTTGTTACATATTTAGGTAGTGCAATGGCTCATAAGTATTTTAAAGATGCAGGGTTCTCGCTGCCTACCAGAGGGTTGTGATCAGTTGGACGGTTTTTTCCAGTTTTTCAAATTGTCAGATGTTGAATGGACCGCGGTTATTCTTTCTTTGAAGGTGGCTTGTGCTGCTGTTGCTGTTGCTTTGCCATTAGCACTTCTTGTTGCTTTTATTTTGGCGCGGTATCGTTTTCCGGGCCATACGGTTTTGAATATTCTGGTTTTATTGCCGCTGGTGGTGCCACCGGTTGTCACGGGTTATTTGCTTTTGATCGCTTTTGGTAGCAATGGCGTTATAGGGCGGTTTTTGGAAGAGCAATTTGATTTTTCCTTCGCTTTTCAGTGGACAGGTGCAGCGCTTGCGGCAGGGGTCATGGCCTTTCCCTTGATGGTGCGCCCTATTCGTCAAGCGATAGAGGCGATTGAGTTGAATTGGGAGAAAACCGCGCGCAGCCTTGGGGCTGGGCGGCTGACTATTTTCGTCACTATCATTTTGCCACTCGCGTTACCCGGCATTTTTGCGGCAGTCATTTTAGGGTTCGCTAAAGCTTTGGGTGAGTTTGGTGCGACCATCACATTTGTTTCCAATATTCCAGGCGAGACGCGCACACTGCCGCTGGCGATTTATTCGTTCTTGCAGTCACCGGGTGATGAGCTACAACTTTGGCGATTGACTGTTTTAAGTATTGTGCTTGCGATCATTGCTGTTGTGTTTTCAGAGGTGATGGCACGAAGGGCCAAACGCTTCTCGGGAGCACACCATGATTGATGTTGATATCGCAGGTAAACGCGGTGATTTTGATTATGCCGTGCGTTTTAAATCATCAGAAAATGTGACGGCACTTTTTGGTGCTTCTGGAGTTGGAAAAACCACCGTAATCGATGCTTTGTCGGGTGATATGCAGCCAGATAATGGGCGCATTGATATAAGCGATACGCCTTTTTATGACAGTGTTACGCGTAAAAATATGTCAGTACGTAAACGGCGAGTTGGTCATGTTTTTCAAGATGGACGATTGTTCCCGCATATGTCAGTTAAGCGTAATCTTACCTATGCGCGATGGGCTGGATGGCGCAGCCGTAAATCGGCATCATTTGATGATGTTGTGGCTCTGCTCGGGTTAGGTGACTTATTGACGCGCATGCCGGGAACACTTTCTGGCGGCGAAAAACAAAGAGTGGCAATCGGTCGAGCCCTCTTATCTGACCCCCGCGTTTTGTTGATGGATGAGCCGCTTTCAGGGCTTGATTATCAGCGAAAGAGCGAAATCATGCCCTATCTCGAACGCCTTGCTCATGAGAGCGGTGTGCCGATTATCTATGTCAGTCACGATCTTGACGAAGTGGTGCGATTGGCTGGTCATTTGGTTTTGATGGATGGCGGGCGTGTGGTCAGCGAAGGCCCAATTATAGATGTATTGCCTCGGATCCATGGTCAGTTTGATTTTGCCCGTCATGCGCCTAATTCGCTCCTCAAGGCCTATTTTGGCGGGGTTGATGATACCTATTCAATGACATGGCTTACGATAGGCCAGCAAAAGCTAATCGTGCCAGAGAAACTGGAGCCGAGGGTAGACGCCTTTAGAATACGCATTGATGCGAGTGATGTCGCGCTTTCGACCAGTGAACCCGCGGATACAAGTTTTCAAAACATTCTACATGGCCGTATTCTTGGCATCCAACATTATGGTGGCAATTATTCTGATGTGTCGATCAGCATAGATGGTCAGGCACTGATGTCCCGCGTGACACGCAAAGCCTGCGATGAGCTTGGTCTGGAAGTTGAAAAACAAGTGTTTGTGTTGGTTAAGTCTGTGGCTGTCGACGGCGTTATATAAAGCGCATGTGGCTCGTTATTTATGCCGTTATTTATGCTGTGCCAAAAAATCACCCACACGGTCTATAGCGCGCTCAATATTTTCAGCAGAATTTGCATAAGAGACGCGAATATAACCTTCACCATAAATGCCAAAGTCAGGCCCGCCTATAAGGGCAACACCTGCATCTTCTAATAAAGTAGAGGCAAGTTTCTTTGATTTCCAACCAGTTTCTTTGATGTTAGGGAAGGCATAAAAAGCGCCCTTGGGTGTGACACAAGATACCTGTGGTAGGGCGTTTAATTTTTCGGTGACAAGTTTACGACGTGCATCAAAGGCGACCATCATCTCCCTCACTGCATCTTGTGGGCCGGTGAGGGCGGCAAGACCGGCATGTTGTGCTGGTGCGTTCACGCATGACCAGCAATTGACGGCAAGCTTGCGCATTTTGTCATAAAGCTCGTCCGGCCAGACTGAATATCCCATACGCCAACCTGTCATGGCGTAGGTTTTTGACCAACCGTTTAGCAGGATCAATCGGTCTTGTATTTCGGGATAGGTGAGAAGCGATACATGTTCCTCGCCATCATAGGTCATCTGGTCATAGATTTCATCAGATAGGATGGCGACATTCGGGAATTTCTCAAGGCCTGCGACAAGTTTATCAATCTCGGCTTTCGGTGTAACACCACCGCAAGGATTGGCAGGAGAATTGATGACAATGAGGCGTGTTTTATCTGTGATGAGAGATAAAGTTTCGTCAGCTGAGAAAGCAAATCCGTTTTCTTCGCGGATAGGGATGGCGACAGGATTAGCGCCTGTATATTCAATCATCGAGCGGTAGATGGGAAAGCCTGGGTCGGGGTAGAGAATATCTGCCCCTGGTTCGCCGAACATCAAGATGGCGGCAAACATTGTCACCTTACCGCCTGGTACGACGATCACATTGTCAGGGTTTACAGCCACGTTATATCGAGTATTCAAATCATTGGCTACGGCCTCGCGTAGAGGTAAAATACCGTTTGCAGGTGTATAGCCATGGTGCCCATCTTTGAGGGCTTTAATGGCGGCTTCTACGATGTGGTCTGGTGTTGGAAAGTCAGGCTGCCCAAT
The DNA here is from genome assembly GCA_039989895.1 of Hyphomicrobiales bacterium. Lineage (NCBI taxonomy): Bacteria > Pseudomonadati > Pseudomonadota > Alphaproteobacteria > Hyphomicrobiales > Hyphomicrobiales bacterium. The sequence continues at coordinate 263,913 of JBDXGY010000002.1, forward strand.
GCCCAGATTGATAATGTCTTTGCCTTGCTGGCTAAGCTCGGTTGCTCGAGCAAGAACGGCAAAAGCATTTTCTTCTCCGATGCGGTCAAAGCCTTTATATGTCTTGAGCAGTGTCATCCCTTGTCCGCCTCATTTTAAGTCTTGGTTCTAGGTGATGTTTTTTCTATCCGTTTGAGGAATTTACGCAAGGCTCTTTCGTTTTTATTATGGTGTTCGCAAAAGTCTGATTTGTCTTGATAAATTTTTGAGGCTAATTTCTAGATATTAATTCGAGACTCTAGAAGGTCAGCGTATGAAACGTTTATTCTCAATAAAAATGATGGGCCTTGTTGCGGTAATAGCCATGGTGCTTTTTGCCGTTGGCTTGATGCCCAGTTATAAAAGTCTTGCCCGAGCAGAAGCTGCATGTGGGGGGGCGGTTTCTTGTGTTGTGGGCAATCGTTCTTATCTGGCTGTTTTGCCCGATGGCTGGAACGGACGTGATGAATTGGCCGTTTTGATTCATTTTCATGGCTGGGGACGCACCGGAAAAAATGTGATCAACAACGGTAAAATCTCTGATGCCACGCGCGAAACGAATGTTCTTTTACTTGCTCCTGACGGACTTGGAAAATCATGGAGCTTTTGGCGTTCACCCTCTCAAGATGTACCCTTTGTCGAGGCAATGATCGATGATGCGGCAAAACGCTTTGCGATTGACCGCAAGCGAATTTATGTGTCCGGCTTTTCATATGGAGCGGCAATGGCGTGGCGGCTTGCCTGTGAGCGGGGAGCTGATTATGCCGCTTTTTTGTCGATTGCTGGTACATTGTGGAACTTTGAAGAACTCCAAGAGTGCGCATCGCCTATAACCATACGTCATGTGCATGGGTTGAGAGATACGGTGATGGATTTGCCTCGCGGTGAGGGCGGTGATCCGCTTTACGCAGTTAACCCTTGGCTTCAACTCAATGGCTGCAAAGAGACGCCGGATCAATCGGCACGGTTTGGTATTTTTGACCAAAGCGTTTGGGAGAGTTGTGCTAGTGGCCATGATGTTGAGCTGGAAATTCATGAATCTGGGCATATTATCCCCAAAGGGTGGATGAAACGGCAGCTTGAAAAATTGCAGCAAGAGAACGCCTCTTCATAGCTGGCCCTGACCCTAAGAGTTTGGGATAATCGGAGAATGCAAATGAAAACTGCCCTTATTACTGGTGCTGCTCGCGGCATTGGACTTGCCACCACACAGTTGATGCTTGGCAAGGGCTGGCGGGTGATCATGGTTGATATCGATGGTGACGAACTGGCTGTGGCGGCAGAAGGTTTTCCTGATGTTGTGCCTGTGAAAGCTGATATTTCTGACCCAGATCAGGTGGTGGCTCTCGCGCAGCGGATTGAAACAGAATTTGGCGAGATTCATACGCTGGTCAATAATGCGGGTGTTGCTGATTTTGGCCCTATTCGCGAGACCACATATGATCGCTGGCGGCGCGTTATGGCGACGAATTTGGATGGGCCTTTTTTGATGGTTCAAGCTTTCACAGAATTGCTAGCCAAAGGATCGGCATCAAAGGTTGTTTCTGGTGGTTCTGCTATCGTCAATATTTCTTCTATTTCTGGTCTTCGAGCGAGTACGTTACGCGTTGCTTATGGCACGTCAAAAGCTGCAATTATTCAGCTTACATTACAGCAAGCCGCGGAGTTGGGTGAATTTGGTATTCGCGTCAATGCTGTAGCGCCAGGGCCAGTGAATACCAAGCTTGCGCTTGGCGTTCACACGCCGCAGATACGGGCGGCTTATCACGATGCAATCCCCCTCAACCGTTATGGTAATGAGGTGGAAATTGCTCAAGCTATTGTGTTCTTATGTTCCGATGAAGCTAGCTATATAAGTGGACAAATATTGGCAGCAGATGGGGGGTTTCAGGCCGTTGGTATTGGTCTGCCTGCGCTGCGTGATTAACCGCTATCTTGGAATTGAGTCCATGTTTTTACGCCAACCATACCGTCACTGTGCAGTCGCTGGCCCGTTTGATATATTTTAACGGCAAGTTCAGTTGCTGGCCCAAAGTTGCCATCGGTCACGATGCACAGGTCTTCGCGGTTTAACTTTGTCTGCAAATGTTCAACAGCCACACCACGGTCGCCCCGTTTCAGTAGGGTTTGAGAGAATGCTATTGTAGGGTTAGAAAATGTCATTAAAGGCTGCTGTCATTTTTCAAGATTTACCCATAATGTGGCCTGATGTGAGATGCGTTTAACAAATTAAAATTTATCCCCGCGCATTGATGATAAATGAAGGTGAGAGGCATGAAGCGCCCTAAAGCTTATTGGCAGGATATGACAACGGTGGATTTTTCATCAGCCGACACGACGTCGTGGATTGCCGTTTTGCCTGTTGCTGCAATTGAGCAACACGGACCGCATCTGCCGATTTCGACAGATCGTGTGATTGGGGAAGGTCTGTTACAAGCGGCATTCGATGTGATGCCCGCCGATATTCCAGTGACGTGTCTTCCCATACAAGCTGTGGGGAAATCGAATGAACATATTTCATCACCTGGCACGCTGACATACGGTTGGCACACCATCATTCAGTCATGGATTGAAATTGGCGAGAGCGTACATCGAGCAGGCCTGCGAAAGCTGATTATTATCAATTCGCACGGCGGCAATGCAGCCTTGATTGATATTGTCGCGCAAGAATTGCGGGTGCGCTTTGATATGTTGGTGGTGGCAACAAGCTGGATGCGGTTTGGTATGCCGGATGATTTGTTCTCTCAACAAGAACTCTCATATGGCATTCATGGCGGGGATGTTGAAACATCTTTGATGCTGCATTTTGACCCAGATTTAGTTGCGATGGAAAAGGCGCAGGATTTTCGCTCAACGCAGCTCGATTTTATGGATGATTTTAAAGTGTTGCGTGCGCATGGGCCGGTTTCTTTTGGCTGGAAAGCACAAGATTTAAATCCGCATGGCGTGACGGGAAATGCAAGCCTAGCCACGGCTGAAAAAGGCAAGATACTTGCAGCTTTTCAGTCAAAGGCTTTTGTTGATTTATGCCATGATGTACATGGCTTTGACTTGGCGCGGCTTTGGGCGCTAGATAGGAAATAATTGTGAGTGATAATGCAAATGCTTTTATGAAGCATTCGTTTGTTGATGTACCTCATGCGGCTGACGCTCTCCTTTCAGGGCTGACGCTTGGGGTGAAAGATATTTATGATGTTGCCGGTTATAAAACTGGTTGCGGTTCTCCTGAGAAATTGGCTGAGGCTGAGATTGCAACCACGACAGCCTCAGGCGTGCAAAAGTTACTTGATGCGGGAGCGCGATTTATTGGCAAGACGACTACGGAAGAACTGGCCTTTAGTCTCAATGGAGACAACATACACTATCCACAACCTATCAATGGGGCGGCTGCTGATCGCCTGACTGGCGGTTCGTCCAGCGGGTCTGTCGCTGCGGTGTCGCATGGGTTGGTGGATATTGCGACTGGCTCAGATACTGGTGGTTCAGTGCGGTTGCCTGCCAGTTATTGCGGGCTTATTGGCTTGCGCACTACGCATGGTCGTATTGCGCTCGATCATACAATGCCGCTTTCGGAAAGTTTTGACACCTTTGGATGGTTTGCCCGTACGAGTGAAATCTACGCAAAAGTGTCTGATGTTATTTTGGGCGGCGATGACATTACCTATCAACCAAAACGGATTTTGGTTGCCGAAGACTGCTTGGCTCTCCTGATGGGTATTGATGAGGCACGCGCGCTTGATGGAGCGATTAATCACGTGACAGATTTTGCGAGTGATGAAGACGTGTCGCTTGCAAACGAAGATATAGAAAGCTGGTATTGGGCTTTTCGTCGTGCACAGGCTTATGAGGCATGGCAGGCGCATGGCGCATGGATTGAATCGCGCCAGCCAAAGCTTGGGCAGGGCGTTAAAGAGCGCTTTGATTATGGGCGTGGTGTGAGCGATGAGGAAAACGCCGATGCGCTGTTGCTTCGTGCACAAATAACACGCCATGTGGAAGAATTGATTTCAGATGATGGTTTGCTTGTGCTGCCTACGGTTCCAAGTATTGCGCCCCAAAAGGGAGATGATTATCCAACATTGGATGCATTTCGTAACCGTGCTTTGATGCTGCTTTGTACATCGGGGTTGACTGGTTTGCCGCAGCTCACGCTGCCAATGGCGACGATGAATGGGGCGCCCTTGGGTCTCAGTATTATCGGGCCGCGTGGGAGTGATCGACAACTAGTAGATACCGGATTACAGCTTCTCGCCACTTTTAAGCGATAACGATGGATGGGGAGGACCAATGCTAGCTCTTATTCAGGTCTTGGTTTTGCCAGAATTAGGCGTATATTCATGATTCATAATTTTACTAGGTTGTGACCTACAAAGCTAGCTGATTGAAGCGATTACCATATGATACGATTTATACTCTGGCTTGGTTTTCTATTAAGTGGCGTTTCACTGGCTTTTGCGCACCCACATGTATGGCTTCAGGCAAAGGCTGATCTTATTTTTGATGACGACAATAATTTTGTTGCTGTGCGTCATACTTGGGAATTTGATGAAGGCTTTTCAGCCTTTGCAACTCAAGGGCTAGATGAAAATGGTGACGGGAAGTTTTCGCGTGAAGAGCTCGCCGAACTCGCATCGATTAATGTCGATTCACTCAAAGATTTTGAGTATTTCACATTTGTTCAAATAGGTGAAAAAGATCCGCCCTATGAAGCGCCAACCGATCAATGGCTGGAATATAACGACGGCCTTTTAACTTTGCGCTATACATTGAATATGGAAAAACCCGTTGCGCCTGACCCTGTTAAAGGGTTTCAGGAATTAACGGTGGAAGTTTTTGATGCGACCTTTTTTGTTGATGTGGCTTTTGTCGAGAAGAATGCTGTTAGTACTGCTAGCCTTGGTGGAGGTGAAACGGCCTGTACTGCAAGTCTGGAGCGCCGCAAAGAACTGGATATTATTCAAAGTCAGCTTTTATCTGAAATTCCTGCAACTGAAACAGTACCAGAAGAATTAGCGCCCGAGGTGGGTGATTTGTCGAACACCATTCGCATTACCTGCCCTTCTTCTTAAGGTTATATAATGATGATTTCACGGATTTTACTTCTCATTTTCTTGATGTTCTTTTTTTTGAATATTGGTGATGGAGTCCTAGAGGCCCAGCAAAATTCTCCTTTTGGTGTTTCAGCACCTCAAGCGCCAGCGCCGGTTGGGGGAGATTTTTTGCGTGATAAATTAAGCTGGATTTATCAGCAGCAAGCGGTGTTTTACAAAAAGCTCACTGGTATTGTGAAGCAAGCGAAAGACGATGGTAGTGCTGTATGGGGGCTGATTGGGTTGAGCTTTCTTTATGGTATTTTTCATGCCGCAGGCCCGGGCCACGGTAAGGTGGTGATCTCCTCTTATGTGCTGGCGAATGAGCAAACGGTGCGACGTGGAATGACTATTTCGTTTTTGTCGGCTTTTCTGCAAGGGAGTGTTGCTGTCGCCCTTATTGGCTCGGCGGTGTTCTTTTTTAATCTTACTAGTTTTGCTGTTACAGAAGCGACACAGTGGTTTGAACGGGCAAGCTATGCATTGATTGCAGCGCTTGGACTTTTTCTTTTATGGCAAAAAGGCGTGCGACCTTATTTGAAGCGTGCGCCGGTATTGGTGCATGAAGTAGGATGCGCTCATGAACAGTCCCATACACATAGTCACCACCACGATCACAGTCACAGTCACAGTCACAGTCACAGCCACAAGCATAGCCATAGCCATGAAGCCGATTGTGGATGCAGTGGCCATGCTCCTGATCCATCAAATTTGACTCAACCTCTCACGCTTCGTTCCGCTTGGGCTGCTATTTTATCTGTGGGTTTGAGGCCTTGTTCTGGTGCGCTGATAGTGTTGGTTTTTTCTGCGGCCCAAGGATTATTTTTAGTGGGTGTTGTTTCAACATTTGCCATGGCGCTTGGAACTGCAATCACAGTGAGTACGCTTGCGACAATTGCGATTGGCGCTAAGGGGCTGGCAACCGCCTATTTGGATGGTACTGGCAGCGCCCGATGGATTTTCAAGAGCATCGAGTTGTTAGGTGCAAGCTTTGTGTTCTTACTTGGTATAACCTTGCTTTCTGCGTCTTTTTACGGATAGGGCTGGTGTCAGCTTATAAAAGCTCTAAATAGAAGGGATAATTTCTATTTTAAGCTGAATGTGATGCCATGAAACGCCCTGCTATTGTAACTCAATTTTCACCTGACAATTTACCGCAAGATCACCCAAAAGTGCTTTTCGGCAAAACCGGGGTTTTGCTTGTTAATTTAGGGACGCCGGATGCAACCGATTATTGGTCGATGCGCCGATATTTGAAAGAATTTCTGTCAGATCGCCGAGTTATTGAGACGCCGCGCCTTTTATGGTGGGTGATCTTGAATGGTATTGTGCTGACAACGCGTCCCAAAAAATCGGGAGCGGCTTATGATTTGATCTGGAATAAAGAGCTGGACGAATCACCATTACGCACAATAACGCGCAGTCAAAACGAGAAACTTTTGGAACGGATGCAATCCGATTATCCAGATCTCGTCTTTGATTGGGCGATGCGTTATGGCAATCCTTCTATCCATTCCAGGCTTGACCATTTGAAAGAACAAGGCTGCGAGCGCATCGTCATCCTGCCGCTTTATCCTCAATATGCAGCTGCAACGACAGCAACGGTGAATGATAAGGTTTTTGAATATTTGATGAAGCAACGCTGGCAACCAGCCGTGCGCACTGCTGCTCCTTATGCGGATCACCCCGCCTATATCAAGGCGTTATGCGAAAGCATGAAAGCGGAAATCGCAAAGCTTGATTTTGAGCCAGAATTGGTGCTCGCTTCCTTCCATGGGGTGCCGCAAAGCTATCTTGCCAAGGGTGATCCTTATCATTGTCAGTGTCATAAAACCGCACGGCTGATGCGAGAATATCTCGGGTGGGGGGAGAATGGCGATAAGCTCAAAATAACATTCCAGTCACGCTTTGGGCCAGAAGAATGGTTGCAGCCTTATACGGATAAAACGGTTGAACAACTTGCAAAAGATGGCGTGAAGCGTCTCGCCGTTGTAACGCCTGGGTTTTCTGCTGATTGTGTGGAAACACTGGAAGAGATTGCTGGGGAAGCGGGAGAGATTTTTGAAGAAAACGGTGGTGAACACTTCGCCGCGATTGCATGTTTGAATGACAGCGAGCATGGTATGGATGTGATCGAAATGCTTGCAAAGCGCGAGCTGGCGGGCTGGGTCTAAGATGGCTCGAGTAGGGGATTATTGTTTATCGCCTTGTGTTATGTGTGCACAATCCCAACTCGCATTATGAATACTATAAGGGGTTTAAAATGAATTTATTTCTAGGCGCATTTGATATAGCTGCCATTATTTTTGTTGTTTTGCTGTTGGTTGTTGTTCTTTCCGCAGTGAAGGTTATTCCACAAGGCATGAATTATACTGTTGAACGGTTTGGTCGTTATACGAACACTCTTAGACCTGGTTTGAATCTTATCGTTCCGTTTGTCGATAAAATTGGTGCGAAACTCAATATGATGGAGCAGGTACTTGATGTGCCAAGCCAGGAAGCTATCACGCGTGATAATGCGACAGTGACGGCGGATGGTGTGACGTTTTATCAAGTGATCGATGCCGCAGCTGCGGCCTATGAAGTCACCAATCTGCAATATGCTATTTTAAACCTCACCATGACAAACCTGAGAACAGTAATGGGATCTATGGACCTCGATTCATTGTTGTCTAATCGTGATGAAATTAATGCGCGTTTGTTGACCGTTGTCGATCGGGCGGCACAACCGTGGGGCGTGAAGATTACCCGTATCGAGATCAAGGATATTAATCCACCACGTGACCTGGTTGAAGCAATGGGACGCCAGATGAAGGCAGAGCGCGAAAAGCGGGCCTCTATTCTTGAAGCAGAAGGATTGCGTCAATCTGAAATTTTGAAAGCCGAAGGTGAGAAAGCCAGTCTTATTCTTGCGGCAGAAGGTCGCAAAGAAGCCGCTTTCCGAGACTCTGAAGCACGTGAAAGGGAAGCCGAAGCCGAAGCAAAAGCAACCGAATCTGTATCTGCTGCGATTGCTAAAGGCGATGTTCAGGCAATTAATTACTTTGTCGCAAACAAATATGTTGGTGCCCTTGAAGCGTTGGCCGGTGCGCCAAACCAAAAGGTGTTGATGTTGCCGGTTGAAGCCACATCGTTGCTTGGATCTATTTCGGGTATCAGTGAAATTGCTAAAGCTGCGTTTAGTGATGATAATCCATCACAAAAAAACTCAAAACGGCCTTCGGTACCCACGACACGATAATCTTAAAAGGGTGATTCTATGCTTTTGAAAATTATTACTGAGCTTGGGCCTTGGAGTTGGTGGATCTTAGGTTTTTCGCTTCTCATTCTTGAGATTATAGCACCGGGCGTGTTTTTCTTATGGGTGGGTCTTGCAGCACTCGTTCTTGGTACTGCAGCACTTCTTGTTCCATTGACATGGCAGGCCCAAATCATCGGCTTTGCTATACTGGCTTTGCTTTTTGCGGTGCTTGGTCGGCGGATTAATAATCGCTTTGGTAAGACAGATGAAAGCGCGACCCTTAATCAGCGTGGAAAACAACATATTGGACGAACTTATATGCTGCAAGATGATCTGGAAAACGGGCAAGGACGAATCAAAGCTGGTGACACATTCTGGCTTGTGCGCGGACCTGATGGATTGTCCGCTGGTACTAGCGTCAAGGTGATTGAGTCCGAAGGAACAATGCTTATCGTGGAAGCTGTTTGATGCGTTATCGTTGACGTATCACAGTTTATGGCCAGCTGGTGTTGGGGGTGCTTCGTGCATCAGCAATATCTCAATCCGGCGGTTAGATGCCAAAAACGGATCATTCGGGAATAAAGGTTCTGTTGACCCTTTGCCAACAACTGCAAAAATACGGTCACTGCCAAGACCTGCGCCGGTCAAGATTGCCCTAATGCCATTTGCGCGATCAGCGGATAGTTCCCAACCTGTATAGTTCGGATTGGCAGTTATGGCACCTGCGGTTGTATGGCCTGTAATGCTGAGGCGATTTGGCATCTGGCGCAATATTGGCGCGGCAGCTTCCAGCAGTTTGCGGGTTGTTTCATATGGACGTTTTGAGCCTTCGGGAAACATTGAACGACCATCTTGATCGACAAAAGAAATATTCAATCCTTCTGGTGTTTCTTCAATGATGATGCTTTTGGAAAGTTCGGCAATTTCTGGAAGCTCTTGCCATGCTTGACGCAGAGAGGCGGCGGCTGTTGCAAACTGTTTTGGTCGAGAGATTTCTGCGCGCTCAAATGTGTGTGTGTTGGCCTCGGGACCTTGCTTTCGAGAATCATCCTGACGGATGGGATCAAAATCGGCATCTTGTTCATTATCTATAAGGGCAATCTGTTTAAGCCAGTCGCGCGTTGGTTTGCCTTCCACTTCGATCACGCCATTTTTGCGCTGTTCTTCGACAACACCAAAAGCCTCTTGCAATGAGCCTGCAACTACCTGAAGTTTTTCTTTGTCTTGAATGGAAAATGAAACGATCAAAACAAAAAAGCATACCAGCAATGACATCAAGTCAGCGAAAGTCACCATCCAGGCCGGCGCACCTGCTACTGGTTCTGGGCATTTGCATTTTTCTGCCATATCAAAGGCTCCTTTCGCGTCGCCGCTCTAGCAATTAAGCTAGTGCTTCTTCTGCGAATTGTGCGCGTTGTTTCTCTGGAAGATAAGCGACGAGCATTTCTTTTATGACGGCTGGGCTTTTGTTAGCCCGCAGTTGAAGAACGCCATCGATTATAAGCGCGGACTTTTGCTCATCCACTTTAAATTTCGATCCCATTTTGTCTGCCATAGGCAAGCAAATCAGATTTGAGAGCACCGCACCATACATGGTTGTCAAAAGCGCGATCGCCATTGAAGGACCAATTGTGGCTGGGTCATCCATTGTCGCCAACATCTGAACCAGGCCAACGAGTGTACCGATCATGCCGAATGCGGGTGCAGCATCGCCAAGTGCTGTGAAGACACGCTTTCCTTCTTCAAGTCGCTGTAGACCAAGGTCAGCTTCGCGTTCCATATTTTCTTTAATGAAGTCGGCCTCATATCCATCGGTTATAAATTGCACACCTTTGGCCATTGTTTCTTCCGCAATCTCATAATTTTCAAGGCCAAGTGGACCATCTTTACGAATGATTTCTGACATTTCGGTCAATTGTTCGATGATGCCAGCTGGTGAGGATTTTTTGTGAGTGAAGGCTATTTTCCCACCAAGGGCGAAAGCGCCTAAGATACCTGAAAGAGGGAAGCGGATCAGCGTTGCGGCTAAGCCGCCGCCAACCACAATAAGAACTGAGGGAACATCAACAAATGTCGATAATTCACCGCCAACGAAGATCGCAGCAACAATAATGCCAAAACCCGCTACAATTCCTATTAGAGTTGCTAAATCCATAATCCCACCGCCAAAACCGTGTCTAAATATTCGTCTGACTTATCAAAAAGCCTTTTCCCATTGAGAGACAGAATACGGTTCGATGAATAATATATCGCTAAAGAACAAAGTTAATAAATTGAGAATGCCAGATGCTAAAAGGCATCAAGAAGCGGGAAATTCTTCATTGCCATTCAAACTTAATCCTCTCAGGCTTAAGCAACACCTAGGCGCAGCAGATCGTGGATATGTAAAAGGCCGAGTGGCTTATTATTGTCGACCACAAATATAGCATTGATGCCGCCAGAACCTGATGAATTCATTAAATCAAGTGCACCACTTGCTAGTCTGCTGGGGTCGATGATGATGGGATTTGTTGTCATCACATCGCTAACCTTTTTTTCAAGCAAGTCATGCTTCATATGTCGTCGCAAGTCGCCATCTGTGATGACGCCTATGAGGCACCCTTCTTTATCGCAAATGCCGAGACAGCCAAATCCTTTCTCGCTCATAATGATTATAGCATCGCTCATCATCGTTTTTTCATCGGTGAGCGGAAGAGCGTCACCTTGATGCATAATGTCGCCTACGGTCTTGAGCTTGGCGCCTAGTTGCCCACCAGGATGGAATATACCAAAATCATTGGCGGAAAAGGAGCGTGCTTCCAAAAGCGCGACTGCCAAGGCATCGCCTATCGCTAGTTGCATGATTGTTGAGGTCGTTGGGGCTAAATTATTGGGGCAGGCTTCGACGGCCGCTGGGAGTGTCAGGCAGGCATTCGCATGTAGGCCCAGTGAGCTATGTGATTTTGAAGTGATAGCAATCATCGGGATGCCAAATCGGCTGGAATAATCAATAATTGAATGAAGCTCTGATGATTCCCCTGACCAAGACAGAGCGATGATGACATCACCCTTTATGATCATACCTAGGTCACCATGGCCGGCTTCTGCCGCATGGAGGAAAAAAGAGGGTGATCCGGTTGAGGCAAGTGTTGCTGCAATTTTAGAGCCGATGTGTCCACTTTTGCCAACACCCGTTACAATAATGCGGCCGGTTGCTTGATGCATTAGTTGCATGGCTTTAGGGAATTCTATACCAAGTTCACCTTCAAAAGCTTCAGCAAGAAGAGATATGCCTGCCTGCTCACTCATCAATGTGCGCCGCGCGGAAGCATTGAGTTGACGTAAATAGCTAGCTGGCATTGGATCTTTTGCCGTAACTGATGAAGCCATTTTGACTAATTCAGGCATATAATATTCCTTCAAACAATAATTATACCTTTTAGCGCGCCTAGAAGGGTGCTGACAACGTTTTGTTTACCATGAGTATTTACTGTCTGTTTAGTATTTTAGACTCGTGAGCGTTGATGGCTGCTTTAAAAGACATTCGCCTGTTTGGCGCATCAAGTTGTTACGCCCTGTTGCATAGGCAGCGTGCGGCTATGCCTTTGCGCGCTATAATGTTTTTTGGCGTGACGATGATAGCGACCATACATCACGGTGATTTTGCACATGGTCAGGCAGCGGGTGATTTGCCTCCTCTTAATGGTTTAAATCCTGCGCTTTTAAGTAACAGAGGAACGCTTGGTGGTGTTGCAGATCAAAACGCTGGCACTTTATTTGGTCAAAATGCCACAAATAATGCTCAAGCCCAAACGGGGGCTCAAGCAGGAAATAATCAAAATACACCAGGTCAAAATGGCAACAATCAAGCAGCTGATAATCCGCTCGCAGGTCGGGTGGGTGCTGGTGCCGTAGCAGGGGCAACAGCTGGTTCGGTACGTGCCCTTCCTGAAATTTTTGAAGTCACAGAACAGCAGCGCTCCCCACGTGAACCAACGATACAGGGCGGTGGTGGCCGGACTGCCGATACGGCACCTTTTGAACCACTTGGTGTCAGGGTTGGTAAATATATTCTGCGGCCCGCACTCGAGGTGGATACGGGATATACAACAAACAGCACAAATGATGTAACAGGTTCAAGCTCAGCTTTTGTTAGTATCCGTCCTGAACTTAATATTGAATCTGACCTCGCACGTCATGCTCTAGGACTTCAGGTTGACGCCGGTTTGGATAGATTTGCCTCTGGTGATGACAGTTCTGACCTTGAGGTCACTATTAATGCAACCGGTCGATTTGATGTGGATGAAGATACATCAATTACTGGCACGTTGAACTTTGTGGCTGCAGAGGATGATTTGACAGGCGTCTCTGATGATCCGTTGGAAACAACGACAACCGCAAGTTTGCAGCTCGATCATGCTTTGCGTCAGATCGATACCCGTTCTCAAGTGCGGGTTTCGCGTAACTCTAATGGTTCATTTGTAGATGCGGCTGGTGTTACAGATGACCAAGAAGACTTGAATTCGGTGCTATTTGGCGCGAATCTTCGCGGGACGCTTCGTAGCGGCGGGGCATTTGAGCCTTTTGTTGAAGCTGATGTATCCCGAGAGATTTTTGATGAAGATGTCGATGATTTAGGCAATGGACGTAATGTTACTGAATTGCGCGGCATTGTCGGAGTGGAAATTGACCGTGGAGAAAAATTAACAGGCGACATTGGTCTTGGTTTTGCTCAAGCACTTGTGGATGGTGATGGCATTGAGGATTTTGGTGCCTTTGTCGCTGAATTTAACTTGAATTGGTCGCCGCAGCGCCTAACCACTGTGACGTTTAATGGCGCGACAACGCTGGATGCTTTCCCGTCGATCGCAACGCCCGGCGATACAACATATACGTTTAATTTAAATGCGTCTCGAGATATCCGCGATAACCTCACGGCAACAGCTGGGTCTGGGTTGCTCTTTCAGGTTGATGGAGCCAGTAGGGATACAGATACCACCTTTACGGCGGGTCTTGGGCTTGAGTATCAATTGGGTCGCAATTTTGGTGTTGCACTGAATTACAATTACGCACAGCAGTTTACAGCTGATGGTGGTGCAGACTTTACATCCAATACATTCACTCTAGGGCTACGAGCGGAGAGATAGCGGCGGCTTGTTACGTTAGCCCAATATTCTGGTCAGTTCATGTTTGAACTCTGGCGCGATATCTGCGCGTTTTAAGGCATATGCGACATTGGCGGCTAGGAAGCCAACTTTGGTACCACAGTCATAGGCCTCGCCGTCGAATTTCATGCCGGTAAATCGTTGTGTTTTAGCAAGCGTCACCATGGCATCTGTCAATTGTATCTCATTGCCTGCACCGGGTTCTTGATCTTCGAGAATATCAAAAATCTCCGGCTGCAATATGTATCGACCTGAAATGAAAAGATTTGACGGCTCTTCACCTTTCGGCGGTTTTTCAACCATTTCTGTTATTTCAAAACCTGACATGTCACCTTCGCCAATGCCGACAACACCGTATTTAAAGGCTTCATCAGGCGGGCAGGCTTCTACGGCCACGACATTTTGACCATGTTTTTCATAGGCAGACATCATTTGTTTGAGGCAGCCTGGCTCGGCCGCTTTTAGCATATCAGGCAAGAGCAGCGCGAAAGGCTCGCGACCAATAATCTGGCGCGCGCACCATACCGCATGGCCAAGACCAAGTGGTGCTTGCTGTCGGGTAAAGCTCGTTGATCCGGCTGGCGCTTGGGAGCTTGCTACTTCACGCAGGGCGTCTGTTTTATTGCGCTCCCGCAAGGTTGTTTCAAGCTCATAATGGATATCGAAGTGTTCTTCTATTGCGCCTTTGTTTCGTCCCGTGACGAAGACAATGTGCTCTATGCCTGCCTCTAGCGCTTCTTCAACGACATATTGGACGACTGGTTTGTCGACAATAGTTAGCATTTCTTTTGGGATGGCTTTGGTTGCAGGAAGAAAGCGGGTGCCCATGCCAGCAACGGGAAGAACAGCAGTGCGAATTTTAGAAGACATATCAATCCCTTTGGTTCAGATTCTTACTACAAAATCTCATATTTTACTCATTTTGTCTGGGATATTTTATTCTGTGCTTAAGAAAGTGTCACTTTGTTGGTGATTGCTTTTGCCGATCCCGTCTATGGATGAAGGCGTTCTTTGTGTTGAGGCTTAACGGTCCACTGATATTTTGCCATATTGTTCAGCGTATGATTTGGTTGATTCGTCTCATATAGAGGTTTTGTGATGAAATATCTGAGCATAATAAAGCTTATTTTGTGCGGGGCCATGTGCTTTTTTGCCGCTCCACTTCAGGCTACGGAAATTCAAGCTACATCAGCTCAGGCTGAACCAATTCAAGCTGATCCGGCCTTTGATGGTTGGGTGCGCAGTTTATTGCCTGTGGCAAAGGCAAATGGCATCAAGGAAGAGGTGTTCGAACGTGCCTTTGAAGGGATTACGCCTGATCCAACTGTTTTAGCGGCTGCAAATAATCAAGCTGAGTTCGTGAAAGCCATCTGGGATTATTTGGATCGTGCTGTTTCTGATACGCGTGTTGCTAATGGCAAAATAAAGCATGAAGAATTCACGGCTGATCTGGCTCTGATGGAAGAGAAATGGGGCGTAGATCAATCTGTATTAGTAGCCATATGGGGGCTGGAATCAGCCTATGGGGATATTTTGGATAACCCCAAAATCGTGAAAAGTGTCATACGCTCACTGGCCACCCTCGCTTATCAAGGGGGGAAGCGGGCAAAATTTGGCCGCACGCAATTGATTGCGGCGCTTAAAATTCTTCAAAATGGTGACACAACGCTCGACAGGTTAACGGGCTCTTGGGCCGGTGCGATGGGGCATACGCAATTCATTCCTACGACCTACCTTGCTCATGCGATTGATTATGACGGCGATGGAAAACGTGATGTTTGGGGGCTGCCGCATGATGCATTAGCATCGGCAGCTAATTATCTAGCTGTTAGTGGCTGGCAGCGCGGAAAAGGTTGGGGGGTAGAAGTAACACTGCCATCTGAGTTTGATTATGATCTGGCGGATGGTAAAATAAAGAAATCTACAGAAGAATGGTTAAATAAAGGAATTACCTTAAATTTAAGTAATAATATTTCTATGTCAGATATGGCTCGATTGTTTTTGCCTGGCGGCGCTTCTGGACCTGCTTTTCTGCTTTTCAAAAACTTTGAGGTCATAAAAAGATACAACAATGCAGATGCTTATGCCTTAGCGATCGGCCACCTTTCTGATCGCATTGAGGGAGCCACTCCCTTTCAGGCGACATGGCCCCGACATTTAAAACCGCTGACCCACGATCAAACAAAAGAAGTACAACGGCTTTTAACACAGAAAGGATTTAGTACTGGTGGCGTTGACGGTATTCTTGGTCCAAAATCACGTGCGGCCGTACGTGCTTACCAAAAAGCAATAGGCAAAATACCGGATGGATTTGTCACCACGCTGCTGTTAGAGGAATTACAGTCTTAACGGTAGCTCTAATACAGGCATTTCTTTCTGACATGTTTGCGTTATAATTGCGTTAGTAAATCTATATATGGAATTTTACATTGCAGCGTTTGGTTCAGTTTTTTTGTCTGGTTATTCTCACAACGTCTTTTGTGATTAGCGATATTCACGCACCCATATTGGGGGAAACGTCTATTGCTCATGCCCAAGAGAAAAAGCGCACCTTTCTTCAGCGCCTTTTTGGGAAGAAAAAGAAGCGTTTACAACAGGTGCCTGAAACAAAGACAAAAACCCGTCGAAAAAAGAACGTGAAGAAGAAGCGCAAAAGCCCAGGTAAAACTCGAAAAGCCATCGCTGCATTGCCTAAAATAGATGATGCTAATCGTATCGTAGTAATAGGTGATTCAACAGCTGAATCGATATCTAAAGGTTTGGTGGAAAGCTATAAGCGTACACCTTCGGTTGTTATCTCGCCACGCATACAAAAGGATATCTCCATCGTAGGAGATAAGTTTTACACTTGGCTGGATGCTTCAGATTTTACTTTTTTAGGGGATAGAGTGAGAGCTGTAGTGATCGCTCTTGGTAGCTTTGATAGAGGCCCGATTGCTAGCGGGGGAAAGACAGAGGCATTTGGTACGCCACAATGGGAGCGAGCTTATCGCCGCCGTTTAGTGGATGTTTCAGCGCAATTGCAGCTTTTAAATAAACCTATTATTTGGGTGTTGCCGCCACCAGTTATAGATGATGAGAATACTGAAATGGCCGTGGCTATTTCAGCAATCCAACGTAGTGCAGTAGAGCCACTTAATTTCCGCGTGGTTGATGTGCATGGGGGATTTTTGAACCGTGAAGGCAAGTTTAGACATCGCGGGGTCAGTATTAATGGTAATCGTGTTCAATTACGTGATGGGTTGGGGATAGGGTTCACCAAAAGTGGTTCTAGAAAAATTGCCTATTACGTTCAAAAGGAAATTGATGACATCCTTGATGCGCAACTTAATCAAGGATTGCAATTACAGGCCGGAACAACAAAACGCAATGCACAGCAGATAGCTATTTTAACGCGTCCAGCTTTGATACAAGGCGCTACATTAGCAGGCGGCAACGGAAGAGTGAGTGCATTTTATAAAGATGAAAGAGCGCGTGATTATTTTGTTGGTGGCAAGTCTCTTGTAGCCCCAAAGGGGCGTGCTGATGATTTCTCATGGGTTGAGCCAAAGCAAGAAGATCCCACTCTGTCGCAATAATCAATATCTATTATTGATCAAATGATTTTAGTGACATGATTAGAAAATTAGCGCGGTAGGTTTGTTTTGCCCATTAAGGCAAGGTCTATCGCGTGTGCTGCTTGTCTGCCTTCGCGTATTGCCCAGACCACCAAAGATTGACCCCGACGCACATCACCAGCGGCATATACGCCGTCAACAGAAGTGCGATAGTTTAGTTCATTGGCTGCAATAGCTTTATTACCGCGTCGATCGACAGAAATTTCAGGATTGAAATTGCTCAAGTAAGTATTCTCATTGGGTCCGGCAAAACCAATAGCGATAAGAGCTAAATCGGCTTTAATGAAAAATTCAGTGCCGTCAATTGGGTTACGAGCTTCATCCACCTTTGCGCATTTGACGTGGGTGAGTTTTCCAGTGTTGCCTTTGGAAACAAACTCCAGCGTCGCTGCCTGAAATTCACGTTTTGCACCTTCGGCCTGTGATGAAGACGTGGTAAAACGTGTCGGCCAGTAAGGCCAAGTTGTCATCTTGTCTTCTTTTTCAGGAGGAAGAGGTCGGATATCCATTTGGGTGACGTTGGTTGCACCTTGACGAAAAGAGGTGCCAACACAATCTGATGCGGTATCACCACCGCCGACGACTACAACGTTTTTAGCTGTTGCAGTTATTAATTCTTCAGGAATATTTTCTTCACTGCCCACGCGCCGGTTTTGTTGCACAAGGAAGGGCATTGCATAATGAACACCCGTCAAGTCCATGCCGGGGATGGCTGGATCGCGCGGGTTTTCTGCGCCGGCACATAAGAGTACTGCATCGTGTTTTTTCTGTAGCTCATCCATGCTGATATCGACACCAATATTGACGCCAAAATGGAAGATAGCGCCTTCTGTTTCCATCTGCTGTACGCGGCGCTCCACATGGTGTTTTTCCATTTTGAAATCTGGAATGCCATAGGTGAGTAGGCCGCCTGCGCGCGGCTCGCGTTCATAGATGTGGGCGTCATGTCCGGCGCGAGCGAGCTGCTGAGCCGCCGCCATGCCAGCTGGTCCGGCTCCTATGATGGCAACAGACTTGCCGGTCTTTTGTTCTGGAGGTTGCGGTTTAACCCAGCCATTTTCCCACGCCTTATCAGCGATGGCTTGCTCAACGGTTTTAATTGAGACAGGCACATCTTCTATGTTCAATGTGCAAGCCATTTCGCAAGGAGCGGGGCAGATACGGCCTGTAAATTCTGGGAAATTATTGGTCGAATGCAGATTGTCTGCTGCTTCTTGCCAATTGCCGTTATAGACGAGATCGTTCCAATCGGGGATCTGGTTTTCCACCGGGCAACCATCGTCACCTTGACAGAAAGGCACACCGCAATCCATGCAGCGGGCGGCTTGATTTTTTATAGAGTTTTCTGATGGGCGAAGTGTGAACTCGCGAAAATGGCGAATACGATCAGACGCAGGCTCATATTTAAGCTCGCGGCGATCGATTTCTAAAAACCCTGTTACTTTACCCATAATGTAGTCCAAACTTGATTAGCGGTATTAAGGTGCGATTGCTTATTCAGCAGCTTCCACACCATTTAGCTTTTGATCTTCCATTTCCCGCAGTGCACGGCGGTATTCAACTGGCATTACTTTCACGAATTTAGGACGGAATTCTTCCCAATTATCGAGAATATTTTTTGCGCGTTGTGAGGCCGTATAGCGGTGATGATTTGAAATCAACTGGCGCAGGCGTTCATCATCATGCTTTGTCATATTTGCCGTAACATCAACACGACCCTTATGCATGATGTCACCGCCGTGGTGGTGAATTTTTTCTAGAATATCATCTTCTTCAGGCACGGGTTCCAAATCAACCATAGCAAGGTTGCAGCGCTGAGCGAAGGTTTTGTCTTCATCTAAGACATAAGCTACACCGCCAGACATGCCCGCTGCGAAATTACGGCCTGTATCACCGATCACAACAACAACGCCACCGGTCATATATTCACACCCGTGATCACCGCAGCCTTCAACAACTGCCAATGCGCCAGAGTTTCGAACCGAGAAACGTTCTCCAGCTACACCGCTGAAATAACATTCACCGGCTGTTGCTCCATAAAGCACGGTATTGCCAATAATGATGGATTCTTCTGCGATGATGGTGCTGTCATCGGACGGGCGAATAATGATCTTACCGCCTGAAAGTCCTTTGCCCACATAATCATTGCCATCACCGATCAACTCAAAAGTAATACCTTGAGCAAGGAACGCACCAAAGGCTTGGCCTGCTGTACCCGTCAATTGAACATTAATTGTGTCATCTTCGAGTGGCTCAACGAAATGCTGCTTCACAACTTCGCCCGATAGCATGGCGCCAGCAGAACGATCAACATTGCCTATGGTTGTTTTGATGCTAATTGGCTCACGGTTTTGAATCGCAGTTTGCGCATTGGCAATAAGGCGGCGGTCCAGAATGTCATGAATTGGATGATCTTGCTTTTGTGTCCAATAAATTTCGTTTGGCTCGGCGTCTACTTTGTAGAAAATTTTCTCGAAATTGAGGCCATTTGCTTTCCAGTGATCTACCATGTCACGTTTGTCGAGACGATCGGACTGGCCTATCATTTCATCAAAGGTGCGGTAGCCCATTTCGGCCATCAGCTGCCGGACTTCTTCGGCAACATAGAAGAAGTAATTGATGATATGTTCAGGCGTCCCTTTAAAGCGGCGGCGCAGTTCAGGGTCTTGTGTGGCGATGCCAACAGGGCATGTATTGAGATGACATTTGCGCATCATCAAACAGCCAGCGGCGATCAGAGGTGCGGTGGAAAAACCGAATTCATCCGCGCCTAATAAAGCTCCAATAATAACATCACGGCCCGTGCGCAAACCACCATCGACCTGAAGGGCAATGCGGGAACGAAGACCGTTCAAGACGAGTGTTTGGTGTGTCTCGGCAAGACCCATTTCCCATGCTGAACCTGCATGTTTGAGGGATGTCAGGGGAGAGGCGCCAGTGCCGCCATCGAACCCTGAAATTGTTATGTGATCAGCGCGGGCTTTGGCAACGCCAGCGGCCACGGTTCCAACACCGACCTCAGAGACGAGTTTGACTGAAATATCGGCGTCTGGATTGACGTTTTTCAAATCAAAAATCAGCTGTGCCAAATCTTCGATCGAGTAGATGTCGTGGTGTGGTGGTGGTGAGATCAGACCGACACCAGGTGTTGAGTGACGGGTTTTGGCAATCAGCGCGTCAACCTTATGGCCAGGCAGCTGCCCACCTTCGCCGGGTTTTGCACCTTGTGCCACTTTAATCTGGATCATATCGGCATTGACCAGAAACTCAGTGGTCACGCCGAAACGGCCGGAAGCTACCTGCTTAATGGCAGAGCGTTCTGGGTTTTTTGATCCATCTGGTAAGTCTTCATAGCGGTCGCGTTCTTCGCCGCCTTCACCTGTGTTGGATTTGCCGCCAATGCGGTTCATGGCTTTGGCGAGTGTCGTGTGGGCTTCACGCGAAATGGAGCCGAAGGACATGGCGCCAGTTGAAAATCGCTTAACGATATCAGCTGTGGTTTCGACCTCGTCAATGGATACGGGCTCAAGACCGATGTCTTTCGCCATTTTAATGTCAAACAGCCCACGAATGGTTTTGCGTTGCTTGTTTTCTCCATTCACCTCAGCGGCGAATTGTTCGTATTTTGAATAGTTTTCTGTGCGTACGGCGTGCTGCAGATTGGTGATCGCAGACGGTGTCCACACATGAGCTTCACCTCGCTGGCGAAATGCGTATTCTCCGCCAATATCAAGGGCGTTTTTCATAATTTCCACATTGCCGAAAGCAGCTTCGTGGCGAATAACCGTTTCACGGGCAATCTCAGCGAGACCAACTCCTTCAATGGTGGTGGCTGTTCCGAAGAAATATTTTTCCACGAAGTCAGATGAAAGACCAACAGCGTCAAAAATCTGAGCACCACAATAGGATTGATAGGTAGAAATGCCCATTTTGGACATGACTTTCAAAATGCCTTTGTCGATGGACTTGATGTAGCGTTCAACAACCTCGAATTCATCCACTTCTTCTGGAAACTCTTCTTGAGCGTGCATGTCTGCTAGTGTTTCAAAGGCGAGATAGGGGTTGATTGCCTCTGCGCCATAACCAGCCAATGCGCAGAAATGATGTACCTCGCGCGCTTCACCGGTTTCAATGACAAGACCTACAGATGTGCGTAGGCCTTTGCGAATGAGGTGATGGTGTACGGCAGCTGTGAAAAGGAGAGATGGGATAGCTATACGATCAGGGCTGACCAGTCGATCTGAAAGGATGATGATGTTGTCACCCTTATTGACGGCTTCTTCGGCCTTGTCACAGATAAGGTTCAACGCACCTTCCATGCCTTCAGCGCCTTTGGATGCATTATAGGTGCAATCAAGCGTGATGGTCTGAAATTGATTATCGCCGATATCGCCGATGATACGTACTTTTTCTAGGTCGATATCAGTAAGGATAGGCTGGCGCACTTCGAGACGTTTTTTTGTGGCCATATCCGCTTTATTCAAAATATTTGGACGCGGCCCGATGAAAGACACGAGGCTCATCACAATTTCTTCGCGGATGGGATCGATCGGTGGATTGGTGACCTGTGCGAAATTTTGTTTGAAGTAAGTGAACAGTGATTTTGATTTGTCTGACAGCGCGGAAAGCGGTGTATCGGTACCCATGGAGCCGATGGCCTCTTGGCCAGTGGTGGCCATAGGAGTCATGAGTAGTTTCAAATCTTCTTGCGAATAACCGAAAGCCTGTTGTCGGTCGAGCTGCGCCACACTTGAGCGGCGAGGGCGTGCGCCAGTGTCTGGAAGATCTTCCAATATAATCTGTGTTTCATCAAGCCATTCTTGATACGGCTTCTTTGTGGCGATGTCTTTTTTTAGCTCGTTATCAGAGATGATGCGGCCTTCTTCCAGATCGATCAAAAGCATTTTGCCGGGCTGGAGGCGCCATTTTTTGATGATTTTTGCTTCATCTACAGGCAGTGTGCCTGCTTCGGATGCCATGATAATGCGATCATCATTGGTGACAATATAGCGGGCAGGGCGTAGGCCGTTGCGGTCGAGGGTTGCACCTATTTGGCGGCCATCGGTAAAGGCAACGGAAGCTGGACCATCCCATGGCTCCATAAGTGCTGCATGGTATTCATAAAACGCGCGGCGCTCTTGATCCATCAGGGGATTGCCGGCCCAAGCTTCAGGGATCAGCATCATCACGGCATGGGCCATTGAATAGCCGCCACGCATGAGAAATTCTAAGGCATTGTCAAAACAGGCCGTATCAGATTGGCCTTCATAAGAGATAGGCCAGAGCTTTTTGATGTCATCGCCATAAAGAGGTGATGTTACGGACGCTTCGCGTGCTGCCATCCAATTTACATTGCCACGTTTGGTGTTGATTTCACCGTTGTGGGCGACCACGCGGTATGGGTGTGCCAGTTTCCATGAAGGGAACGTGTTGGTTGAAAACCGTTGGTGAACAAGTGCAAGGGCAGATTGGTAGCGCGGGTCGGTTAAATCCTTGAAATAGGCAGCAAGCTGATAAGCTAGGAACATGCCTTTATAAACAATCGTGCGCGATGAGAATGAAACGGGATAAAAGCCGTTGTCCCGACCATCTGTCTGACCAAATACAGTGTTGGAGAGAACTTTACGGGCCAGATAAAGCGTGCGCTCGAACGTCTCCTCATCCATGCCATCCGGGCGGGCAACAAAAAGCTGTTTGTGAACGGGTTCGGTTGCGGCAATGTTTTCGGCTTGACTGAGGGAGCTGTTATCCACTTCAGGCACGCGCCAACCAAGAATTGTGAGGCCGACAGAGGCGACCGCTTTTTCTGTCAGCTCTTTGCAATTGGCTCGCAAGGCATCGTCTTGAGGTAAAAAGAGAAAAGCAACGCCATAATCACCAGCGGCGGGTAGATCAAAATCGACGGTCTCAGAAAACAACTGATGCGGAATTTGTGTGAGCATGCCAGCGCCGTCGCCCATTAAAGGGTCCGCACCTACTGCACCGCGATGGGTCATGTTTACGAGAATTTTAACGCCATCTTCAATGATGGAATGAGATTTTTCACCCTTCATATGAGCAACAAAGCCTACGCCACAGGCATCGTGTTCACGCTCAGGGTTATAGAGACCTTGCGCAACGGGCAAACCGTTTGCGTTCAGCGCGCGGTTTGACTTTTTGGATGCACTTGGCATTGGCGCATGAGTGCTTGCAAAATTATCAGTCATAAAACCCCTCAACTGTCTTTCCAGCCCTTGTTCTCGGGCATATTTTGGAGCCAGTCGCATTAATCGCGAAGGGTCCCATGCGGGTCGCATTCACAATCAGGAATGCGGCTCGTTGAGCTGACCATTTAATGGCCCACGCTCCTAAGATGTAGTTGCCGATAGCCACAATATTGCTGAACAGTATCGCGGAACATTCGGTCTAATTGGATGACAGCGTCATCCCGTTTGATCACGCTTTAAGCGTGTGCCCTAGAGATGCATAGCGGATGAAGCCTGCATTGACAAAGGACAAATTTCAAACTCAGTCAGCATTGCTGACCTAAATCTGGCTGCAATCTGCCAGATTTATTTGTGAAGTGCAAGCGTAGTTGGTTGGTTTTTATATGAAAACCCGGCCAATTGACAGGCCGGGTTCATTTTAAAAGGCAGGGCACAGAGTGTTAGTTTATTTTCGTGCCTTCAATTTTTTTCTGCGTCGTACCATTGGTTGCGATCGCGACCTTGCGCGGTTTCATGGCTTCTGGCACTTCACGCACGAGATCGATGTGTAACAGACCATGTTCCAGTGCCGCATTTTTAACTTCAACGTGGTCTGCGAGCTGAAAACGGCGCTCAAATGCGCGCGCGGCGATGCCTTGGTGCAAAATTTCTACATTCTCACGGCTATCTTCTGCCTTGCCACCCTTGACGGTTAAAACCGTATCTTTGGTTTCAATATCGAGATCCGTCTCGGCAAAACCCGCGACTGCCATAGTGATGCGATAGGTATCATCACTGGTGCGTTCGATATTATATGGAGGGTAAGCATTCGCGTTCGTCTCTGTTGTGACATTATCTAACAAAGAGAAGAGGCGATCGAAGCCAACAGATGTGCGGTATAGGGGGGTATAATCAACATGATTCATGTATGAGTCCTTTCATAAGCGACTGATTTAAATTTAAAGCAATGAATGCATCCCTGATGGGCATGCGGATTGCTTTTGCATAGCCCCGATTGGCGGCTACATTCTATATATGTGTATTCAAAATTAGGACTTCAAGAATTTTTTATGAAGGTAACTTATTGAAAAAGCTAATTTTTATTAGCTTATGAATTTGTGAATGAAATATGAATATCTGGTTTGGATGGTATTCAGTGCGTTGGTTGTAGTTTGTGATCATTGAAATAAAGCTGGCTGAGGCGCGGCAAAGGATGAAGAGGAAAATTTAATGTTCAAGAAAATTCTTATTGCTGCTGGTACTGCACTCAGCGTTATTGCGGCTTCGATTTCATTTCAATCTTCTGCAAATGCTGCGAATGCGAAATTTGGTGTTCACACAGTTAAGCATAAAGGCACTGGTTTTCACGGTGCAAAGCGTAAAGGCTTCAATCAAAACCG
Source organism: Hyphomicrobiales bacterium (assembly GCA_039989895.1). Lineage (NCBI taxonomy): Bacteria > Pseudomonadati > Pseudomonadota > Alphaproteobacteria > Hyphomicrobiales > Hyphomicrobiales bacterium. The sequence goes on from JBDXGY010000002.1 coordinate 288,608, forward strand.
ATTAAAACGCAAAGGCTTTGCTCAAGGCGGGGTTAAGAAAAAAAGCTTTTCCCATAAGAATGAGAAGAAAAGTTTTGCCCATAAAAAGGTGAAGAAAAAAAGCGTTGTTCATAAATCGACGAAGCATAAGAAGGCCCATATTGGGAAAAAAGTGCACAAAAAAGCATATGTTTCTAAAAAAAATCACGTGCATAAGCCCATTTATATCAAGAAGCATCACGCGCTATCCAACAAAAAACTTCGCCACTATCTACGCGCCCAAGGCCTTTATAATATTCACTTTATTAAGCGCGGTCATAGCGTCGTAAAATTGATCGCGGATAACCGTAGAGGCTATTTGGGTGAGTATAAGGTGAATGCATATAACGCCCGTATTATTGATGGTCATGTAATTCGGTATCACTAGATACTGAATTCTAAGCCAGCATAGGCTCTTTTTACCCGTTTTATAGGAGTTGTTTGCTGGATTAGACGATGGATGGTTTGCTTGCCTCCAACTGTCCGTTCAGCAAGGCTGCAGGTTGTTAAGTTCACCCTTGCAGTCTTGTTACTTTTCCTGCATTTGTTTGGATAATTATTTTATCCTGTGACAAATGCCTGATGGAAAAACCGGAACTCAAATCAACACCTAATAATAGCGTGCCTGATGATGCTCATGTGCAATGGGTCACAACACGCGATGGTGTGCACTTGCGCGCCGCGTTTTGGCACCCGACCGGAGGTATGGATATTGCCGATAAACCACGCGGCACGGTGTGCCTTATTAATGGGCGTACTGAGTTTATTGAAAAATATTATGAGGTTATCGAGGATCTACGCCGGCGTGGTTTTGTTGTGGCTACTTTTGATTGGCGTGGACAGGGACTTTCGGACCGCTTGTTGAAAAAACCTTTTCGTGGCCATATCCGCCATTTTAATCACTATAAGCGCGATCTTGACGCCTTTTTGTTGAAATTTGTGTCGGCTCATTGCCCTCGGCCTTATTTTGCCTTGGGCCATTCCATGGGTGGGCATGTTCTATTTTCACAGGCAAAAGGGGGGGTGTCGCGGTTTTTCGATCGGATGATATTAACGGCTCCCATGTTGCATCTCGCGCCTCGTATGCTCTTAGGGTTTCATTGGATTCGTCCTGGCCGCAATGTTATAAGTAACAAGGTGATTTCACAACGATCCACTCGAATTGTGACTGGGCTTGCGCGTCTTTTCGGGCTTGGCAGATCTTATGTTTATGGCGGAAGCGATGAGATCATTTATCCGTTCAAAGGTAATTTGATAACTTCCGATGAAACGCGTTTTGATCGATTTAACGAATTGCTTGCAGCCCATCCAGAGCTTGGTATCGGATCGGCGACAAATTCGTGGACTAATTCTGCCTGTCGTAGCATGAAAAGGGTTCTCAAATTTAAGTTTATCCGCGCGATTGATGTGCCAATGTTGATTATTGCATCTGGTTCTGACCAAATTGTCTCGACACCGTCGATTGAAAAAATTACTCCCAAAATGCGTGCTGGTCATCATATTGTTATTCGCAATGCGCGTCATGAAATCATGCTGGAGCGTGATGAACTGCGCGAACAATTTTGGGCAGCGTTTGATGCATTTATTCCAGGTGACTATTCTGAAGATTAGGCCTGGTTTAAAATTTCTAATGCGCTGTCATGAAGGGCAGGGTCGCCGCTGGCGATGATAGAGCCACCGAAAACAGGATTGCCACCATCCCATGTTGTGACGCGCCCACCAGCCCCCTCAATAATGGGTATGAGAGCGGCGATATCATAAGCATTGAGGCCTGATTCGATGACAAGATCCGCGTGCCCACTTGCCACCATGCAATAGGCATAGCAATCTATGCCATAGCGGGCGAGGCGTACCTGATCTTCAACAGCCTTATAGGCTTGGAGTTCATCGGCTTTGAAAAGGTCTGGTGATGTCGTGAACATGGTAGCTTGTGCAAGCTGTGAGCAGGCGCGGGTCTTTATGGGCTTCTTTGTTCCAGCATCTTTGCCGAGTTGGTGCCATGCAGTTTGGCTATCACCGGAAAACCGTTCATTGGTGAAGGGCTGGCACATCATGCCCATACTGGCTTTTTGGTTTATTTTATGGCCGATTAATATGCCCCAGACTGGCACGCCTGCGATAAAGGATCTGGTGCCGTCTATCGGGTCCAATATCCACACGCTTTCAGCATCGGCTGTTTTGTCATCAAATTCTTCGCCTAAAATACCATGGTCTGGATAATGTTGTTCGATCAGGGCGCGCATTGCGGCCTCACCTTCCTTGTCCGCAATAGTTACCGGATCGAAGCCTACCTTGTATTTGTTCTCAATATGATTGAGCGCACGAAAATGCGGCATGATAGCAGCGGAGGCGGCATCGGCTAATGTGTCGAGGAACTTTAAAGGGATCATTTCGCTTTGCTTATTCTGCGGCGAGCGGCGAGCGGTCGTCCGATTTAATATCAAATGATTCTACCATATCGAATGCTTGCTGGAATACCGTGTTCAAGTCATTTTTCAAAATTGTAAAATGATCGTTCTTCGTGAGTTCGGCTTCATTGGTATAAAGGCCACGGTTTATTTCGATTTGGAGTGCATGAAGGCCTGTGTTCGGGCGGCCATAATGCTCCGTGATAAAACCACCTGCATAGGGCTTATTGCGGTTCACGGTGTAACCAAGATCGCTCAAACTTGCTGCAATTATATCTGTGAGTTCAGTAGTGCAGCTTGTGCCATAGCGGTCACCAAGCACAAAATCGGGGCGCACATCTTTGTTGCCGCGATTATCGCCTGATGGCATTGAGTGGCAATCAATCAGAAAGGCATTTTGAAACTGCTGATAGGTTTGGGCAACCAGCTTTCGCAACTGCGTGTGGTAAGGTTTATAGAGTGTCTCAATGCGATGAAGGGCTTCTTCTACAGGTATGGGGTGGCGGTAAATTTCCTGAGCTTCGGCGACCACACGTGCGATTGTACCCAACCCACCTGCGACGCGGATGGAACGGATATTTGCATAAGAGGGCAGGCTTCCTTTGAACATTTTTGGATCAAGTTCATAAGGCTCGCGATTGACGTCTAGATAAGCGCGGGGGAAGCAGGCATGAAATAGCGGTGCGCCTTTGTCAGGCATGCATGAAAAAAGTTCATCGACAAATAAATCTTCCGAGCGGCGAATTGTCTTTGGGTCAAGGCGAGCGCTATCAAGAAAGGCTTGTGGGTAATGTCTGCCAGAATGTGGTGAGTTGAAAATAAAGGGCAAGCTTTGTTGCAGGGGTCTTATGACCTTGAAAGGGCTCATTTCCAGAAGATCTACGTCCTTTACCATAGCAGACTGATTGCCTTGATATATTAGTGTTTATTGTATTATTAGCTTTGTATATTGGATAGTTAAAATGGTTTAATGTCAAATTGTGCTAACTGGGTGTGAGGCTAATTTACCCTCGCGGATATTTATTTGCCATAACTTGCACTTATTCACCCGATATTTACGCTCAGCTGACAAAGTGATTAAATTATAAATTTGGATGATAAAGAGATAACTATGATATCACGCATTTTGCTGGCTGAAGATGATAACGATATGCGCCGCTTCTTAACGAAGGCGCTTGAGAACGCTGGCTATGATGTTTTATCATTTGATAATGGTAAAAGTGCCTATGAACGCCTTTGTGAGGAGCCTTTTACTCTGCTTCTTACAGATATTGTTATGCCTGAAATGGACGGCATCGAGCTGGCCCGCCGGGCAACAGAGCTTGATCCTGATTTGAAGGTCATGTTTATCACTGGTTTTGCCGCAGTTGCTCTCAATCCAGATTCCAACGCACCAAAAGATGCCAAAGTGCTCTCTAAGCCTTTCCATTTGCGCGAACTGGTTGATGAAGTTGAAAAACTGATGGCTGCTTAACGTAAAGCCCCTCATTTATTTTATAACTTTCAAGCGCTGACTACTTTTGGTTATAGCGTTAAATGATGCTGTTCCTTTTTTGAAAATGGCTCTTCCGTTATTCTGATTTAATGCTTTGTTGGCTTGCTCGGGTTGCTTTTTCGCCTCTGAAGCATGTCTTGCTGCTTGCGGCTGCCTTAAGTTCAACGGCGAATTTACGGTTCATTATTATTTACAATATACACTTTATACGTGTAATTTATTTATATACAACCTTATATTTTTTTAACTATGATGGTCCTGTTGGTATGTTCTGTGAGCACAGTATTCAGCAAATCGAAGCTTTAAAGAAAATAGAAGACAAAGGCGAGCGAGATAGCTTGCTTTTTGATTTAGTTATGAAATTTTGTTTGGATGAACATCAAAATTATAGCGATAACGATGGTGAGCTATTAGGCGATATACTTGCGCGCCTTTTGCAAAGTCTGGATACCTCAAAGAAAATTGAAATAGCAGATCAAATAGCAGTTTGCGATGTTGTGCCGATTAAAGTTGTGCGTTATTTGGCTCTTGAGCCGATTGAAATTGCTGAGGCCGTACTGACCCATTCACCCGTTTTGACAGATAATGACCTTTTGGTTGTTATTCGTATTCGCGGATTTGGACATATGATTGCGATCTCCACTCGTGAAAACCTAAGTGCCAAAGTCTCGTCTGAACTGGTGAAATATGGTGATGAAACAGTATGGGTATCGTTGGTTGAAAATACCGGCGCGAAGATTTCACCGAAGACGTTTCATCAGTTGAGCGGCTATGTAAAAAACAGTGAGATTATTCTCGTTACTCTTTTGTCGCGCTCTGATATTCCTGAATATATTTTGCGTAAAATAGTCATTGATGCCGGTGAAGCGGCAAGGCCTTTTTTGATGTCCGGTGGGTTGATGCATCTGGCTGCCATTTTGGATGATAAGATTGAGCGGCAGACTAGAAAAAAACAAATGCATCCAAGCTTGGATGATCTAAGGGCGATAACTCAGAAATTACGACAAGGAAAGCCAAATAAAAAACTAAGTGAGCGTGACTTTCTATCCATTATTGAGGAGGGGGACTTCAACAAGATCGTCTGTGTTTTTTCTCATATAACAGGGATACCACTTAAAAATGCGTTGGAATTCTTCTCGAATCATCAATTTGAGCCTGCTATTTTAGCTTTTCGAGCGCGGGGGATTCAGCGCGATACATTGGAAGCTTTTTTGAATGCTCAGCCTTGGAAGTTGATTTTGGCGCCGGAGAACCGCAGACACTTTCTCACCGTATATGATAAGTTGAAGCCGGCAACGGCAAGGGGCGTATTTAACATGCGCTTGAAGCTTTACGCGGCTCAATGCTAGCGCAAGAATTGCGGTATCTTGAATGGCTTCTTTCTGATTTTTGAAACTAAAACGAGAATTATGGAAGTTTTGCGATCCATTGACTGTGGCATTGCACTAAAAATATCCAATTGATTACGGGTATTGCCTTGATTCATTGTGGCTTTGGGGGTATACGCCACAAACACGATTGTCTCGACGACTTCGACGGGCAATGATCGCACATGGAATGGGCGTATAGCTCAGCGGGAGAGCACTTCGTTGACATCGAAGGGGTCACTGGTTCAATCCCAGTTACGCCCACCATGCGTAAGATAAACGTGACCTGATTGAATAGTTGGCAAATTAATAAAAACGAATGGACGCAGCGTTATGAAAGTTAGAAATTCTCTGAAATCGTTGCGGGGTCGTCACCGGGAAAATCGGATTGTGCGCCGTAAAGGCCGCCTTTACGTCATCAACAAGACGAACCGCAGGTTTAAAGCACGCCAAGGCTAATCCTTATCTGGATTTAGTCTTGAGTTTGTTTATTGGGATAAGCATCCCATGATATTATTATATAAAGGTCTGTTCCTAACGGTTCAGGCCTTTTATTTGTGCGTTGGCTGATTTGTGATCAATTGAAATTAAAAGTTTGCTTGACCCAACGAGTGAGGCGGCTACGATTTCAATATGTTGAAAATTTATCCATCTAAATTTCTATTAGCAGCTGTCTTTTCAGTAATGGCCATCTCAGCATTGGCTGATCATCAGCCTGTTGAGCCTTTTGATCTCTTTATCGAGCCGCCGGAGCACCATGAGCTTCAGCCAGATGCACGCTCGCAGATTGATGACCCTATTTTGTTGCCTGATGGAGTATCACCGCTTGAGGAAGCTGAAGAACGCCAACGCTTGCGTGAGGAGCTTGAATCGAATGCGCGCGCGGCAGAAGAGGCGCAACGGGCGGCACGCAATAATTCATTGCCAAGTTTGAGTGCAGAGCGTGATGAACGTCTGGCGCAATTGTTTGAGATTTTGAAGGTGACAGAGAACCCAACATTAGCGGGGCGGGCGCAAGTGGAAATTGAGCGCATATGGCAGATGTCAGGAAGTGACACGATTGATCTGTTGCTTAATTGGGCAAATGTCGCGATGGAAAATCGTCAATTTGGCAAAGCCCTCGATTATCTAGATAATATTATTCGGCTTAAACCAGATTTTGTTGAAGGCTGGAATAGGCGAGCAACGGTATATTTTATGCAGAAAAAATTTGGCCTCTCCATAGCTGATGTCGAGCGCACATTAGAGCTGGAACCTCGCCAATATAATGCGTTGGCTGGTCTTGCTACGATGCTGCGTGAACTTGGGAATGATGAACAAGCGCTCTTTGCTTTCAAAGAAGCCCTTGAAATCAATCCTTCTATGACTCAGATAAATGATGTGATTAAAGAGCTTGAGAAAAAAGTGAATGGTAGCGGCATTTAGTGTGTGGCGTCTGATAATCGGATTATTTGGTTTTGATATATTTTCTTATTCCATTGGTGGTGTTCGCTGCCTTTCTCGTGATGTTGGTGCTTTATAGCCGCCGCCGCGCGAGAGAGATCAATACTCTCTTTCCACCTCTTGGTCAGTTTCAAAAAACAAATGATTTATCGGTGCATTATGTCGATAAACCTGCAGCGAACGTAGATGCTCCTGTTGTCGTTTTTTTGCACGGTGCTAGCGGTAATTTGCGTGACCCCTATTTTGCTTTTGGTGAGCGGCTTGATGGTAAGGTGCGGCAAATTTTTATTGACCGCCCGGGACATGGCTGGAGTGAACGCGGAAAAGGTGATTTTTCGACACCGCTTCTACAAGCGCGCCACATTTTGAGTTTTCTTGATGGGCTTGGTGTGGAGCGGGCCATTTTTGTAGGGCATTCATGGAGTGCTGTTCTTGCGATGACTTTGGGAATTATGTTCCCAGCCCGCGTGAGTGCTCTGGTATTAAACGCTCCAGTTAGTCATCCTTGGCCAGGGGGGATTAATTGGTATTATAATATTACAGCCTTACCAGTGATTGGACGTGTGTTTGCCCATCTATTTAGTATTCCAATTGGTGAACGCCAGCTTATGTGCGCAACACAAAAAGTATTTTGGCCTAACAAGGTGCCAAACTATTATTATGATGATGTGGGTGCTGGTATGGTTTTGGTACCAAGCAGATTTATCGCTAATGCTTGTGATATAGCGCGATTACGCGATTTTGTAGTCTTATTGTCTCCGCGCTACGCAGAGGTGAAGGCGCCCGTGACACTGATCACCAATGATAAGGATCAAGTGGTTTTACCGTGGGTTCATTCTGATGGCCTGCAGAAAGCGGTGGCTCATATCAAACGTATTGATTTAAAGAATACAGGCCATATGCCGCACCATGCGGCACCGGATGTTTTTGTTGAAGAAATACTCTTGCTAGCAAAGCAGGTGTGCGCCGATCAAAACGAGAATGCTCTTGAATTAGAAGAGCACTCTTGAAGTTATCGCTTATATAGCAGCCATTCCGTCAGCGCCGACAAAGGCAACACGCAGCATGTTTGTTGCTCCTGGTGTGCCAAGCGGAACACCGGCTGAAATAATCACGCGTTGCCCAACTCGCGCAAGACCCTCACTGAGAGCAACGCTGCAAGCTTTGTCAACCATGTCATCGAGATTTTGTGCTTCTTCGCTGATCACACAGTGCAAGCCCCATACAAGGGCGAGACGACGGGCGGTTTCTGGAATGGGTGATAACGCAATGATAGGCGTTGATGGGCGTTCACGAGAGGCGCGCAGACCGGTGGAGCCAGATGAGGTGAAACAACAAATAGCCGCAAGATTAAGGGTATTTGCAATTTGGCGGGCTGCTGCTGAAATGGCATCAGCACCCGTTGCTTCTGGCTCGGCGCGTTGGGCATGAACGGTGGTTTCGTAATTAGCATCTTTCTCGACTTGCTTAGCAACGCGGTCCATAGTTTGCACTGCCTCTACAGGAAAATCACCCATAGCGGATTCAGCCGAAAGCATGACAGCGTCAGCACCTTCAAAGACAGCTGTTGCAACGTCGGAAATTTCAGCGCGTGTTGGTACGGGTGCTGTAATCATGGATTCAAGCATTTGCGTTGCGACAACAACAGGTTTGCCGGCTCGTCGCGCTGCGCGAACCATACGTTTTTGAATGCCGGGCACCGACTCGAGAGGCATTTCAACGCCAAGGTCACCACGTGCTACCATGATGGCGTCTGATAATTCGATAATTTCGGTAAGGCGTTTAACGGCCTGTGGTTTTTCAACCTTGGTCATTATACCCACGCGACCACGCGCTATTTTGCGGGCTTCAGCGATATCTTCAGGGCGCTGTACAAAGGAAAGCGCAATCCAGTCCACTTTCGCAGCAAGGGCAGCATTGAGGTCGTTCAAGTCTTTTTCGGTCAAAGCACCAACGGGCAGTTCGGTGTCTGGCAATGAGATACCTTTTCTGCTTGATAAGGCGATGCCAACTTCGACTTTCGTGACAATTCGTTTGCCGTCATTACTCAAACAGCGTAGCCGCACCTTACCGTCATCAAGCAAGAGTGCATGGCCTTCTTCTACGGCTGCAAAAATTTCTTGATGCGGTAGATAAACGCGTGATTTATCGCCTGGAGTATCAGTGCTATCGAGAACGAATTCATCTCCGACCTTCAGCTTAATTTTCTCATCCGCAAATTTTGCAAGGCGCAACTTGGGGCCTTGCAAGTCAGCAAGTATACCGATGGGGCGCTTGCACTGCGTTTCGACAGTTCTGATTTTGGCGACAAGTTCATTGAGCATGTCATGGCTGGAATGGCTCATATTGATACGAAATGTATCAACACCGGCATCAAACAATTCACGGAGTCTTTCCGATGAAGAAGACGCGGGTCCAAGTGTTGCTATAATCTTGACCTTGCGTTCACGTCTCATTTTATTTCCCGTCTTTGTCTGGGTCAGTCAACTGGATTGTCCAGATTTCCTGCTTGCCTGTATCGACTTCAAAAAAGCCTGTTTGTTCATAACCACGTGGGATGCATTCTTTGATCCCATCAATAGTAAATTCTTTTTTGTGTGTGCAAAGCTTTGCTTCGCCGCCCCATTCTCCACCGTTGGTTATGTCTAAGGCATAGACATAATAAAAGCGGGAGCGCAGTGGGCCTGCTAACAACACTTTGCATGAATTGGCGCCTACACCTGGTGTGAAATTCCACCAGCCTTCGGTTCGCCATCCTTCTTCGCCTTTGTAGCCAATAGCTACACTAATCTTACTATCTGTCTTATTGCAAAGCCTCAAGTCGGCTCTAGCTTCGTCGAATGAAAAAGCTGTCATGCCGAGTGCAGCTGCAATCACCATTGTGGTGTATTGGCAGAAAGATAAGAAAGTGCAAGTTATTTTTTTCATGAGCCGAAAGAATTGTTTTCGATACTGTTGGGATTCTAATGCTTTGATGCCGCCGCCTTGTCAACGTTGATGAGGCCATACCCGCCATTTGTTCCACTTTAACATAAGTGATGCACCATAGTAACTAGTTATAGCCAAGCACCCTCTCTGATAGGGAGCAGCTATTATAATTATGGAATGTCATTGGATATTTTCCAATTTTGCCCTTTCAGAATAGGGGCTGTTCTTGCTAAGGTTACACCTTAAACAAGATGGCTAAAGTTGAGATGAGACCAAACTAGAGAACAGGTGCAACTTATGAGTAATATTGATGATAAAACCCGCACTGAACTTGAGGCTGCCGCGTTCAGGCGTTTGCGGGATCATTTGCAAGAACGCACTGATGTACAAAATATTGATATGATGAACTTGAGCGGGTTTTGCCGCAACTGTTTGTCTCGTTGGTATGGTGAGGCGGCGGAGAGCGTTGGTATTACTCTTTCTAAGGATGAGGCTCGCGAAATCGTTTACGGTATGCCCTACAGTCAATGGCGTGATAAATATCAGACCGAAGCAAGTGACGAGCAAAAAGCGGCATTTAGCAAGAATCCTCCACAGCATTAAGGGTGTGTGGTGAATAGCTGCTTGACCCGCAATCTGTCTTCTGGCACCTCACATGCTTATTGGTGTTTTGTGATGAGGTGAGTGATGTCAGATATTGGCGGTGTTGCGGGCGATCAACTACGAACGATTGTTGAGCGCGTTGAGCGGCTTGAAGAAGAAAAGAAGACGATTGCCGAGGACATTAAGGAAGTCTATGCCGAGGCGAAAGCCAATGGCTTTGATACCAAGATACTACGCAAAGTTGTCAGCTTGCGAAAAGTTGAAGCAGCCGAGCGTCAGGAACAAGAAGCAATACTTGATCTCTATATGGCAGCTCTCGGTATGGTTCCATCCTCAATGGATGACGAATAGCCGAGCTATTAAGCTCCATAAAATAGAAAATAATTTTCAGTCAAAATTTTGAGCTAAACCTAAGGGAAAAGCGCAGGGCTTAATATATGCCCAAGCGCATTTGGCTTGATTTTATACTAGCGAGATAACCAGCCAAGGCGTACTTTTGATGCGCGTTCAAAATCCAATGTAGGTGTGATTGTGATTGCATCACCCGTGAAGCCGTTTGTCTCTACTCTTATATTTGCTGTTGAGAATGAACCGGCGAAGGCACGGATAGGCTGTACAAAGAGACTTGGCATATGGTTCGGTTTTGGTAGCTCCAAATTTCCGACCGTCACATCAAACATAGATGCGTCTGTTAGCAATGTCCTGACAACTTGTTTGCGTTCTCCATCAAATGCAAAAGCTCCTGTTGCATTAGTGAGTGAGCGGGCTTTTTGTTTTGGTTTGGATGCGGATTTGTTTGTAACCGCTTGTTTTTGCAATTGAGGCGTTTTTCTGATTGCTGCATCAGCGAGGGCTGATGATACGATTGGCGGCGTATTAGGCTCAATAGAGGCAACTTCAACCGGTTGATTATTTGTTGTCACGTCGTCACTTTTCAAAAAGCCAAGCGACTTGCGTAATGCTAGTTTGCGTTCATTCGACTTGATGCCAATATCGTCCAAAGAAAATGTTGATTTTTCTTCCTGTATTTCCAATGCTGCGAAGCGCTCAGATGCTGTTAGATCTTTGATGACCTTTGTTGGGACCTGATTCACGTCTGAATTTTTTGCTTGAACTTGACCAAAGCGACTATTGAATTCTCTTGCATCAAGTTGTGGCAGATTATCTTCTGGCGTCGTTTCATTAGCGTAGGCCAGCGTTGTGTTCGACCTTGATGTCGGGGCTGATTCAACTGGGTTTGTAAGTTTATCGTTCAATACCAAGCGTGTTGGATCAGGCGTATTTGCAAGGCGATTTTTGACGACTTGTGGGGTTGGAACATCAAAATCTTTGCGTGTAAGAGCTGCGGTTTTTGTTGTGTCAATCGCGCGGGGGCGAGGTAAGCTTTCCGGAGGGATATTTGCTTTTGCTACGATAACTTGTGGTTGATCTGCGACCGGCACGTCCTGTGTGCTTGCTGGGCGAACGATAGGCGATGGCGCTTCGGCAATAACAATTGATTGCGCTGGTGCAAATTGTTCGCGTAGTTCACTTGGTACAGCGCGGGGCGCTGGTATTTGTGCAACCACCACAGGATCAGGCACCACAGGATCAGGTCGGCCAATACGCGATGGTATTGGTGTCGTATCCGGTTGGGCGGGTTTATTGGATATAATTGTCGGTGTTATAGCTGACGCTTTGCTTGCTGCGGCAACGGCTGGTCTGGTTTTGGTAACAGTTGGCTTTGCAACTGATGAAGCGATAACTTTTGGCTTTTTAGGCTTTTTATTACCATTAAATAGTCCAGCCAAAAGGCCGCCATTTTTCTTTTGTTTCTTTTCATTAGACGCAATACGTGTGCGTTTGGATTTTGAAAGCGGCTGAATAACTTTTGTTTGACGCTTTTTATAGTCATTCAGTGCTGCAGCATATCCTTTGGCGTGGCGACCTCTTGTGTCCTTATGGAGCGTTTTGCCGTCTGGGAAGAGCCTTGCCACTTGTTTAGGTGTCATGCGCGGCCAATGACGTACGTTGCCAGTATCCATGTGAACGAAAGGTGTTTTGGAACCTGGATAATATCCAACACCGCCGACCTGCATTTTTAAACCAATTTCACGCAGTCTTTTAACAGGGACGCCGGGAATATAGAAATCCATTGCGCGTCCAGCCGTATGTTGGCTGGTTTTAGCAACACCGCGCGAGCGACGGCGAAGTTTATCATTAGTTTTCTTTGAGCGAAATCCAGAGACGACACGGATGGCCTTTGTTGCACCTGCTTCCTGATAAATAGACCAGACTAGGTCAAAAAGGCGAGGGTCCATTTTGGTCGCTTCATTGCGACGCCAGTCACGAACGATCCACTGTAGTGCTTTGATGCCTGCAGGGTCGTATTTTCCGTTGCGGCGGAATGTAATTTTCTTTTCTTCACCTGTATGGGTGAAATGTAGCCACAAGGTGCGGTCACCTCTGCCAGCATGAGCTTCGGTTGGTCCTGATTGTGGAAAAGGCGCAATGATGAAAGCAGCACTAATCACGGAAACAAGTGCTACGTGAGCTGCTTTCCGTATTGCTTTGCCACAAAAATGAAATGGATTCATAGAAAAACGGCTCATGAATGATATCATATTATTTTTCAACGCGTTATCCCGACACCTAATACTAAGCACATAACAAAATGACTGACTATTTCAGTATCGCTATTTAGCCTTAATATTATCCTACCAAAAAAGACATCTTATTTCCAGTCTTTATGTGGAGGAACTGTGTATGTAATAAGGCGAGAATATAGATTTCAAGCAACTAGGTTTACACAAAGTTAATGTAGCCCATGGGTTGCTTTACCTAATAGGAGTTTTGGGCGCGTTTAAATGAGCCCTAAAGCACGTTTTAGGCGCGTGTTATGACCGTAAACATCCGATTTGTATGAGATATCACCACCAGCATCGGAAACAGCAGTGAAATAAGTGATGTGGACTGGAATACGCTCATCTTTTTTGAGCTTTATCCATTTTTCTTTGCCGCCAACCATTTTTTTCAAAGACCCGTTTTTCCATCCTTTGGATTGTTTCAAGAGCACGTCGCCAAACTCGAATGGGTTGTGAATTCGCACGCAACCATGGCTGAAAGCACGACTTGCCCGCTGAAACAGACTTTTTGATGGGGTGTCATGAAAGTAGATTGCGTAGTCATTTGGGAATAGAAATTTGACGTTACCTAGCGCATTGCGGCCACCGGGGCGCTGGCGAATGCGGAGACGTTTGAAACTGTTTTCATTCCAATTCACAGATGTTGGATTGATGACGCGCCCGCCAGACAAGATTTCATAATTTCTGCTGCGCACATAGCCAGGGTTAGCGCGGATATTTGGCAGAAGTTCTTTTGAGGCAATGGAATAGGGTACATTCCAATAGGGGTTAACGACGACAAACTCCATCTCATCAGAAAAAATTGGCGTCTTGTGTTTGGTTTTGCCAACAACGGTACGGGTGCGATGAATTTTCTCACCGTTTTTCATGATGGTTACATTGTAAGAGGGCACATTTGCCACAACATGTAGCTCACCAAGATCGCGCGGCATCCAGCGCCAGCGCTCCATATTGGCTATAATATCAGGGATACGGTTAAGTTGTGCACCGTTCATGGCACGCAGTGTTTTAGGGCCCGTGATACCGTCTGCAATTAGATTATTTTCTGTCTGAAAGGCTTTGACGGCTCTTTTGACTGTTGCGTCAAAATGTTCAGACTCTTCATCGGCAAGAACCGGAATATTCAGTCTCTCACGCAGGGCTTTGACGCGCTCGCCACGGAAACCTTCATACATTGGTTCACCTGAAGGAACGATGACATTATCGCTCACTTCATTTAGTGAGCTCAGTTTAATCAGTTCTTGTCGTAGCGCTTTATAGCCATCATGGGTTGGGTTATAGCTTGCGATTGCAGTCACTTTGTCTGTGCTGGTCGCTAATTTTAACATAACCGCACTTGGATCAGGGTAAACAGGACGCAGCTTGAAATCGCGGCTAAGAGAACTCGGCACGACCCGACCCGCTTGCGCATCACGGGCGTAATGCAGGAGAGCTTTGCTCAAAGAAATTTCAAAAGAAGCTAAAGTGGCAGCATCTTTTGTGTCGAGGGGCGTTTCAACAGCATAATCACGAGAGTCCAGACCGTCTTCACCAGCTTTAGAAAGGTGTTGCATCAAGGACTTTGCTTGTGGAGTTAGCGCGCCTTCATTAATCCATAGCGGCTCAAAGCTGTGGTCAGTGTAATATCCATTGACTGCTGCGATATCTTTGCGCTCAAGTTTGATTTTTGATGTTATTTTTTGGCCGACAGCTTCTTCAATCGCTTTAGATAGTTCCAGATTTGAAACTGGTGTTTTGACAATAGGCGCTTCTGCTAGTTCATTGGTTGCTGGAGCGTCCAACCCTGCAGGAGCTTCTTGCGCTGTTTGAGGCTCTTTCTGTGGGCCATACACAAATGGATTATTAGGTTTTTGTTGGTTCTCGGCAAGGGATGAATCAGGTTCTTCATCACGGTTTATAGAATGATCTTGCGTTTTTGGGGCTGGCCGTTTTGGTCCAAAAACTTTGGTTACTGAAGGCAGCGGGGTTGCCAGAGATGCGGTTGTGATCTGATCTGTTTCAGAGGTTTGTGCCTGAATCTGAGTTTTGATTGTGCCATTTTTGTCAGCAAATTGAATTTCATTTGCTATGCCAAGCGTTGACCAAGCAAGCGCTACTGCAGTGCTGAGGATGAATTTAGAGCGCGAATTCATAATTTTTACCTGTAAAATTATTTGGCATTGTTAAGCCAGATTTTTAAGAATACTGCAAGATATTAGCTTATGCTGTGAGGTTGATAATCTTGATGTGTTGCGATTATGTTTCATGGTTTACCGCGAAAACGTAAATTCATGGTGTTTAAATTTGGCTTTGTCTGTATTCTGACGCAGTTGTTACAATTACTCTTATTGCTTGTGATAATAACGCATTGCGGCCTATGCCGCATTTTCGTCGTTCTCACCAATATTATATTCTCGCATCTTGCGATAAAGCGTAGAGCGACCAATACCGAGGCGGCGGGCAATTTCTGACATTTGACCATTGTAATGGTTATAAGCGGTCTTGATGATATCAGCTTCAAGCTCTTCTAGAGTGCGAATATTATCTGTTCGATCCATCAGCAGCATGGCTTCATCGAGCTCAGTTTCACTTGGAACATGCTGCCCTTCGTTTGCTCCGATAATATTGGGATCATCGGAGCTGAATTCAGGCCACATATTCTGGGTAGGGGAATAAGTTGGCATTGGGGTTTTGCTATAGCCAAGCTCACTCATAGCTGAAGTGATTTGTGGAAATTCAGCGGGCGTTAATTCAGTGCCATCGCAAAGTACAACTGCGCGGAAAACGGCATTTTCCAGCTGTCGGATGTTGCCGGGCCAGTTGAATGCACCTAGCATATCAAGCGCGTGTTTCGTGATGCCTTTTATGTGACGTCTGCCTTCTTCTGCGGCAAAGCGCGCGGTGAAATGGAAGGCGAGTTGTGGAACATCTTCTCGGTGATCTCGCAGCGCCGGTATTGTGATGGGAAAAACATTCAGTCGATAATAGAGGTCTTCTCTAAATGTGCCTTCTTTCACCATATCAATCAGGCTGCGGTTGGTAGCTGATATGATGCGAATATCTACCTTCACAGGTTTGCGGCCGCCAACGGGATCAACTTCACCTTCTTGAACAGCGCGTAGAAGTTTTACCTGCACATCGAGAGGTAATTCGCCTATCTCATCGAGAAATAATGTGCCGCCATCGGCTTCTTGAAACTTACCGATTTGTTTCTCGGTTGCACCTGTAAAAGCTCCTTTTTCATGGCCGAACAAAATAGATTCAACCAAATTTTCAGGAATCGCCCCACAATTGACCGTGATAAAGGGTTTGGCTCGGCGGTTCGATGTGCCTTGGATCGCGCGTGCGATCATCTCCTTGCCAACACCTGATTCACCTTCAAGCAAGATGGGAATTGTGGAATGGGCAGCGCGTTCGCCAAGGTCAATTACCTTTTGCATGCGCGGGCTGCTGGTGATGACATCTTTGAATGTCAACTCGCCTGAAACAGATCTTTTGACACGCTGTAATTCGTTTTCAAGGGTATTTCGGGTGAGGGCGTTTTGTATGGAGACGTGAAGGCGCTCTGGAGAGACAGGTTTGACTGCAAAGTCATAGGCGCCTGCGCGCATAGCGCTGACCACTGTGTCAATACCACCTTGGCTGGTTTGCACTATAACCGGTAGATTTGATTTAGCTTTGCGAAGACGCTCGAGAACGGCCATGCCATCAAGGTCTGGCATCACGAGATCGAGTATGATTAGGGAAAAATCTTGCTCATCTAAAAGATCAAGCGCTTCTTGGCCACCTTCAGCGCTCACTGATTGATAGCCAAATTTTTCGATTGCAGCTTCGAGAAGACGACGTTGTACAGGATCATCATCGACAATCAGAATGTTAATCTTCATTGTTGCGGAACACCTTTGCTACCACTTAGCCGCATGCAGCGGCACTCTACTACGCGATGAAAACCGCACTCGAATCGTCTATTCAGAGTGCAGGTAAGAGGTAAAGGGATTGTTAACTAAGGCGCATCATTTCGACACACAATGGTGATCTGCACATGATAATCAAGATGATTGCCAGATTGCCCAATGCCGCCTATCTATTAAGGGTGGAATGATCGAATCTTATCTATTGACCGGAGATGTATGTGACTGAATTTTACCTCAATATTGCTGCTGCTACAAAAGCCCCAACACAAGGAGCTGGTACTTTGGATGCCCTTGGGGATCTGCCGGAATGGAACTTAAGCGATCTTTATGATTCAATCGGTTCTGATACGATTTTACGCGATCTCGAAGGGGTAACAGCGGGGGCTGAGAGTTTTGCGAATAGTTATCGCGGGGCGCTTTCTGGTCTTGCAAAAAATGACCCGGATGGGCTTTTAACAGCTGTGCGCAGTTTTGAGGAAATACAAGATAAGCTCGGGCGCATTGGTTCTTTCGCCGGTCTTTCATATGCGAGTAATACGACCGATCCAGAAATTGCTAAGTTTTACGGCGACATGAATGAAAAGCTTACGGCTATCAGCTCTAATCTTTTATTCTTTGGTCTTGAACTCAACATCATTGATGATGAGCTTATTGAGGCGGCGCTCACTCATTCGGGTCTTGCGCATTACCGGCCTTGGTTTGAAGACTTGAGACTTGATAAGCCTTATCAATTGAGTGAGAAAATTGAAGAGTTATTTCATGAGAAATCAATAACAGGGCGCGGTGCTTTTAATCGACTGTTTGATGAGACAATGGCCGGTCTTCGCTTTGATGTTGATGGTGAAGAACTGGCGCTTGAGCAAACGTTGAACAAATTGGTCAGCCCTGATGGGGAGATCCGTAAAAAAGCGGCTGATGCATTGGGTAAGGTATTTAAAGCGAATATTCGGCTTTTCACCTTAATTACAAATACGCTTTCTAAAGATAAGGAAATTTCTGATCGCTGGCGTGGTTTTGAAGATGTTGCGGACAGTCGGCATCTTGCAAACCGTGTGGAGCGCGATGTGGTGGATGCATTAGAAAAGGCAGTTTCAGACGCCTATCCGCGCTTGTCGCACCGCTATTATGCGATGAAAGCCAAATGGTTAGGGATGGAAAAACTCAATCACTGGGACCGCAATGCGCCTTTGCCGCGTGAAGACCATTCTGTAATTTCATGGGATGAGGCGCGCGATACGGTGCTTTCAGCTTACGGCGGTTTTTCCCATGAAATGCGCGATATTGCGAAAGATTTTTTTGATAAAGGCTGGATTGATGCACCCGTGCGTGAAGGCAAGGCGCCTGGCGCCTTTTCACACCCGACCGTGCCGAGCGCTCATCCTTATGTATTGATGAATTATCAAGGCAAAACCCGCGATGTGATGACCTTGGCACATGAACTTGGCCATGGGGTGCATCAGGTGCTAGCCGGCCCTCAAGGGGCGCTCATGGCACCGACACCGCTGACCTTGGCGGAGACGGCCAGTGTGTTTGGTGAAATGTTGACTTTCCGCGCGCTGCTTGCACAAAAAGAAAATGCAGCTGAGCGTAAAATCATGCTCGCCTCCAAAGTCGAGGATATGCTCAATACGGTGGTGCGGCAAATTGCGTTTTATACGTTTGAGCGCCGTATTCACACAGCGCGACGAGAGGGGGAGCTGACCTCTGATCAGATCAATGAAATATGGATGGGCGTGCAGAGAGAAAGTCTAGGGGACGCTGTTAAATTTGGCGAAGGATATGAGACCTTTTGGACCTATATCCCGCATTTCATTCATTCGCCCTTTTATGTTTACGCTTATGCGTTTGGCGACTGTCTCGTGAATTCGCTCTATGCGGTTTATGAAGATGCTGAAGAAGGGTTCCAAGAGAAATATTTTGAGCTTTTGAAAGCTGGCGGCACAAAGCATCATTCACAGCTTCTTGCACCCTTTGGTCTTGATGCGAGCGATCCTGCTTTTTGGCAAAAAGGGTTGTCTTTACTTGAAGGGTTTATTGATGAGTTGGAAGCACTTGATGCGGCGTCTACATGATCGAAATCTTCTCTTGTTATCAGTAAGGCCAATTTATGGTGGAAGATGATTATTCACGCGAAGACAATCGTTTAGGGGGACGACTTTCGCGCTATGCGAAGGTGGGAACGGGCGTTGGTGGCATTGCCATAAAAATGGCGGGCAATCGCCTTTTTGGTGGTGATTTAGATAAAGATAAAAACGCAGCCGAGCTTGCGGTTGCGCTTGGTAACCTTAAAGGCCCGATCATGAAAATCGCGCAGCTGGTGGCGACAATACCGGAAGCTGTGCCTGCAGAATATGCGGCCGAATTATCTCAGTTACAGTCAGATGCGCCGCCCATGGGGCGGGTGTTTGTCAAGCGTCGAATGCGCTCGGAGATGGGCCCCAATTGGCAAAGCCGCTTTTCGTCCTTTGATAAAGAGCCAGCCGCCGCCGCATCATTAGGTCAGGTGCATCAAGCGATCAGTCTTGAGGGTGAAAAGCTTGCTTGCAAGTTACAGTATCCTGATATGTCGAGTGCTGTGGAGGCTGATCTTGGCCAACTGCAATTGATTCTTTCGCTTTATCGGCGCATGGAAAAAGCCATTGATACGCGTGAAATAGCCAAGGAAATTGGTGCGCGTGTGCGCGAAGAGCTGGAATATTTTCGTGAAGGTAAGCACATGCGGCTTTATGGCAATATCCTGGGCGATGAGCCTTTGGTGCGTGTGCCTCAATATTATGCCGATTTATCAACTGACCGTCTTTTGACGATGCAGTGGTTACAAGGTCACAAAATGTTGGAATATAAAGAGCATAGTGAAAGTGATCGCAATCGGCTTTGTGAAGCGATGTTCAAGGCGTGGTGGCATCCGTTTTGTCAGGTCGGCATCATTCATGGTGACCCGCATCTTGGAAATTATACAGTTTTTGAGAAAGATGGTCAGCCAGGCGGTATTAATCTTCTGGATTATGGTTGTATTCGTATTTTTCCACCAAGTTTTGCTCAAGGTGTTATCGACCTGTATCATGGTTTGCGCACTGATGATCGAGCAAGGGTTGTTCATGCTTTTGAGACATGGGGCTTCAAAGGTCTGACCAAGGAGCTGGTTGACATTATGAGCGTATGGGCGAAGTTTATCTACGGGCCAATGCTGGAAGACAGAGTGCGCGAAATCGCCGATGGTGTGAAACCGGGTGAATATGGACGCAAGCAGGCTTTCACTGTTCACAAAGCCCTTCGTGAAAATGGTCCTGTAACTATCCCGCAAGAATTTGTCTTTATGGATCGCGCTGCCATTGGGCTTGGCAGTGTGTTTTTACATATGCGGGCGAAGTTGAATTTTTATCAACTTTTCAATGAACAGATTGAAAATTTTGATATTGATGGTTTGACAAAACGCCAAGTGCGGGCGTTGGATGAGGTGGCGCTTGTGTGAACTGTCTCTTTCTTTAGAGTAGGCAATAGGCAGAGCATAAAATTTACTTGCTTGCGCTTGTCGTGGGCATTGGGTATAGCCAGATTAAGATAGGAATAAGGGATAAAGTTATGGCTGGAAAAAAATCTGCAATGAATTATCAGGAGCATGAAAAGACATATAATCTTTTTCTTGCGATGAGTAAGTACGGCACAGTTGCTGTTATTGTGATTTTAGTACTTATGGCCATCTTTTTGCTCTAGCCAATGTCAGGTTGATTTATTTTCAATCTGGAGATGGTTTGGTAGTTTTGCCTTTATTCGCTTCGAGCCGAGCTAGGCCTTGTAATGCTGGGGCATGATTGGGTTGCAACTTCAGGGCATTTCGATAAGCACGATTTGCCTTCTTTATATTTCCGACTTTCTCGTTAGCAAAACCGTTGTTGGTCCAGGCTCTGAAAGATTGACTGTCACGGCGCAATGATTCATTAAAATCAACCAAAGCAGATTTTGTATTACCTATTGCTAGGTAGCTTGCCCCGCGACCATTCCATGGCGCAGCTTCGCGCGGTGCCAGTGAAATGGCTGTTGTGAAATCTTCTATGGCTTCGCTGTTACGATTATTTATTTGATATAAAAGCCCGCGATTATGAAATGCGCGTGGGTCGGTGGTGCCGAGAGTAATTGCTTTGTTGTAGTTTTCTAGTGCCTTTGGTGAGTTGCCTTTTTCTCTATAAATGTTGCCAAGACCAATATAAGCAGCATCATATTGACTATTTATTTGTAGTGCTTTCGAGTAATCGGCAATGGCTTCTTCAGTATTTCCCGAGGCTTTTTGTATAACTGCGCGATTGCCATAAGCTTGATAAAAGTTAGAATCAATGGCGATTGCTTTATTGAAATCTGCAAGAGCCAGTCGGGGTTGTCCGGCTGTGCCGTAGGCTGAGCCGCGCGTGTTATAAGCGGCAGCATCCTGAGGATTTTCTTTGATCACCTTTGTGAGCGAGGCAATGTTGCCTTTTGAAGCGGCTGTAGGGTCAACGGCTTCTAGGTCCACAAATGAGTTCGCGCCTGCGCATGCAGAAAGCGCCGCGGCACAAAGCCATACAAGTCCGATTTTTTTAATTTGTTTAATGAGTGATGCCATTGTTTTGACCTTGCCTGTATCTTCAGAGCTGCTTTTCAAACAGGTACGCGCACAATAGGTTTATGTAATAGATTTAATTATGGCGAAAGTACAAGATTAAAAAAAGGCTAAGATGCGACTGTTAAGTAACACATTCTCAGCCTTAATGGGATTTTGAATATCAAAGTTGGAACAAGCCAACTGATAATTATCGACGCGGCGGCGCTTTGCTCGGCAATACACCCTCACGCTGCAATTTTTTGCGCGCAAGTTTGCGAGATCTGCGAATCGCTTCAGCTTTTTCACGAGCCCTCTTTTCAGAAGGTTTCTCGTAAAAATTACGAAGTTTCATTTCGCGGAAGATGCCTTCGCGCTGCATCTTTTTCTTCAGCGCTCGGAGCGCTTGATCGACGTTATTATCGCGGACCAGTACTTGCACGCTTTATATCCTAACTTGTGTTGTTTTAATTGCTGGAGTGCAAACATAAAAGGCTTCATAGCCCTATTGCACTATAAAGTATGCGCTAGGTAACAGATAGAGTTCTGTTTGTCTATGATGATTTATGTTCTGAATGCGAAAAATTAAATAGGCATAAATTGTAGCGCTAAAGAACGCTTTTAAGAGTTTTTACAATTCATTGCGCGCAGTTAATGTGTTGACATGACCCATTTTTCGGCCCTTGCGGGCGTCATGCTTTGCATAATCGTGAAAATGAGCATTTTTAGCAGCTGCATAATCGGGCCATTCGTTGATATTGTCGCCGATCAAGTTGGTCATAATGACATTTGAGTGTCGGTCTGTTGGTTGTAATGGCCAGCCGCAAATGGCTCTGACATGTAATTCAAACTGAGAATAGGCACAGGCGTCCATCGTCCAGTGACCGGAATTATGGACCCTTGGGGCTATTTCATTGACGATAAGTTGGGTTTCCCCATCTTCTTCGAGAATAAAAAATTCCACACCCATGGCGCCAATATAATCAAGAGCGCTCAAAATTTTCTCTGCTATTTGTCCCGCTTGTGTGTTGGTGTTGACAGGAATGCTCGCAGGGACGGTTGAGGTTTTTAGGATGTGATTTTCGTGGACATTTTCGGCAACATCAAAGCTGCATGTTGCCCCATCAATACCACGCACGCCAATGACGGAGACTTCTTTGCTAAAGCCGATTAATTCTTCAAGGATGAGGGGGACATTGCCGAGTTGGTCTATTGCGTCACTAGCATTGATAGGGTTATCGGCGCGAAGCATAATTTGCCCTTTGCCATCATAACCAAACCTACGGGTTTTCAAGACGCCATTGCCGCCGAATGCTTGAAGAGCTGTTTCAAGGTCGCCCGCGTTATCAACAGGCGCGAACCGCGCAACACGCGCGCCGCAGCTTTGTATGAATTTCTTCTCACTCAACCGGTCTTGCGAGACTTGTAATGCATTAGGATTTGGTCGTACTGGGCAAAACTGCGATAGAAACTCAACGGTCTCTATGGGGATGTTTTCAAATTCATAGGTGATGACATCAACGCCTTTTGCAAATTCTGCAAGGGCTGCCCTGTCTTCATATTTTGCTGTCATGCCTTCGACGCAGACATCAAAAGCCGGTCCTGTCGTTGGGCAATAGACATGGCAACGAAACCCAAGCGGGCTTGCTGCAAGAGCGAGCATACGACCCAATTGTCCGCTGCCCAAAATGCCGATTGTTGATCCTAGTTTTAATTGCGTATCGCTCATAGATTACGCCTTATCGTCATCAACAGGGATTTCAGCAACGCGGTCACTTTGTGCCGCACGCCACGCATCAAGCCGCGTTGCAAGGTCTTTGTCATGAAGGGCTAGAACGCTGGCGGCCAGAAGGGCGGCATTGATTGCTCCCGCTTTGCCAATAGCTAGGGTGCCGACAGGAACGCCTGCGGGCATTTGTACAATGGATAAAAGGCTATCTTTGCCTGAAAGCGCTTTTGATTGCACGGGAACGCCAAACACAGGCAAAGGTGTCATGGCTGCGCACATGCCGGGCAGATGGGCCGCGCCACCAGCACCGGCAATCACAACATGAAAGCCTGCATCTCTGGCGCCTTTTGAAAAATCGTAGAGTCTGTCTGGTGTGCGGTGGGCAGAAATAATTTTTGCCTCAAAGCCAATCTTCAGTTCATTAAGGATATCAGCTGCGTGATGCATCGTAGGCCAGTCTGATTGGCTGCCCATGATGATTGCTACTTTTGCTTCGTTATTTGCCATGGTCTGAACATTCCGCTCATTGTCAAATGAAAGGCGCGACTATAACGGTTGATGGTTCTCGTTCAAGCGCTGATATCCGGAAAAAGACTGTCTTCGAGCGCAGCGATTTCATCTTTAAGGTGTAGTTTTTGTTTTTTCAGTCGCTGAACTCTTAAAGGATCAGACCGGCTTGCGCCTTCTAGCGCTTCAATCGCAGCGTCAAGATCGCGGTGCTTCTGGCGCAGGTGACCGATCTGAATACGGGTAGCGAGCATTTCCTCTTCAGTCATTTTATTTATGCCTATCGTTTAAGTTTGCTCGAGGCATGCTCATTGCCTGAAAAACGAATCAATTCAAGTCTTTCTTGCATCTAGTAAATTTTGCTGAGGATTACATAGCAAATTTGATGCTTGTTTTCATAAAAACGTACTTATTGATTTTATTGATTATTTCTCACTTTTCCCCATTTTCGCCTGAATGTTGCTTATCATAATCGACGTTTAATAGTGTTTGTGTCACAATTTCTTCCGTGGACAAATCATTTGTCCCGCCAACTTTGAAAGGAGACAGTATGTCGATGGAAGCCCATCTTGTCGAACTCAAAAGAAGGCATAGTGTTTTGGAAAAACAGATAGCTATTGTAACAGCACATCCTAGCGCCAACACACTAGAAGTAGCCGCGTTAAAGCGAAAAAAACTAACTTTAAAAGATCAAATTAAGCGTATATCAGCTAACCGCGTAGCGCATTAATTTTAATGATATTCATTCATGGATCATAATAATTAAATTATAACGACTTATTATTGAGTGAACTAACCGCGCCCATCAGCGCGGTTTTTTATGTGCTAATTACAGAATTTTCCATAGCAAGTAAGTCGTATTTGGATTTGTGCAAAACCAATTGCTGGAATTATATGTTTTGCGGACCATCACAAAAGCTTATAACTATTCCTAATATGCCCTGCGAGGGGGGTTTGGGAGAGGAAGTTGAAGATGACGAGCAGATATCCAGCAGTTTATGAAGCATGGAAGCGGGCGCCAGAGGCGTTTTGGGCAGAAGCTGCAAAACAGGTCGAATGGTCGAAGCCTTATGAAAAAGTGTTTGACCCTGATTTAGGCCCTCATGGACAGTGGTTCGTTGGTGGTGAATGTAATAATTGCCACAATGCTGTTGATCGTCAAATTGCAGAAGGTCGTGGCGACCAACTCGCTATTATTTATGATAGCCCGATCACCGATTCCCAAAAGAAATTTACCTATAATCAATTGCTCGAAGAAGTTTCGGCCATGGCTGCCGTGCTTGCAGATAACGGGGTTAAAAAAGGGGACCGTGTTATCATTTACATGCCGATGGTGCCTGAGGCTGCTTTTGCCATGTTGGCTTGTGCACGATTGGGGGCGGTCCACTCTGTTGTTTTTGGGGGGTTTGCATCCCGGGAACTGGCTATCCGTATCGACGATGCAAAACCTGATGTGATTATTTCAGCCTCTTGCGGCATAGAACCTGGTCGTGTTGTTTCATATAAGCCGCTGCTTGATGAAGCGATCGATCTTGCCGAGCATAAGGTGAAATGCTGCCTTATTCTGCAACGCGAACAATTAACCGCGCCGCTGACTGAGGGGCGTGATATTGATATGAAGACTGCAATGGACGATGCGCGTGGACGTGTGGTCGATTGTGTGCCGGTCAAATCAACTGATCCTCTCTATGTACTTTACACATCGGGTACTACGGGTGTGCCTAAGGGCGTTGTGCGCGATAATGGTGGCCATATGGTCTCGCTCTTATGGACCATGTCAGCGATTTATGACGTCAAGCCTGGTGAAGTTTATTGGGGCGCATCAGATGTGGGTTGGGTTGTGGGTCACGCCTATATTGTCTATGCGCCGCTCCTGCATGGTTGCACGACTATTTTGTTCGAAGGCAAACCGATTGGCACACCGGATGCTGGTGTTTTCTGGCGGGTAATTGAAGAACATAAAGTGGTGGCTCTGTTCACGGCACCGACAGCATTTCGTGCTATCAAAAAAGAAGACCCGAACGGAGAATTGATTAAAAAATACGACCTTTCGCATTTTCGCACGCTGTTTCTTGCGGGAGAGCGCGCCGATCCTGATACAATCATCTGGGCGCAGGATCAACTTAAGGTTCCGGTGATTGACCATTGGTGGCAAACAGAAACGGGCTGGACGATTGCAGGCAATCCTGTGGGGCTTGGGCAGTTACCGGTTGTCCTTGGGTCTCCAACGGTCACGATGCCCGGTTATGATTTGCAGGTGCTCGATGACGACGGTCATGAAGTCGAAGTTGGAACGCTTGGTAATATTGTTCTTAAACTGCCGCTTCCACCAGGTGCATTGCCGACGCTTTGGCAGAACGAAGAACGCTTTATGGAAAGTTATCTCACGCGGTTTCCAGGATATTATAACACGGCGGATGCGGGGTATGTGGATGAAAACGGCTATGTTTACATCATGGCACGCACGGATGATATCATTAATGTTGCCGGTCACAGGCTATCTACTGGCGGCATGGAGGAAATTGTTGCAAGCCATCCAGATGTTGCCGAATGCGCTGTTATAGGCATCGCGGACAAGCTGAAAGGGCAGGTGCCTGCTGGGTTAGTGGTTATCAATTCAGGGGTTAGCCGCCCATCAGAAGAGATTGAAAAAGAAGTCGTAACATTGGTACGCGAAAAAATTGGACCTGTGGCTGCTTTCAAGCAGGTTTGTACTGTGAAGCGATTGCCTAAAACTCGCTCGGGAAAAATATTGCGAGCAACTATCCGCTCAATTGCAGATGGTGAAGATTATAAAATGCCGGCAACTATTGACGATCCTGCTATACTGGATGAAATTGCTGATGCGCTTAAACGCACACAATAAGAAGGCGAACATTACAAGAAGGACTTGAAATGCCCGAACACGACAATAAAGTTGCGATTGTAACGGGCGGGGCACAAGGCATAGGTTATGCTGTTGCCGAGCGCCTTTTGCGTGATGGCGCGCGGGTTGTCATTGCGGATATAAACGATAAGGCCGGTATTAGTGCAGCTAAAGTTTTAAGTGAATATGGATCAGTTGACTATGTTCATTGCGATGTTGGGGACCGGCTCGACGTTAATAATTTAGTGGCCAGCACACTGGAAGAATTTGGCGATATCGACATACTGGTCAATAACGCCGGCATTATCCAAGATGCGAATTTTCTTGAACTTAGTGAAGAAGACTTTGATCGTGTTTTGACGGTCAACTTAAAGGGTGCCTTTCTTACCTCGCAAGCTGTCGGTCGGCATATGGTTGAGAAAGTTAATCAGGGTGCTGTTGCAGGAACGATCGTGAATATATCATCGGTGAATGCGATTTTTGCTGTTGCCGATCAGGTAGCCTATTCGGTTTCCAAAGGCGGCTTAAACCAATTAACAAAAGTGTCGGCTTTAGCCCTCGCGGAATATGGTATTCGAGTGAACGCAGTTGGGCCAGGTTCTATCATGACGCCGATGCTTTCAACGTTGAATGATGATCCGGCTGCCAAAAAACGGATTTTATCACGCACACCGCTGGGCCGCGTTGGTGACCCTGATGAAATGGCTGCCATTGTGTCATTTCTCGCGTCAAATGATGCAAGCTATATCACAGGCCAGACACTCTATGCTGATGGTGGTCGATTGGGCCTCAATTTTACGGTTGAACCGCCTGAATAGAGGTGAATCGCGGCCACCAAACAGGAGGCCGCAATTTTAGCATGCTTACTCGTCTGAAGGTTCGTCTTTTTTCAGTTCTGTAAGTTTTGAGAAAACTGAATCGACATCATACTCAGGCTCCGCTGGTTCTTCTGGCTCCAGCGGCTTGTCAGATGATTTGAAAACATCAGCATCGTCAACAACTGTCTTCGGCTCACTTGTTTGATAAAGTGGCGCGGTTTCAGACACGGGTTGAAGGGTGTCGCCTTCAGGCTGATCTGGTTTTGGCGGCAAATTCTTGGCAGCTTTTGTCACTTCTGCATCCAATGAAATCTGGGTGCACAGGCCGAGAATTACTGGGTCGCTTGGTGTTAGATTAGCAGAATTCCAGTGCGACCGATCACGGATGGCCTGAATGGTTGGCTTTGTAGTGCCGACAAGCTTGATGATTTGCGAATCTTTCAATTCAGGATGATTGCGTGTGAGCCACAAAATAGCGTTTGGCCTGTCCTGTCGGCGCGACACTGGTGTGTAGCGAGGAGCCTTTTTCTTAGTTTCTGGAACGAGTACTTTTGGTTTTGCCATTTGCAATTTGTGATTGACATCGTCTTGTGCTTTTTCAATTTCGTCGCGGCTGAGCTGACCCGTTGAGACAGGATCTAGTCCTTTGATGCCCTGTGCAGAATCACCATCGGCGATGGCCTTCACCTCAAGCGGGTGTAATGTACAAAAATCCGCAATTTGATCGAAAGAGAGAGATGTATTGTCAACCAGCCATACCGCGGTTGCTTTTGGCATCAAAAGTGTCTGGGCCATAGGTAAAGTCCTTTTGTATGCTCGCCAGCTTAATCAGGCTGGAAACGAGGCAGTCATGTCTTTGACGATGACGAGAGATGAAAGTTCTATACTTGCTTTAGGCTTCGTTCGCAACCAAGATTTATCATCATTTTATTTGGCTATGGGTTAGTCGGGGATAAGCGGCACTTTTGATATCTTATTCGTTTGATAGGCATGGGGGGTCTTTGGCCAATGTGTCACATGAATTTTTGGATGTTTTGAATATCGCGAGTGAGGGAGTATAAGTTATTTAAATATTTGCGGTGTGAGCTGGAGGAGTTTTGGATGTTTGATGAGGAGCCATTAAAAAAAGAAACAGCGCATGTGGTTGGTCAAGATTTATCAACATTTTCGATTGAGGAACTTGAAAAAAGAATTGCGGATTTGAAGCTGGAAATTGATCGTTTGGACACTGAGGCTGAAAACAAACGCGCCTCAAAGAAGTCTGCTGAGAGCTTTTTTAAGAGTTGAGGGTAGGTCTTATTGACACAGAATATGGTAAATATTTACTCCTTGTTAATCTTTCTAAATTATTACTTTGAGCGTTAAGGAATGAAGCGATATTTCGCGGAATTCTGGACTTAGTGGCCCCTACCACTTTGTTTGAAACCTCCCTGTTTAGACTTCAGCCGCTTTTCCGAAAGCGGCTTTTTTTTAACCTTAATTTCTTGTTAGTGTGTGTATTGCGCTCTTGTTCTTTTACATCTTGGTGATGATCGCCTAGTGTGAATTTTAGAGTTCCAGTAACGGTCGCCAATGGCGCCGGGTTAAGTAGTAGGTAGCGTAAAATATGACAGATCAAACCAATATGATCGAATTGAACGGAAACGACGGTGTTGTCTCGTTTAGCAATCGCCTTATCAGCTCACCTGCATTCTTTGAGTTATTTGAACGAGGTATGTCGCTGGTTGAAGAAGCCGCGAATTATCTTGATGTTGAAGGTCGGCTCGCCGCGAAAACACTAGAGCGTGAGGCTTCTCTTTCTTATGCAACCGAATCGATGCGCTTGACCACACGCCTGATGCAGCTTGCATCATGGCTTTTGCTTCAGCGCGCGGTGAGTGAAGGTGAAATGACGATTGCTCAAGCTCAAGACGAAAAGCAGAAGGTCAAACTTAAAAAACAAGGGACTCTCACAAATGGTGAGAAATGGGACCAGTTACCTGATGAGCTGAAAGATTTGATTGAGCGGTCTATCCGGCTGCAAGAACAAGTCTTGCACTTTGATGAAGCTCTCACATCATCGACTAAGGTTGCGGTGCAAGATATTAATCCACTGGCCGCGCATATGAATCTTCTGTCTGACGCTTTCACGAATTAAGATCTTAAAGTGCAGCGATCGGCGCTGCTTTAAAGCTTCCTTCGCCATACTTTGCTCTATTGTATGGAGTTTTTAAATGTCTACGATCTCTACGTCATATGCACCACCGTCAACGGCATCACCCTCTGCCTCGGCACCCCGTGGGGACCGCGAAAATGGGGTCGGATTCCATGGCTGTGGTGGATGATCAATTGCGGGTGCACGGCATTAAAGGCCTGTGCGTGGTCGACGCCTCCATCATGCCGACAATAACATCAGGCAACACCCATGCCCCCGTGATGATGATCGCAGAAAAAGCGAGCGAGATGATTCTGGCGAAGTGAAGTCCGCTCATGCGCCCAAAATGAACTGGGAAAACCTTCTAATTTAGAATCTAATAAACGCTCAAACCTACTCAAGGTGTATTCGACTGCTGGTTTCTGTGAGTAAATTTAAACTTATACACAGGGAGTGTGGGAACAAAGGGCAAACATCCTTGCAATCTTAAAAAGCACGGAATCCTGCCAAAAATAAGACTTGACGGGTGCGAAAAATGCTGTAAATTGCACAGCAAGCAGCTCACCTGAAATGCGAATGATAATGAGCAGAGCAGGTGGATATCAAAAAGTATTGATTTTTTCTTAATTAAGATATAAAAAAAGGATGCCGCAATAATTGTGGCATCCTTTTTCTGTTTGGTGGTTGAGACGCGCATCGAGCACATCACTCCTCCAACTAGCAAATGGAGTGTACGGCTTAGAGAAAGGCAAATCAAGACGTCTCTAAGGAGTATACGCCAATGGCTTATACA
The DNA here is from genome assembly GCA_039989895.1 of Hyphomicrobiales bacterium. NCBI lineage: Bacteria > Pseudomonadati > Pseudomonadota > Alphaproteobacteria > Hyphomicrobiales > Hyphomicrobiales bacterium. The sequence goes on from JBDXGY010000002.1 coordinate 318,807, forward strand.
AAAAGGGCAAAGAGCCCTGCAATGACACCAGAACTAGCTGGTGAAATTAAATATCTATGGAATACCACTGATATGAATCAGGCTCAGATTGCCGCTCAGTTAGGCGGGCTCAATCAAGGTCGGGTTAGTGAAGTGATTTCTGGGGCTCGTTTTAGCGATATTAGCCCATCTGTAGGTGCATAAATATGGCGCGAAACGAGAAAACTTCGAGATCAGTTGCATCTCAAGCGGCTAAAATCCTACGCAACCCTAAGTCTACAGCGGCGCAAAGATCAGTTGCTGGTTCAGCACTGACGCAAGCGCCAGACAAAAAGAGCAAACGTAAATAAACAAGAATGGAAGAGGAGGGCATGTTGCTCTCCTCTTCTAATATATGTGTTGCCTAGGGCGTTCCCTGCTCAACTCACCCCCCTAAAGCGGGTAGCGCACGACGACGCCGGCATTGACAATCACACTCATTCTACCCGTGACCTCATCGGGTACATTCAACCCGCCTTTAATGGCTTTGGGTGTGACGGCCCCAAAGGGGAGTTCTTTCGCCACTTCTTCCAGATTGATTTTATCCGGCTCTTGGGCCGCTAGGTTTAGTTCTATTTGCATGGCGTTGGGGTCCATGTCCAAGCTCTTAAACAGGGTCAAGGATGAATGGTGGATGGCGTCTTGGACGGCGCGTTTTGCGGCTTTGGTGTAGTCCATGCCATAAAGATCATTGCCCGTTCCCATCTCTAATATAATGCGTTTCAAGGGGGTCATGCTGGCACTCCGTAGCTTTTGCCCTCAGGCAGATCGAGATAGACCACAAGCGCTGCATTGGCCATAATCGTGGTGTTGGTTCCCGCTTCATTGGGCGTATCCATGCCGCCTGTTTCAACGCTGACCGTGGCCGAGCCATAGGGGAGGAGGGCTGCAATGGCTTCGGTGTCGACTTCATCGGGCTTCTGTACGCCGATGAGTATGTTGACCTGCATCGCATCGCGCGGCAAATCAAAAGCATCAGCCACCACGAGGGCGTTTTGTCGAAGCGCGTTTTGAACGGCGCGGGTGGCGGCTTTGGTGTAATCACCGCCTTGAATATCGGTTCCCATGCCAAGCTCAAGCGCCATGCGTTTTAATGCCATAATGTTGGTTCCTTATTTGGTCGATACCAGTTTAGCACGAAGGATAAATGGGCTGTCACCTAAAATATGCATTGAGCAAATAATCTTAGGGTCAATGATCTTGGCCATTGAGCTGGTTACTGTGAGCTGATAGGTTATGAGCCATTGGGAATATTTCAGGTATAATGATGTCATTATCAATTTTAAAAAACGATGTGCTTGGCGTTGTCGCTGGCGCTGTTATAGGGCTTTTGCTCCAATCAGTTGCCGTTACTTTATTCCTCGGGGTTCCTTTTGAGCAGCTGGTGACCATTTGGGGACGCTACGGTGTTGCGATATTATTGGTTGCTCTATTTTGTATATTTTACAAAGTCATGTCGCCGAAAAAGGCGCTTATTGCGTCTCTTTTGTGCGGTACGCTTATCCCGTCCTTGTTAGCTAAACTTGCCTTTACTTATGGGGTGCACTGGGATCTTTTGCTGGCCTTTAATCTTTTATTTTCAATCGTCGCTTTGTTGGTCTATCGCCAAATTGCTCGACATGAATAGACGCGGATAGCTGCAAAAAAACAACGAATGGTTGATCAGGGGCGTGTTTATCTGTATGAGGCTTGCAACATCAGGTGAACGAGGTGTTTGAACACACCGCACTGGTTTTGTAAGAAATTCAAAAGACTTAAGCGAGAGTATTCTATGGCACGATTGGTGATGAAGTTCGGCGGGACATCCGTTGGCGATCTCGATCGGATTCGTCGTGTTGCACGTCACGTTAAACGTGAGGTTGATGCGGGACATCAGGTGGCTGTTGTTGTATCGGCGATGGCGGGAGAAACCAATCGCCTTGTGGATTTGTGCCGTGAGGCTTCTCCCATGCATGATACGCGTGAATATGACTCCATTGTAGCCTCAGGTGAGCAAGTGTCCTCGGGGCTTTTGGCGATCACCCTTCAATCTATGGGTGTGGAAGCCCGCTCGTGGCTTGGCTGGCAGATTGCCCTGAAAACCGACAGTGTGCACGGCTCCGCGCGGATTGCTGACATTGATGGCGAGAAGTTGATTGAGCGGCTTGATCAAGGGCAAGTTGCGGTTATTGCAGGGTTTCAAGGCATTTCACCTGAAGGACGCGTCGCAACCCTTGGCAGGGGTGGTTCTGATACCACGGCGGTTGCTATCGCGGCGGCGATTGATGCTGAGCGGTGTGATATATATACCGATGTTGACGGGGTTTACACAACCGACCCGCGCATTGTACCGCAGGCAAAGCGGATGGAAAAAGTGTCGTTTGAAGAGATGCTGGAGATGGCCTCTTCGGGCGCAAAGGTTTTGCAAGTACGTTCGGTTGAACTTGCCCATATTTATAACGTGCGCACCTTTGTGCGTTCATCGTTCACGGATCCGGATGATCCCTCTCTTGTAGATGTGATGAACCCGCCCGGTACGTTGATTTGTGATGAGGATGAAATTGTGGAACAGCAGATTGTAACCAGTATTGCTTATGCTAAAGATGAAGCGCAGGTGTCTTTGAGGCGTGTGGCGGATAAGCCAGGCGTTGCCGCTCAAATTTTCGGCCCTCTCGCTAAGGCGAGTATCAATGTTGATATGATTGTTCAAATCGTATCGGAAAGCGGCGATACCACAGACATCACATTTACTGTTCCATCCAGCGAGTTTGAGCGCTCAATTGAAGTGCTTAATGGCGCAGGTTTTTCTGATGTAGGTGGTGACAAAAATCTTGTGAAAGTGTCTGTAATCGGCATTGGCATGCGCTCCCATGCGGGGGTTGCTGCAACGGCATTTGCAGCACTTTCTGAAAAAGGCATCAATATAAGAGCGATCACAACTTCTGAGATTAAGATTTCTATTTTGATTGATGCAGCCTATACCGAACTTGCGGTACGCACTTTGCACAGTGTGTATGGTTTAGACGCCGATTAGCGATTACGTTTAAAATGAGGACTTCCCATGCGGTCAGCACCCGCTGGTCCTCGTATTTTGCTCCGCCGCCTTCGTGAGGTAATGGCAGAGCCAATACGGCCACAGGACCGGCTTGACAAAATAGTAAGCCAGATTGCCTCGAACATGGTGGCCGAGGTGTGCTCTATCTATGTCTTGCGTTCTGATAACGCTCTGGAACTTTTCGCCACTGAGGGATTGAAGCGGGAAGCGGTTCACAATACCAGCTTGAAAGTAGGCGAAGGGCTTGTGGGTTTGATTGCCTCTACGGCCAGTGCTCTTAATTTATCAGATGCGCAGGCTCATCCTGCTTTTGCTTTTCTTCCTGAGACTGGGGAAGAAATTTACAATGCTTTCTTGGGTGTGCCTATCTTGCGTGCCGGTCGCACACTTGGCGTGCTTGTGGTTCAAAATAAAGCGCGGCGCGTTTATTCCGAAGAAGAAGTAGAAGCACTTCAAACCATCGCAATGGTGTTTGCCGAGATGATTGTTGGCGATGAGTTGAAGGCTCTTTTATCGAAAGAGAAACAGCTCGATCGACAACGCGCAACCAGTCTTAAAGGACTTTCTTTTGCAGAAGGCATTGGCCTTGGTCACGTTGTCTTGCATGAGCCGCGCGTGGTCGTGACAAATCTGATTAGTGACAACCCTAATGTGGAATTGAGCCGTCTGGATGCGGCTATTAGTGAATTACGACTCTCTGTCGACAACATGCTTTCCCGCCGCGATATTGCAGTAAAGGGAGAGCATCGTGATATACTTGAAGCTTACCGTATGTTTGCCCATGACCGTGGCTGGGTGCGCAAGATGGAAGAAGCAGTCAATAATGGTTTGACGGCTGAGGCGGCAGTAGAAAAAGTTCAAAGTGATACGCGCGCGCGTATGTTGCGCCAATCAGACCCCTATCTGCGTGAGCGTATGCACGACTTTGACGATTTGGCTTATCGTTTATTGCGTCAATTAATGGGCAAGGCGGATGGCCAAAATACAGAAGATATCAATGATGCGATCATTGTTGCCCGTACAATGGGTGCTGCCGATCTTTTGGATTATGATCCAAGCAAAATACGTGGTCTCGTATTGGAAGAAGGCGCGCCGACTAGCCATGTGACAATTGTTGCCCGTGCTATGGGCATTGCGACCGTTGGGCAATTATCCGATTTTTTGATGTATGTTGAAGTGGGTGATGCGATTGTTGTTGATGGTGACAGCGGCGAAGTGCACTTGCGGCCTGCTCCAAATGTGGAAGCGGCTTATGCGGATAAAGTGCGCATGCGTGCCAAGCGCCAAGAGCGCTATCTGGAACTTCTTAATGTTAAACCAGTTACGAGAGACGGCATCCGCATTCAGCTCAAACTCAATGCCGGTCTTGGTATTGATGTCGATAATCTTGAAAAAACTAATGCTGATGGTATCGGGCTTTTTCGAACAGAACTACAATTCATGATTGCCTCATCTTTGCCTCGTCTAAAACAGCAGCAGGATTTTTATGAAGCAATACTAAAGAAGGCAGATGATAAACCCGTAACCTTCCGTATTTTGGATATTGGTGGCGATAAAATACTGCCTTATATGCGCATGGGCAGTGAAGAAAATCCTGCTATGGGTTGGCGCGCGATCAGGCTGGGGCTTGATCGGCCAGGACTGCTGCGGGTTCAGGTGCGAGCACTGATGGGAGCCGCAAGGGGGCGCGAATTACAGATCATGATTCCGATGGTCACCGAAGTCAGTGAGGCATATGCCGCAAAAGAACTTATTCAGCTTGAAATTAAACGTGCATCGCTTCATGGTCGAGGATTGCCGTCAAAAATTTCCTACGGTGTTATGGTCGAGGTGCCGGCCCTTTTGTGGCAGCTTGATGAGTTGATGCAAGCCGTGGATTTTGTTTCTGTGGGCTCAAATGATTTATTCCAATTCATGACCGCGTGTGACCGCAGCAATACCAAACTTTCTGGTCGTTATGATGCTTTATCTAAGGCCAATCTCAATGCGTTGAAATCGATTATTGATGCAGGCGAGCGATCGAATACTTCTGTGACACTTTGTGGTGAGATGGGTGGTCGACCGCTTGAGGTATTGGCTCTTCTTGGCATTGGTTATCGTTCACTATCTATGAACCCGTCGTCGATCGGTCCTATTAAAGCGATGATCTTGGAGACGGATCTTGCTGCTTTAACCACTGAAGTGGAAGGCTTTCTTGCGAGCAGTGATCGCCGATCATTACGCGAACGATTGACGTCTTTCGCAGAAGCTCACAATATACCTTTATAGCGATGCTCAATATCATTTTTACGACGCTGAATTCGTCATCTCTTCTTCTTTAAGGCCAACTTTCTTATGCTTTCTGATGCAAAAATTGATTCTATTCTCGCCCGAGCCGATGATGTGACGGCGCAAATGGCTGAGAATCCTGATCGTGAGACTTATGTGAAGCTTGCGCGGGAGTTTTCAGATTTGGAACCTGTGGTTGCTAATATTAATGCTCTTAGAGAAGCGCAGAATGAAGTGGCTGATCTTTTGGGCATGGTAGCTGATCCTGAAACCGATGATGAAATGCGGGAAATGGCTGAGTCTGAAGTGCCTGATTTGAAAGTCAAAATTGAAGAGCTTGAAGCGGAAATTAAAATTCAGCTTTTGCCAAAAGATATTGCCGACAATAAAAATGCGATTGTTGAGGTTCGCGCTGGCACTGGCGGCGATGAGGCGGCGTTATTCGCCGGTGATTTGTTTCGGATGTATGAGCGCTATGCGTCCACGCGCGGCTGGAAGTTTAATGTCATGACTATGAATGAGGGCGACGTCGGTGGGTTCAAAGAGGCTGTTGCGAATATTTCAGGCGAAGGCGTTTTTGCGCGGCTAAAGTTTGAATCAGGTGTTCATCGGGTGCAACGCGTACCAGAGACAGAATCGGGCGGGCGCGTTCATACATCTGCGGCCACAGTTGCCGTGTTGCCGGAAGCGGAAGAGGTGGATATCGAAATTCGAAATGAAGATATTCGTATTGATACTATGCGTGCATCTGGTGCGGGTGGGCAGCATGTTAATACCACGGATAGTGCTGTGCGCATTACCCATGAGCCATCAGGTATTGTGGTAACATCAAGTGAAAAATCACAGCACCAAAACCGTGCTAATGCGATGAAAGAATTGCGGGCTCGACTTTATGATATGGAGCGCCAGAAAGCAGATAAAGAACGCGCCGACAGTCGAAAAGGGCAAGTGGGATCGGGTGATCGCTCTGAGCGTATTCGTACTTATAATTTCCCTCAAGGTCGTGTTTCTGACCATCGTATCAACCTTACTCTTTATAAATTGGATAAAGTGCTGATGGGGGAGGCGGTGGATGAATTGCTTGATGCCTTGATTACAGACCATCAAGCAACTTTGCTTGCTGCGGTCGAAGAGGAATAGTCTTATTGGGTAAGGCATCTGAAGATCAGACACTGGGTGGCGCCTATCTTAAAGCGAAGGGCGCTCTGCGCGAAGTTTTCCATGAAAAGTCCTATGCAACGCCAGACCTTGATGCCCGCCTTTTGGTGGGGGCAGCTTGTGATGTGGCTGACCATGCGCCTCTTACCGAGGGCGGTGAAGGAATCACGCGCGATCAAGCTAAAAAAATAGACGGCTATATTAGTCGTCGTTGCGCCGGTGAGCCGGTTGCGCGCATTTTGGGTGTGAAGGCCTTTTGGGGTCTCGATTTTATCATCAGTGAACACACCCTTGTGCCACGACCGGAAACAGAAGGGATTGTGGAAGAAGTTCTCAACTGGGCGATGAGTTCTGGTCGCCGAGATGAGGCTTTACGCATTGTGGATATTGGCACGGGCAGTGGTGCTATTTTGGTTTCTCTTTTGAGCGAGTTGCCGCATGCAATTGGCTTTGGCATTGATATCAGTAAACCGGCGCTTGATATCGCTGCGCAAAATGCTGTCAGACATGGTGTGGCAGATCGATTTCAACCCGTTTTATCGAATTATGGCGCGGCAATGGATGGGCTATTTGATGTGGTGGTTTCTAATCCTCCCTATATTGCTTTGCATGAGTGTGACGATTTGGTCGTTGATGTGACGCACTATGATCCATCCGTTGCTCTTTTCGCGGGTAAAGATGGGCTGGATGCATTTAGACAGATCATGCCATGGTCTCGTGACCATCTTGCTTTTGATGGGTTTTGCATGATGGAACACGGCTCTACGCAAAGTGAAGCCGTCATTGAGATTGCCGGTGATTGTGGATTTGAGGGCTGTCGTTGTGTTTTTGATATGGCTAATTTGCCACGCTTTGTGAAAATAGTGAAAAATTAACCGATAAAACAATGAATATGTATATATTTTACAGAAATAACTTGGAAATGACGGTATAAATGTCTATCATTGCTCTATTGAAGTTACATCTAAATCAAAATGGATTTAAGAAGATATCTTCGTCACAGCTCAAAAATCAGTTTCTTGAACAGTTCTAAATTTGAACGATCGTGAAAAATGATTTTAGCATTGAGTGTGAATTTCACCTTGGTACGAAAATAGTGATCAAAGCATAATTCTAACAATTAAATGACCGCAATCGATATCGATGAAGTGCTCGCACTGGTGTTGTGAGTCGAATTTGATAAGCGAATAGAAGAGAGCCATTAATGAGGCAACATAATAATAAGAACAATAATAACAACCGTTCACGCGGTCGTGGTGGTCGTAAAGGACCAAATCCACTTACCCGTTCTTATGAAAGCAATGGACCTGATGTAAAGGTGCGCGGCACTGCACAGCATGTTGCTGAGAAATATCAAACACTTGCGCGGGATGCACTTTCTGCTGGCGATGGCATTTCTGCTGAAGCTTATTATCAGTACGCAGAACATTACAATCGCATCATCATGACAGCACAAACACAGCAAAATGCGGCCCGTGAAGAAGAGCGCCGTAATGCAGCTCAAGCGCAAGAAAATAGAGAGCAATCGAATAAGGACGCGACGCCTGTCGCACAAGATGGTCCGCAACCTGTTGTTGCTGAAGGTCCTAGGGCGGAAAAGTCTGCTGATAATGCGCGGGATAAGGAACAGCCTAAGCCTCGCAGAGGGCGTGGATCAAATCGCCCATCGCGCCAAACTGAAGTTCAAGCTAATGCATCTGTTGCCTCTGATGAAAATAAATCATCAGCGAAAGAGAAGCCTGATCCGATCAAGGAAAAACCTGATAATATTATGGATAATCCACCTGCATTTTTGATGTCGGATTAAACCATACAAGAAGCTAATGTTTTCGAGTATATTTACTCATATGCGTCAATCCGATTACTTTAGGGAGGCTATATCTCGTGGCACTTAGAGTTGATGGGTGTCATAATTATAGCGTTAACTTAGTTTTTCCATTTTCAGTCTAAGGTTACTCAATAATTAATTCCGCTTGAGAATATAATTAATTCAGTTTGAGAATCATGACACAAGCATACCATTTTCCACAGACCGTTGTTATCATAACCGACGATCTGGCAAATGCTACGAAGGTCGCCAGAAAAATGGCGGGTATCGTGTCTATTGAATTGTTTAATTGGAAGTCATTTAAGGCGGACGACGTCAATAAATATGACATTCCTGTTTTTGACATAGATATCCAGGTTTCAAAGAATGTTGCGTGGTTGAAGACAATACAAAGTAAGAATGAAAAGCTTAAAGAAACTGTTTTCTCTTTTGATAGCGGTAACCGTTCCCTTGTCGTGCAAGCAAATGCTCTAGGCGCTAATATTAGTGTTGCACGGCCGCTAAATTCTGACCAGTTGACTAATGTTATTGTCAAATTATGTAATGAAAATATAGCCACTAAAACAATCAAGCATGACGACAGCAGCCAAATAAAAAAATCCTCTGAAGCCTGCCTTACGGTTTCTGACTTAATGGATAGTATTGCGATTTCAATTCGTAAAGGCGGCAAACTTCCTGTTCAAGAAATGCAAGAGAGCAGCCGCCAAATCATTGATGCGATTCAGAATGTGGATATGGACAATTGGATGAAAGCTGTACGCTCTCATTCTTCATATACTTATCGTCATGCTATGATCGTGGCCGGTTTTGCAGCGGCATTCAGTAATAAATATAATTTAGCTCCTGCTGAAAAAGAACGTCTGACACTTGGTGCGCTTGTTCATGATATTGGCAAGGTAAAAGTACCACAAAAAATTCTTGATAAACCGGGTAAGCTTGACCCTGAAGAGCTTGTAAAGATGCAGCGCCATCCTGCTGATGGTGCGGCCATTTTGGTTAAAGACAGCCGGATGAGCAAAGAATTAATCGCGATTGCTCGCAGTCACCATGAATATCTTGATGGTTCTGGATACCCTGATGGACTTAAAGCGGATGAAATCCCTGATATTGTGCGACTTATCACGGTCATTGATATCTATTCCGCCTTGCTGGAGGCTCGGTCTTACAAATTATCAATGGAGCCACGCGAAGCATATGACACGTTGGTGGCTATGGGCGATAAGCTTGATCAAGATATTGTGCGAGCTTTTGAGCCAATTGCGATGGATGAGGAAGCGCATGTATTCATTAAACTCATTGCCGGCTCCGCTGCTTAGTAACTGTCTTTTAATGCATTGAATAGGGCTTGTGTTATTCCCATATAAGGGGAGTATCCTGCCGTGATGGAGGATATGCAGTCGTCTTTTAAGAGGCTGTTGGTTTGGTCCGGTTTATTTGCTCAACTTGAGAGGTGAAGCGACAGGCTTGAAGGTTAGTAAAATGAACATTGAACAATATTCAGAACGCGCACGGGGCTTTATTCAATCAGCCCAGACATATGCTGTGTCTAATGACCATCAGCAATTTTTGCCGGAACATATTCTAAAAGTTTTGCTGGATGATAAAGAAGGCTTTGCTTCAAGCTTGCTTGAAAAAGCGGGTGGTGATGCGCAGGCTTTACGGTTGGCGCTTGAGGCGGCTTTGAAAAAAAACCCGAAAGTCAGCGGTGGGAACGGACAGGTTTATCTTGCAGCCCCGCTTGCTAAAGTTTTTACCACGGCAGAAGATATTGCGAAAAAAACGGGCGATAGTTTTGTAACAGTTGAGCGGCTTTTTCTGGCTCTTGCTATGGAAAAATCGGCTGCAACATCAAAGATGATTTCAGATAGTGGGACATCGCCAAAGGCGATTAATCAGATCATCAATGATTTACGTAAAGGTCGCACGGCAGACAGTGCGACGGCGGAAAATGCTTATGAGGCGTTGAAGAAATATGCGCGTGATCTGACGCAAGACGCGCGCGATGGCAAGCTTGATCCAGTGATTGGGCGCGATGAAGAAATTCGCCGCGCTATTCAGGTTTTATCACGCCGCACGAAAAATAATCCGGTGCTTATTGGTGAACCTGGTGTGGGTAAAACCGCGATTGCGGAAGGCTTGGCGCTGCGCATTGTTAATGGCGATGTGCCGGAGAGCTTGCGCGATAAGACATTGCAGGCGCTGGATATGGGCGCACTGATTGCTGGCGCTAAATATCGCGGGGAATTTGAAGAGCGCTTGAAATCGGTCCTCAATGAAGTGATGGATGCCAATGGCGAAATTGTGCTGTTCATCGATGAAATGCACACGCTTGTTGGCGCGGGCAAATCAGACGGTGCGATGGATGCCTCAAATCTTTTGAAGCCAGCTTTAGCGCGCGGTGAACTACATTGTGTTGGCGCAACGACACTTGATGAATATCAAAAATATGTCGAGAAGGATGCAGCACTTGCGCGGCGTTTTCAGCCTGTTTTTGTGACCGAGCCGAGCGTGGAAGATACAATTTCTATTTTGCGCGGCATCAAGGAAAAATATGAGCTGCATCATGGTGTGCGCATAACCGATAGCGCGCTGGTTGCGGCGGCAACTTTATCGAATCGTTATATTTCAGATCGGTTTTTGCCTGATAAGGCGATTGATTTGATGGATGAGGCGGGTTCGCGGCTGCGTATGCAGGTCGATTCTAAACCTGAAGTACTGGATGAATTGGACCGCAAAATCATTCAATTAAAAATCGAGCGCGAAGCGTTGAAAAAAGAAACCGATGCAGCCTCTCAAGACCGGCTTTTATCGCTTGAAAATGAATTGACCGGCTTGGAAGAAGAATCAGCCGCCATCACCACAAAGTGGGAGAGGGAAAAAGCCTCTCTTTCTGATGCGCAAAAAATCAAGGAAGAGCTTGATCAGGCGCGCATTGATTTAGAAAAGGCGCAACGGCAGGCGAACCTTGCGAAAGCCGGCGAGCTTTCATATGGGCTTATTCCTGAGCTTGAAAAGAAGCTTGAAGATGTTGAAGCGGCCGGTGATGCGAGCGAGAATGAGCTGGTGCATGAAGCTGTTACGCCAGAAAATATAGCGCATGTGATTTCGCGCTGGACGGGTATTCCGATCGATCGAATGCTAGAAGGCGAACGCGATAAACTGTTGCGGATGGAAGACGAGCTTGGTCGCACGGTTGTTGGCCAGAGTGAGGCGGTCCATGCGGTGTCGACAGCTGTGCGCCGCGCACGCGCAGGGTTGCAAGACCCTAATCGTCCAATTGGCTCCTTTATGTTTCTAGGCCCAACAGGTGTTGGTAAAACCGAGCTTACCAAATCGCTTGCCGGATTTCTGTTTGATGATGAACAGGCCATGGTGCGCATTGATATGTCTGAATTTATGGAAAAGCACTCGGTCGCTCGTCTCATCGGTGCGCCTCCAGGCTATGTGGGTTATGAGGAAGGCGGCGTGATTACAGAAGCTGTGCGCCGCAGGCCTTATCAGGTGATTTTGTTTGACGAGATTGAAAAAGCGCATCCAGATGTTTTCAATGTGCTCTTGCAGGTTCTCGATGAGGGTCGTTTGACCGACGGGCAGGGCCGCACTGTCGATTTTAGAAATACGCTGATCATTATGACCTCGAACCTTGGCGCTGAATTTCTTGTTAATCAGAGCGAGGACGATGAGGTGGATGGCGTGCGTGATGAGGTGATGAACGTCGTGCGAGGGCATTTCAGGCCAGAATTTTTGAACCGGCTTGATGATATCGTTTTGTTTGAGCGATTGAAGCGGGTGCATATGGCTAAAATCATCGATATTCAACTCGAGCGTTTGATGAGGCTTTTGTCTGATCGCAAGATTACACTGAACCTCGATGATGATGCTAAAATGTTGCTTGCCGATAAAGGCTATGATCCCATTTACGGCGCACGGCCTTTAAAGCGCGCTATTCAGCGCTATGTCCAAGATCCATTGGCCGATCAAATTCTGAATGGGGATGTTTTGGATGGGGCGCAGGTTGAGGTGACGGCAGGAAGTGATCGACTATTATTCAAGTCAAAACTGCGCGTGGTTGCCGCTTAACGATAAAAAGGGAGGAAGCCAATCTGGTTTTCCTTTTCTTTTAATTGCTGAGTGCAAAATCCTGCTCTTTTTGCGCGTCCGGCTTATCTAAAAGTTGGTCGATACGGTTGCGTTCACGCTCAAAGGCGGCCAACTGATCACCTGATAAAATGCGCCCACGTGGTAGGCGAATACGCATTGGATCTACGTGGCGCCCATTGACGATTACTTCGTAATGAAGGTGTGGACCAGTGGATAAACCAGTTGAGCCAACATAGCCGATAATTTGGCCTTGTCGCACACGAACACCGGATTTCATACCTTTGGCAAATCGACTCATATGAGCGTAGCCGGTTTTGTAACCGTTTGCATGGCGAATTTTGATCCAGCGGCCATAACCAGAAAACCATTTGGCATCTTCTATGACGCCGTTGCCGGCTGCAAAAATAGGGGTTCCGCGTGGGGCAGACCAGTCAACGCCCTTGTGTAGGCGAGATGTGCGCAAAATAGGATGGCGGCGCCAGCCATAGCTTGAACGAAATTTTGCACGAGGAACCGGCTGACGCATCAAGAATTTTTTCGCACTGCGACCATTCTCATCATAATAATCGACTTCATTATCATCCGTGGTTTTAAATCGATAATAGCGCCGTTTTAAGTCGCCCAGCTGGAGTGATGTGTATAAAATCTCTGACTCTTTTGTCGCTTTTTCCTGCTCAGGATCGAGAGAATAAAAGACTTCCATTTTGTCAGTTTGTTTAACGGAGCTCTTAAAGTCGACATCAAAGGCATAGATGCGGATAAGCTCGCGCGCGAGTTCTGTCGGTATATTGTGTTTGAGGGCTGTTTGATAAATCCCTTGGTAGACACTCGTATTTCCTGCTGCAAATAATCTTGGCTGCAGTTGATCTTCAAGCTCGTTAGCAAGTGCCGGTTCATTTGTAGGTACAAAATCACCGCTGTCAGCGCGTGCAATTGTTATAAGATGTTGGCTATCGTCATAAATACTGATGACATCCGGTATATCTGCATTCGGCCCGCCTGCGTAATTCATGCGTATTTTGTGTGTGCTTTTAAACGTTTTATCAGGCAATTCTTTTGAAAGAGCAGAGATGATTGGATCTGCATCTTCTTCAAATCCCATTTCATCCTTCCAAAATTCTTTGAAAGTGCTGTTTGATTTTGGGTTTATGAAGCCTGCATCTTTTGTCAGTGACAAATGAGCGACGTCATTTGTTTTATTTATTGTGAGAACATTTTCGGAGCGGATCTTGACTAAGTTATCAAATGGAGATGGCGCGGCGCGGCCTTCAAAACGGGCTTGATCAA